>JBIKVK010000397.1:0-2762 GCA_044356835.1 Burkholderiaceae bacterium
GCATCGGTCCGACCGCGGCCCGCCCATCTCCGCGGCGCGAGAACGGCGTCTGGCCCGAGCCCTTGAACTGGATATCGAAGAGGCGCCCATCCGGCGTGCGGTGCTCGCCCAGCAACAGTGCGCGGCCGTCTCCCAGCATCGCGAAATGACCGAACTGGTGACCCGCATACGCCTGAGCCAGGGGAGATGCGCCCTCAGGCAATTGCGCCCCCGACAGCTGGGCTGCGATCTGGTGCGCATCCAGCTCGCCGCGGGAAAGCCCCAAATCACGGGCCAATCGGTCATTGAACATCAGCAATCGCGGCGACGGAGGGACAGCGGGGGCCTGGTGGCTGAAAAAGACCCCGGGCAGCTGCGCGTAGCTGTGCTCGAAACACCAGGCGAGCCCGGTCATTGCAAGACTCAACGATACCCGGGGAGATCCCGGTCGACGAGGCGCATCATGGCTTCGAAAAAGAGACGATCACGCTCGGCGGGGCTATGGGTTTCCAGTTCGGCCGGCGCCAGAACCCGGCCGATGATGTCCGGAGCCAGCACTTCAAGCTCGCGGCCGGTCGACAGGGCGAGCATCTGCGTGCGACAAACGCGTTCGAGCCGGTAGAGTCGCCGGTAGGCCTGGGCAATCGTCTTGCCCGTCACCAGCACGCCGTGATTTTTCATGAATACGATCGGCTTATCGCCCATCAGCGCAGCCAGCCGCTCGCCCTCCTCCGGGGTGTCGGCCGTCCCCTGGTAGTGATCGTCATACGCAATCAAGTGGTGTACGAAGACCGCGCTCTGACTCGCCGGAAGCAGGCGGTTGTCCTTGAGCATGTTCAAAGCCACGGTCCAGGGCTGGTGGGTATGCAGCACCACCGGAGCACCCGCGATCCGGTGGATGGGCGCATGAATGCACCAGGCCGACAGCTCCACCACCCCATCTCCCTCAAGGGTATTACCCTGGTCATCGAAGACAATCAGATCATCTGCCCGCGCCTCGGACCAATGCAGCCCGAAAGGAAGCACCAGGTAGCGCCCGGGCGAGCCCGGCAGCTGCACGGTAAAGTGGTTATCGATCCCTTCCTCGAGCTCGTGCAGGACAGCCATTCGCAGGGCCGCCGCGAGATGGACGCGCAGGTCGCGAACGGGATCATGGCGGGCGGCAGGATTGAGTGGATGAACGCTCATCGGCAGGCTCCTGGAAAGGCAGCAAGACTATCGCGGTCAAGGCCGCCACTCAAGCGCTCGGCGCCTTCTCCGAGGCGGGACAACCGGAGTAGCATCCGGGGGGGCGCTCTCGCCGAGCCGAAGCGGCCTCTTGCTCCGGCCCAGCGAACAGCAGGCGCGGACTCACCAGCCCGCCTGCGGATGAATATGGATCATTTCGACCCCGTATCGCTCAAGGTCTTTATTGCCATCTGTGAACACCGAAGCCTGACTGAAGCGGCCGATCGGGAACATCTCACAGTATCGGCCGTCAGCAAACGTCTTTCGGCGCTCGAGGCGCAGATCGGCGCGGCGCTGCTTGACCGCGGCCGCGGCGGTGTCGAACTGACCGCAGCAGGTGAAGCGCTGCTGCCGGCAGCGCGCGGTTTGCTGCAGTCGATGGCTAGGATTCAGGCCGATCTCTCCGAATACGCCCGTGCGCGCCGCGGGATGGTTCGGGTCGCCTCGACGATGTCGGCCATCACCGCTCAGCTTCCCTTTGATCTGGCCGCATTCACCGAGCGCAACAAAACCGTGAAGGTCAAACTGGACGAACGGATCGCCGCCGATGTGGTGCGAAGCGTTGAGGAAGGCCGAGCCGACCTCGGAGTGTGCTGGGAAGTGACCGGGACACGGGAGCTGCATACGGTGCCCTATCGTCGCGATCACCTTGTGGTCGTCGTTGCGGAGCATCACGAGCTGGCGCGGCGGAAGGGCCTCAATTTTTCCGATACCTTGCCATTCGAGCGGGTCGCAGTTCAGATCGCGGGCGGGAGTCTGGTCCAGCAGATGCAGCAGCGTCTTGCGATCGCAAACGGCAAATCGGTTCGAACAATGGTCCAGGTGCGCTCCTACGACACCGCCTGCAGGATCGTTGCAGCCGGGCTGGCGATCGCAATCGTCCCGCACGAAGCCTGCCGGCCCTTGATCAAGACGTTCGGGCTGAAAGTGATCCCGCTGCTCGAAACCTGGGCCGTCCGACGTTTCGTCGTTTGCGCCAGGAACCTCGACGAGCTGTCAGTGCCCGCCCGGAGGTTGTTGGAATCGCTCGCATCGCGATGGCATGAGCAAGCCGAACCCGAGGCTTAGGCCTGGCCAGCCAACACAGGCCCGCTACATCACGCCTTTTTGACGATACGCCTCGATGTCTTTGGCCGATAGACCCAAGGACGAATAGAAACGTTCGTTGTCATGACCACGAACTCCACCCGCATGGCTGACACGGTGATCGCGATCCGGAAACTTGGGTACGATCCCCTGCATCGCGAGTGGCCCCAGTTCGGGATCATCGACGATGATCACATCGGCCCGGGCCAGGTAGTGCGGGTCGGCGACGATCTCGGCGGCGCTGTACACGGAGCTGTAGACTGCCCCGGCGGCGGTGAGATCTGCGGCCAGTGCTTCGTAGTCGCGCTGGGGCGCCCAGGCGAGCAGGTGTTCGTTGCAACGCCCGAGGAACGCCTGAACCTTTTCGGTGTCGGGCTCGGTCATGATGCCCTGGTCGACCTCCTGCACCAGAGGGTCCGCGCCGGCGCCCACCAGGATGCGGCGGATCGCGACCGGGCCGACGGCCGCAA
>JBIKVK010000118.1:0-10047 GCA_044356835.1 Burkholderiaceae bacterium
TTGCTCATACAGGGCCTCGCCGGTCGCGACCGGCATTGGAGCTCGTTGCCGCAGCTCGCGATAGCCCCGCCAGTCTTGCGGAGCGAGAGGTTCCTCGTACCAGCCGATGTTGTAGTCGGCGATCATTCGCATGCTCTCGAGCGCCTGATCGAGGGTGTAGTTGCCGTTGCTGTCCACGGCCAACAGAGGGCCGTCGCCAATCACGTTCCTCGCCGTCCGCACCCGCTCGCGATCATCGCGGGGATTGCGTCCGATCTTGATCTTGAAGGCCTTGAAGCCGCTCTGTGAATGAGGCTCCAGTTGCCGAGCGAGAGATTCGATCTGGTCATCTTCACGCGTGAAGTAACCCCCCGATGCGTAGACCGGCACCCGGTCCCTCTGGCGCCCTCCCAACAGGTCCGCGACCGACTGACCGGTCAGTCGGCCGATGGCGTCGTGGGCAGCAATATCAATGCCGCTGAAGACTGCGATGAGGGCGTTCTGGGTACCAAAGTGGTAGTGCTTGGCGAGGATCATTTGCTGCACCCGCCTTTGCCCGAACAGAGAGGTGCCGATGAAGTAAGGACGCACGAGGTCGAGGTAGGCCGAGCCAATCGAGGTCGGACCCCAGACCTCTCCGATGCCCCTGACACCGTCGTCCGTTTCGATCGTGAGAAGGCCGCCCCCCCGTTTGGAGGTCAGCCCTCGTGCCATGCCGTAAGCGCTCTCCTCGGGGAGCGAATATTCCAGCCCGGTCAGCGAGATGCTGCGGATCAGGCTCATGATGCCCCGCCGGCATGAACCACAGCCATCAATGAGCGCATGATGTCGCTGTCATTGTGCAGGTACTGATCAAGGATATCGAAGTGGTGATATCCGGGCGAGACGATCACGCCCGGGTCGCAGCCCTCTCGATGCATGTGATGGGCATACCTGAACGATTGATCGATGAACTGCCAGGGCTCCAGCCCCCCTGCGATGATCCAGGTTGGGCATCGAGCGCGGACGGGCTGGCGCTCGAAATCGTTCCGGGCGATCACCTCCGGTGTGAGGTGAAGTTCGGCGTTCACCGAGGTCAGCACTGCAGGCGCCGGATCGAAAATCCCGCTGATCAGCACCGCGCCCTTGATCAGATCGGCAGGCAGGCCGTAGGTAGTCCAGTCCGTGGCGAGGGCAGCGGCGCACAGGTGGGCGCCGGCGGAATGGCCCGAGATCGTGATCCGGCCGGGATCGCCTCCATGATGGGCGATTTGGCGAGCGGTCCAGGCGATCGATTCCCTAGCCGAGGCGACGACCTGATCGAGCGTCACTTCCGGACAGAGCGGATAGTTGACCACCACGGTGCACACACCCGCCGCGGTCAGCGGCGCAGCGAGGAAGGCAAAGTTGCTCTTGTCTTGCGCTCGCCAGTAACCCCCGTGAAAGAAAAGGTGCACCGGACTGTGCGGACCCCGGGCCGGGTAGATGTCCACGGTGTCCAGCCGATGGGACCCGTAGGCCTGGTCTGCAACCCGCCTCAGCCCGTTGAGGGCCGCCTGATTGGCCGGGTCTCGGCGCGCTCGAAAGACTCCGAAATCGGGGACCGTGACCTGCGGGTTATAGTGATATTCGTGCTCTTCTCTCGAGAGGCCTTCCCAGATCGGCGGACGTTGGCTCATTGCAATCGGCTCGTTTTTGGATGAATGCCGCGAGGATAGGCAATCAGAGCGCTTTTGACCAGCGCTGGCGCCGCTCCTTGTCAATGGCGGGCCCGAGCGAGTGCGTCCTGAACCGGCCTGAGGGTTTCGGCGTGATCGAGTTGCAGGCAGGCCTTCGCGAGCGAGGACACCGCTTCCTCCGGGAGAGCCCGAGCGGCGTTGTTGCGGAATTTCGTGAGCACCCGCTCAGGCTGAGCGGGGCGTGAGGGATTGCCGTCGACGTCATCAATGCGCACGGATGTCAATGTGCCGTCGACGCGTTTCAGATGAATGACCGCCTCGAAGCGTTGCGGGAACGCCGTGTGCATCATCGGTTCCCAACGAATTTTTTGCGCCAGTGCAAACACTGGAGCGGACGGCATGGTCTCGAAGGTGTCGAGATCGACGCGGCCCTCGATGATCCGCGCAGCGACGGTGATGGGCAGACTCCAGCGTGCCGCATGTCCGGTGGGCGGATTGAGCGCGCGGGACCAAGGCTCGCAGATGACCGGGGCTGCGCCTGGGGGTACTTCGCAAACAACCTCTTCGATCATGGCCGGGTCCAGCCCGCCCTCGGCCAAGCGGCCGGCGGCCTCGATGAAGGGATGAAGGTAGTGGCAGCACGGATGAAACTTCAACGCCGCATCCGGCAGGTGCCAGCGCTCTCCGAGGTCGGCGATCGCCTGTCTGAAGCGGTCTGACCCATCAACGGCGTCGCTGAACCGGGCAAACAGGCCCCAACGGCCATCGATCGAGGTTTCGGGACCGGTCATGCCAGCCTGCGCCAGGCGGGCTGCAAACCAGCCGCTGTGAGCCGCCCAACCTGGGTTGAGCGACTTGACGGACGACCCGTTACTCAGAAACTCCATGACCCCGCTCGACTGGCTGAGTGCAATGCCCAGCGCATTGATGGTCTGGACTTCATCCAGGCCGGTCAGCTCCGCGCAAACCAGGGCGGATGCGAGACTTCCGGCGACCGACGTCGCCTGAAAACCCAAGGCATGAAATCGCCCCGGGGCTGCGATTCCGAATCGAGCGAGCACCTCCCAGCCTCTGACGTAGGCGCCGAGGAGTTCGCTGCCGCTTCGATGCGCCGATTGGGCCGCAGCCAATGCCGCGGCCGCGGTGACCGCACTGCCGTGCATGATCGAGCCGGTATGGGTGTCGTCAAACTCGAGACTATGGATCAGCCCACCGTTGATCAGTGCGGCATCGCCCGCCGCTGCTCCCCCTGCATACCCCAGCACTGAGCAAGGGCCCCCCTGGGCGAGCGTTGCTGCGATCCGCCGGTACGATTGACCTGCGCTCGATGCCGATGCGGCCAGCCCGACTCCAAGAGCGTCGACAAAATGCAGCTTGGCCGCCTCAGCGACGCCTTGGGGCAGGGCTTGCGAGCGGAGCTCGAACAGGCGAGTGACGAGCTCTCGAGCAAGCGCGGTCATCGGGCGTCCGTCCCGGCAAATGTCCTGACGGTGTCTCGCCAGCTCCGCTCAAGGGCCAAGGGTTCGCCCCGGATGATGGACTCCAGCGGGGCTGCAGCGCCGGGCAGGAGCTCCTGCGTATGTTGTCTCAGCTTCGCGATCAGGGTTCCTTCGTCAAAGGGCTGGTCGGCCCCACCCCTTGGAATCTCGACCAGGGCACTCACCGTGCGGCCGTCGCTCATCGTCCACGTCACCTTTCCTGGACGGTCGCGCGGCGCCGGACCCGCGCCCGGATAGGCCGAGATTCGAACCTTTCTTCTCAGTCGGGCGATGGAAGGATCATCCAGTGTCGCCTGGGTGAACGCGGCCGCGCCGCCCGTACCCATCAGCGTGGTGGCGGCCACTGCATGAGGTAAGGAGAACTTGGCCGACAGCACCGTAGGCGGCTCGATGGCATCCAGTGCCAGACCGCCCGGCCCCGCTTCGACCTCGATGAGGCTGATCTGGTCCTCTCCGACGGGACCGGTTTTCTCGAGCAAATTCAGGCTTGCCTGGACTGCAGCATGAGCATAATTGCAGCAAGCGTAGACCTTGTGATAACCATTCTCGACCGACCAGTTCGAACCAAGATCGCGCGTCAGGAATTCTGGATGCACACGCGTTCTGAAGCTGGTCGCGAACACTTCGTGCGGTGTGTCTAGGCCGCCTCCGATGCCGTCTTCGGCCCAGTCGGCGCATTGCAGCCCGATCCACGCCCCGGCCGCGGTCCACGCATTCCGGATCAGCGCTCCGTTCACTGCGGTGTTGAAGGGTCCGGCGAAGCTCATCGAGGCCGCGCCCGTGACGCTCCTTTGAAGCAGATCTGCGTCATGGCCGCGCGCAAGCGATACACCGGTGGCGGCACCTATTGCTGCAAAGGCCGCATGAGGATGAACATAGAAGCCTGGGAACGGGTAGGCCAGCGCGAAACGGGTGGTCACCTCATAGGCCACGGCGAGCGCCTGAAGCACTTGTCCGGCTGAAAGCTCGAGTGCTTCGGCTTCGGCGAGCAAGGCCGGTAGAGCGTAGGCGCCTGCATGGCAAGACGCGTTTCGAAAGCCCTCGTCGAGTTCGCACCAGGTGATTGCGATCCCGTTTGCACAGGCTGCTGCCGCGCGGTCCGTCACGGGAGCGCCCCGCGCGAAAACGCTGGCTCGCGCGCTGCCCACTGGGCTTCCCAAGTAGCGTTCCTGGGCCCGCTTGACCTGGGGCTCGACGGATCCGACCGCCATTGCGCCCACGTCGTCGGCGAGGATGATTGCGGCCCGACGCCGAACCGCCTCGGGCAGGGGCTGTCGGATCGCGTGCGCGGCCCATTGAAAAAGTGCGCGCGCGTGCACTTTGGATTGAGCAAGCGGGTTCTGGTCCTGAGGTTCATGCATGGCGATGGTCCCTGTTTTGGGCATGGTACATTTCCCCGCACCCCGTCGCCAGATTGCCAACATGATCAAGCGTCAATACATCCCGACCTCTTCCGGCCAGCTGCATGTGTATGAAAAGGGAGAGGGTGCAGCCCTCCTGATGCTCCATGAGACGCCGCGGTCAGGCTGGAGCTACGCGCCCCTGATCGAGCGCCTTTGCCCGCGTTACCGATGCATTGCTCCGGATACTTTGGGTTTTGGACAATCGGATCCGCTGCCCGAAGATGCCTCGATGGTCTCCCTCGCTCGCAACATGTTCGAGCTGATGGACAAGCTCGGGGTGTCCACTGCGGATGTCATAGGATTTCATACCGGGAACAAGATTGCTGCAGCGATGGCGGCGATCAACCCCGCGCGTGTCCGACGCACGGTTCTCATCGGAATGACCCACAGCCTCATCGTCGGTCGAAAGGCCCGCAATGCCGCAATCATGACGGTCGTTCGGCGCCACATGGGACTTTACCCGGCCAGTCAGGACGGCTCCCATCGATTGCGCACATGGGCTGCAGACTATGCGGCGATGGCCGCGACCTGGTTCAACCCGGCATTGATGACCGCTGAAACGATCAGCGATGAAATGTTGCGAGGGCAGGAGGCGCGGATGATCGAAATGATCCAGTGCCGCCGCTCGATCAAGCAGATTTACCAGATGAATTTCGACTTCGATTTCACGGCGAGCTTGCGTCAAGTCAAGGTGCCCAGTCTCGTCATCGAGTGCCGTGTCCCCGAAGAAGCCCATCTCGGTCAGGCGGGCGAGGCGGTGTGCAAGCTGCTGCCCGACGGTCGACTGTTGCGGCTTGAGGGCGCGGGGTTCGACGCGACCGAAAGCCACGCCGATCGAATTGCACGGGCCACGACCGCGTTCTTGCGCGGGCGCTGAGCCACGATCCGGCGCTGCTGCGAATCGTTCGCATCCTCTGGCTGTCTTGCTTTCGCGGCTGCGACCTGAATCACGGTTCGAGCAGCACCTTGCCGAAGAGTTCCCGCGAGGCCACCACCCGGTGAGCCTGGGCGGCATCCTCCAGTGGAAAGCGCTCATGAATGATGGGTTTGAGCTGACCTGATGCGACCAGGGACATGACCTCTCTGAGTTCGGAGAGGCTGGCGTTCTTCGAGCCCACGAGCTTCAGTTGGCGCCTGAAAAACGGAATGATGTCGAGCGGCACAACCTCGCCCGCGTGTGCGCCCACCG
Source organism: Burkholderiaceae bacterium (assembly GCA_044356835.1). Lineage (GTDB taxonomy): Bacteria > Pseudomonadota > Gammaproteobacteria > Burkholderiales > Burkholderiaceae_E > SYIM01. The sequence goes on from JBIKVK010000118.1 coordinate 5,729, forward strand.
TCACCATCGTGCCATCGGTTCGAAGGCAAGCCAGGCTGCGGGTGAATATGTCGCCCCCAATGTGTTCCATCACGACGTCAACGCCGCGGCCTTGAGTCAATTCGAGCACCACTTGATCGAATTCGGGGACCCGGGTGTAGTTGATGAGTTCATCCGCTCCAAGCTCTCGCGCGCGCTCGAGTTTGGCGTCGCTCCCCGCGGTGGCGATCACTTTGGCCCCGGCCAGTTTCGCGACCTGGACGGCTGCGCTTCCGATGCCCGACCCCGCAGCCTGGATGAGAACGGTCTGCCCGACGCGCAAGCCGCCCCGCACGATCAGGACATGCCAGGCCGTGCCGAAGGCGATTTGGCTGGCCGCGGCTTGTGCAAAGCTCATCTGATCGGGCAGCGGGTTGGCTGCCCGGACGGGGACCTTGACATACTCCGCATAGCCTCCGGGGATGTCCATGCCGAAGTACCCGCCCTTTTCGCAGAGGTTGTCGCGGCCGGTCAGACAGTATTCGCAGCGCTCGCAGGGCAGACGGCACGAAATCCAGACCCGGTCGCCTTCCTTCAGGCCCGAAGAACGGTCACCCAGTCCCGCTACTTCGCCCGCAAATTCCCGGCCGAGAATGTGCGGGAACTTGAGCGGGACCCGGGATGTGCCTGCGCGGACATCGAGATCGACGTGGTTGATTCCGGTCGCGCGCACCCGGATCAGTGCCTCGCCGGGGCCTGGGACCGGGACCGCAGTCTCCTCGCAGACGAGGACTTCCGGTGCGCCGTAATGATGAAACCACGCCACTTTCATGGAAAATCTCGCATCGATTGATTTGGGTCAGACGCGGGGCCTTGCGAATGCGCTCCGTTTTGCGGGCCCATGCGTCCGTCATGAGTGTTTGCTCGTCAAGAGCCTTATGAAATGCCGGGAAATCAACCCGGCCGAGCGGCTTCTGGCCGGAGAATACCGGAGTCGCACTCAGTCTTGTGCGTAATCTGAGCCCTTTTCGAGTCCTCTCTTTAGGAGCGTTTCATGCCGATTCGAATGATGTCCATTCTCAAACCGGCGATCGCCGGCGTCATCGGACTCGCGATGGCGGGTGCTGCCGTCGCGCAGGCCAAGTACCAGCTTCGCTGGGGCCATTACCTGCCGGACGGGCCCTTTCTGCAACTCGAGAAAGATTTCGCGAATCGGGTGGAGCAGCGTACCAACGGTCAGGTGAAGATCACCATCACTTTCGCCGAAGGGCTGGGTAAAGGTACCGAACTCCTGCTGCTCACAGGTCGAGGCGGCATCGACATGAGTTCGGTTGCGCCGGGCTATAACCCCGATCAGCTGCGCTACTGGCGCGCCTTCCAGACGCCGATGGTGTTCTCGGACACTGTGCAGGTCATCCGCCACCTTGAGAAAGTGATCGAGGAGTTCCCCGTCTATCGTGAGGAAATGGACAAGGTCGGTGTGGTGTGGCTGTTCCAGCAACCGCTCGGCGAGTACTACCTGAGCGGCAGCAATGACGCCTGCCGTGAAGTGGCCGGCCTGAAGGGCAAGAAGGCGCGCAGCTTTGGCGCGGATATCCCCAAGGCCTTTACCGCAGTCGGAGCGGTGCCGGTCACGGTGCCCCCGGTGGGCGTATACGAGGCCCTCAAGAGCGGCAACCTGGACTATTCGTTCATCAACCCGGGCAACATTCAGTCGCTCAAGCTGAACGAAGTCGCCAAGGTCCATTGTGGCCCCATCATGGCGATCTCTGGACATAACGTGATGATCGGAAAGCGTACCTGGGCACGTTTGCCGGCCGACATCCAGAAGATTCTGATGGAGGAAGGCAAGGCGACGCAGCAGGCCTATCTCAAGTGGGTGACCGAGTTCGAGGCCAAGGCGGTTGAGAACATCAAGGCTCAGGGCGGCACGGTCGTTCCGATGTCCCCGGCTGAGCTGAAGAAATGGCGCGACACTGCGCCTGACTTCCTGGCCGAGTGGGAAAAAGCCACTGCGGCGGCAACGGGCGACGCGGAGACCCCCCGCAAGGTCGCGGCCCGCTGGCGGCAACTGCTGGCCCAGTAATCGATTCGGGCGTTCCGCTGACTCCCCGAGTGGCTGCGGCGACTCGGGGAGCACGATTTTTCATTGAAGCGACTTTAAAGAGATCCCAATGAACCCAGGCGCTGTTCTCAGAGGTCTCTCACTCGGTTTGCTTCTGCTGGGCTCGCTGGGCATGCTGATCTCGATGTTCTTCGGCGTGGCCGACGTGGTCGGCACCAAGTTCCTCGACTACCCGGTTCCGGGCACACTCGAGTTCACCGAAAGCACCATGGTGCTGATCGTCTTTGGTGCCCTGGCCTACACGCAGGCGCGTCGCGGGCACATTCGGGTCGAGATCTTCTACAACATGTGTTCGGCGCGGTCTCGCTCGTGGATGGAGGTCTACACGCAGCTGATTGGTCTTGCCTACTTCGGCCTGCTGTCCTGGACCGGCTGGCAGGAGGCGATCTACAGCTTCAACCTGGGCGAGGCGACCATGGGGACCATTCGCTTTCCGCTCTACCCCGCCCGCTTCATGCTGGCGATCGGTACCAGCCTGCTGATCCTCCAGCTGCTCTCGGACCTGATGGCTGATCTTCGCCGGGCCATGCGCGGAGAGGCTCCTCCTTCCGTCGATGTGATTCCGCCGCCCTCGGTGGGTGGTCAACCGGGCTGAGGCGCACCATGGCCATGCTTTCCGCAGAAGTCACGGGCTGGCTGGTCTTCGGCCTGCTCATCCTTTCTCTGGTGCTCGGTGCGCACATCGGCGTCGCCCTTGGCCTTGCGGGCTTTCTCGGAATATTTCTTTCCGTGGGGCCCGATGCGGCCTTCGCCCAGCTCACCGCAATCCCCTTCGGAACCACCAATTCCTTTGCTCTGGCGGTCATCCCGCTCTTCATCCTGATGGGCTCATTTGCCACGGTCTCGGGTATCACCACCGAGCTCTTCCGTATGGCATACGTTTGGCTTGGGGCCCTTCGGGGAGGGCTCGCCATGGCGACGGTGCTGTCGTCGGCGGCGTTCGGAGCGGCGTCGGGTTCCACCATCGTGAATGCCGCCGTATTTACCCGCATGGCCATGCCCGAGATGTCTCGCTTTGGCTATGACGTGCGTCTCAGCACCGGAACGATTGCCGCTGCAGGCACTCTTGCCGCATTGATTCCACCCAGCATCTTGATGGTCGTGTTTGCGGTCATCACCGAACAGTCGATCGGCCGGCTGCTGATTGCCGGGATTGTCCCCGGCCTGATCACAGCGTTTCTGTACTGCGCCGGCATCTGGATCGTGGCTCGTTTTCGTCCGGATCTTGCGCCCCTGGCCAATCTCAAGTTCACCTGGGGAGACCGTTTCCGTTCGATGAAGGGGGTATGGGGCATCCTGCTCCTCTTCTCGATTGTTGTCGGCGGCATCTATGGCGGCTACTTCCCTGCGACCTATGCCGGGGCGGTTGGCGCGTTTGGCGCATTTTTGATCGCGCTGGCTCGCGGACGGGTCAATCGTTCATCCCTGATCGAGGTGCTCAAAGAAGCCGCGGTGACCACATCGGTCATCTTCATCATCGTGATCGGTGGGATCCTGTTCGCCCGGTTTTTGACTTATTCCGGGCTGGTCACCACGATTTCAAGCTGGATGATCGGACTGGGCGGCGACAAATACGCCTACTTGTTGGGCTTCATCGTCCTGTTCACGATTCTGGGATGCTTTATCGAGCCGATCGCCATCATGGTGATGACGCTTCCGATCATGTTTCCGGTGATGAAGGAAGCGGGGTTCGATCCCATCTGGCTCGGAGTGGTGTCGGTGAAACTCGCCGAGATTGCGGTGCTGACTCCGCCCGTCGGCCTCAATGTGTTCGTGGTAAAAAGTTCATCGCCCATACCGGTCACTTTGGGGCAGGTCTTTACCGGTGTCTCGTTGTTCATCGTGCTCGACCTGTTCTCGCTTGCGTTCTACGTGATGTTCCCCGAAGTGATCCTCTGGCTCCCCAAACTGATGGCGCCTTGAGCGTCGAATTTTCCGGCGAGGTGGTGCGGTGTCTATCTTGAACGCAGAAGGACAATCTTTTTCGACCCGGGTGGAAGTCTTGGTGGTCGGGGCTGGGGCGTGCGGGACCATCGCGGCCCTCGCCGCCAACGAGCGTGGTGCCGAGGTGTTGATCCTCGAGCGCGATGCCCGACCCATGGGCAATACATCACTCTCGGGCGGTCAAATCCCGGCCGGCGGGACCCGCCTGCAGCGGGCGGTGGGTCTGCTCGATGATTCTCCCGAACTCCTGTTTCAGGATCTGTTGGCCAAAGCCCATGGCGAGTGCGATCAC
>JBIKVK010000398.1:0-2758 GCA_044356835.1 Burkholderiaceae bacterium
GCGTCACGATGATCCGGGGCAGGTGGGCACGATATTCCCCGGGAACATCCTGCCAGACGTCCTGTCCGATATGGTCGCCGAAATGGATCTTGCGTCCCATCTCGGCCGGATTCAGGAAAATGCCCCACCGGTAGTCCGGCATCTTGACATGGCCAAAATGGGCCCAGCCCTGCGGATCGACGCTGACCGCTGTGCGGAGATAGACGTCGAAATCCTGACTGCCGTCGGGTCCCATGTCCTGCCACCAAGACAGGTAGTTGGGCTGCCATTGCTCCAGGGCGCGCTGCAGCGCGCGGTCTTCGTTGAGATTCACATTGTTGGGAATCTTTTCGCTGTAGTCGATCGAAGACACGTCACTACTCCTGATGATCTGCGGCGGTTGCCGTTGCGGGGGTTCAGATGCGCTGCCAGTCGAAGGCGGCCCTCTCGCCCTTGCCGTAAACCTTCAATGCCCCCTGCTCTCCGACGGCGTTGGGGCGCTGAAAGATCCAGTTCTGCCAGGCCGTCAGGCGGCCAAAGATTCTGGAGAGCATGGTCTCGGCCCCATTGAAGCGCAGGTTGGCTTCAAGGCCGGTCAGCGCATCAGGGCTCATTGCCACACGTTCCTCGACGGCAAGTCGAATCTCGTCGGCCCAGTCAATGTCGTCGGGGGCGCTTGTGACCAGGCCCAGGAGAAGAGCGTCGCTTCCGTCCAGCGGTTCACCTGCCCGGGCCCGCAACGATGCCAACTGTGCCGCGTCCCCGTAGAACCGCCGCTCGAGCCTGCATTGTCCGGTCACCATCGGCCAGAGCCCGAAATTGGCCTCTCCCAAAACGATACGAGGAGCCGCATTGGGGTCATCAGGCAGCGTTAAATGGTAGCTACGGTCGCAGGCAAGGACCAGTTCAAGGAAGGTCCCGGCGAAGCAGGATCCGGGCTCGATCACTGCAAACAGACTGCGCGAGGAGACCTCCAGCCGGGCGAATGCTCTACGCAGCCACCCGATGGTTTCGCGAACGAGCCAATGATCGCAATGCGCCAAGAGCATCGCGTCCATCTCGAGCACCGCCGATAGGTCTCCGCAGGCTCGAATCAGCCAGGTGCCGATCTCGAGTTCGTTGGTGCGCATCGACAAAATGGCATCGTCGAGCTGCCTGGCGAAGGCGAGGGGATACCAGCTGGCCCCCGCGGCGGCGATGGATTCGAGGCTCTGAGGCTGTTCGCCGCTCGGGCCATGAAGGATGAAACTCGCGACGCGTCTCTTGCGGTCGATCTCAACGCTCAGGTGCTCGTAGACGAGGCTGTCGGCGTTCACAGAGCGGGTGAGGGGCTTCAGCTGGATGCCCCGATTCGCGCTCAGACGCGGGCTCTCCCGAGCCAGTTCCAGTGCCCGTTCGCGGACCCGCTGCTGAAACTGGGCGGGCTTCACAATTTCATCGACCAGCCGCCAGTCTTTGGCGCGCTGTCCCCGCACGCCTTCGGCGCTGGTGCAGAAAAGATCGGCCAGATCGTGCCTAACCCTGCGCTTGTCGGTCATCCGCGTCAACCCGCCTGTACCTGGCAGGACGCCGAGCAGCGGGACCTCCGGTAGGCTCACGGAGCTGGAGCGGTCGTCGATCAAGATGATCTCGTCACAGGCGAGTGCGAGTTCGTAGCCGCCACCGGCGCAGGTGCCGTTTACCGCGGCGATGAATCGCAGCCCATCGTGCCGGGACGAGTCCTCCAGACCGTTTCGGGTCTCATTGGTAAATTTACAGAAATTCACTTTCCAGGCGTGATCCGACGTTCCGAGCATGAAGATATTGGCCCCGGAGCAGAACACCTTGTCGCGCGCGCTGGTGACTATGACCGCTTTGACCTGGGGGTTCTCAAAGCGGATCCGATTGATCGCGTCGGCCAGTTCGATATCGACGCCCAGATCGTAACTGTTCAACTTGAGCTTATAGCCGGGTCGAAGGCCTCCATCCTCGTCGAAATCTGCTTTTAGCGTGGCCACCGGACCGTCGATCTCCAACTGCCAGTGTTTGTAGTGCAAGGGTTCGATCTGGTAGTCGACCCGGCTCGTTTCGGTCATCGCCCACTCCGTGGATACTTGAAGCGCTTGGCCAGAGAGAATGCACTATATTGCTTCCCATCTTGAGAGTCAAGCAATATTCTGCCTCTATGGCGAGGGCCCAGACCCCTCCCGGCCCAGAGCCTTGGAGACCAACGCTTTGAGGGCGCGGTCCGTTTCGGCAAGGCTTTGACTGCTGGTGTTGAGCTTGAAATCGGCTTTGGAGTAAAACGCGGCGCGCCCCTCTAGGATGGCCCGGAGGTCATCCATCGCCTCGCGACTCGCCGCCATGGGTCGAAGATCGCCCTGTGCGATGACCCGCTCCATGTGATCTTCAGGGCTCGCCTGAAGCCATATCGCCAGGCAGCGCGATAGCAGCAGGCTGAATGTACCGGCATCTGAGACCAGACCGCCCGGGGTCGCGATGACGGCGTCTTCATGCTCCGAAATCACTTTCTCCAGCGCGCGCCGCTCATAGCGACGATAGGCGGCCGGGCCATAAAGCGCCTGAATCTCCGCGGTGCTGCACCCGGCCAGCGTTTCGATTTCCCGGCTGAGTTCGATGAAGGGCACCTCGAGGCCCTCGGCGAGCAGCTGACCCAGGGTGGTCTTACCTGCTCCACGCAGACCGATGAGCGCCACTCTGCGGCGCTGCCCGGTCCCCGAGGCACTCTGGCCCAGCATCTGTACGAGCGTTTGACGAATGCCGCCAAGCGTCCGTTCAT
>JBIKVK010000420.1:0-2737 GCA_044356835.1 Burkholderiaceae bacterium
TCATTATACCGACGAAGCGGTTATCAGCAATAGGGTCATCTATTTCGCCCTCCCATAGTTTCAGATTAATTGACCCCGAGGTGCCAGATTTTAGCAACTCAGTGGACTTGAAAATCTTTTTGCCCTACTTTGGCAGCGAGTCGCCCGAACGAACCAGATAGTCGAGTGCGGGTCTGCCGCCAAGTTTCTCCAATATCTCAATGCCAACTGAGTGAGAGGCTGGAATGGCATCCACCGAGGCAGTAGTTCTATTAATGACAATCTTGTCCTGTTCCAGAGCAATAGGCCCGCCTACGGTATCGAAAACAAAGATCTTGAAAGTATTTTCGCCGGTTTTTGTCAAGGTGACGTCAATGGTTACACCATGCTTGAGCGGCAGACGGCCGGAGGTCCAACCAGTATCGACGCAGTCGACCTGAAACTCTGAGCCTGATGCAGCTTGGCCAGCCAATTGAACAGCGATCTTGGCCTTGACATCCGGTGTACGGGCAATGAAGTTGAAAGACAGCGCCAGCTCACCGCTAGAGGAAATCTGCCCACGGGTGTTTTTGCGTGACCGGTTCTGGGAGCTCCAGTCGATGGATTCCGCAAAAAGGCTCGCCCCTTCGGCCACGGCTGTCATGGGATTCACATCGGTGTTCCCCGGAATCCCCAGCTCAAAGGCAACTTTGTCGCGAAGGGGTTTGTAATTGGTCGGCCCACCAACAAAAACAATGCGCTCCAGGTCGTGCGGAGAGAGACCAGCCTTGTTGAGCGTTTCTCGGGCAGACTCGATTGATTCACCAACCCGTTCGGCAATGAGCTTGTCGTAGGTATCACGCTGCAGAGGAATATCGAGATAGATTTCATTGCCGTTGAGATCCCTTACCCGTGCCTCAGCTTCTGAGATGCTGATGACCGAATCCTCGCTAGCCGAGAGTTCGATCTTGGCGCGTTCGGTGGCCCAGATGGCCAGACGAATGAGAGACTTAAAGCTAGGATTGACAGAAAAGTCTTCTGGAAGATCGAAGTTTTCCTGCAGCCAAGGGCGAACAACGTTATCGACAAGGACGCGGTCGAAATCCCGACCGCCACACATGGCTATACCACCGTGGGCGAGGAGGTTAACCCGCCCACCAATGCTTTCGGCAATAGCAATATCCAGTGTGCCGCCACCCAAGTCATAGATCAGGAACATGCCGTCGGTATTGCGGGCACGCATGACGCTCATGACCGCTGCGACAGGCTCTTGCATAAGCGCGACCTTGCCGAAACCTGCCATGCTGGCGGCCTGCATGGTGGCGTCCTTCTGCATCTGGTTAAACGCCGCTGGAACGGTGATGACAATTCCTATATCTGGATCACTCCTAATTTCTTCCGGCATGTAGCCGAACAGTACCTTCAACACCTCTGCCGAGCATTCCTCGGGGGTCTTTGTGATGTTCATCGCTGAAAGCTGAATGGGTGTGCTCGTTCCCATAAGCCGCTTGAACAAAATCGCAGAGTTGTCTGGACTATATGGAGCGTAATCGTAGGCCCTTTTGCCCACGTATTTGTTGCCGCGTCGGTCGATGTAGATCGCCGATGGCGTCACGTCATTCTGTTCAGGGCTCTTCCAGATGCGGGTTTCGGAGCCGTCAAAGGAACAGATCGCGCTGTTTGTTGTACCGAGGTCAATGCCAACGAACTTTTTCATAGTTCTACTTTCCTCAGGGTGACGGTTCCTGTCTTTACCAGATCTTCTTTTCCCATGATGATCGGCTCGAGCATCTGATCGACCATCAAGGCATCCTTCTCGTCGAACTCTTCGATGTTTAGCGGTGTGGCAGCCATTCCGGGGTCGAAGGGATGCCCTTCGACGTTGACTATTCGCATATCCGCTCGCTCAAGGGCCTCTTCAACCTTTTTGATGAACCAACGGAGCTGGCTCTTGTATCGGTTGTGTTCTCCGGCATCGAGTTTCAGTAGCAAACGGCCAAAGACCCGGCCAAAGCGCCAGGACTCAACTGCCATGTTGACAACGGCCTGCGTGAGGATATCAGGAGTAGTGGTTGGCTGTTTATCATCGGTCATATGTTCGGGCCTTTCTTTACTCTTAACTTCTTCTTCGGCGGTTTCCGCAAACCACGCACATGCCAGACATCCCTCTCCGAGGTCCACGGGAAAGAAGCTGGCTGGATAGCAGAAAAACCGTTCTGTCGCATGGCTTATCATGCTCGTAGGTTCAACCCGAACAGGTGGTTCACGGACCCGCTAACCAGCTGTTCAAGTGGGCGCACGAGACGGCATCACTGGCGACACCGCTTAGCTTTGATTGTAAACTCGTAATTTCTAGCAGTGGTTCAACGGCACGAGAAGCACCTGTTCACAAATCCACACAATTGCAACATATATCTCTGCCCAGGAATTGATCGGCAGCAAAGTTGTTGGCCCCGGCCGCATCAGTCAAGATCTTGAGAGAGTCGGCCAACGAGAGGTAGCCAACCATCCGTTTCTCCCGCTCAGAGAAGCAGAGGCTTTATGGATAACAATTACGACGGCTTTGTGCTCCTCACTCCGTCTGCATCCCTACCGTGGAGTAGCTCCAGAGCTTCTAAGCGATGCGTCTGACTGCGCTGCCCAAGCGGTGATGGAGCTGCTGGGTGTCGATCAGTCACGCTATCCGCCTCAGTAACGGTAGCGGAGCTGGGCAATAAGTAGACTGTCGCCATCAACTCTGTAAACCATTCGATGTTCGTCATTGATGCGCCGTGACCAG
>JBIKVK010000399.1:0-2736 GCA_044356835.1 Burkholderiaceae bacterium
TATCTCACGCTGGGCCAACCTAGTCCGACACTCTCGGGCGGGGAGGCCCAAAGGATCAAGCTGGTGACCGAACTCGCCAAGGTTCGGGGGCTGGCCGGGCTCGATGCACCGGCGCGACGGCAGGCTATCCGGTCGCCGGCCCAGCATACGCTCTACGTTCTGGATGAGCCGACCGTGGGACTGCATATGGCCGATGTGGAACGGCTGATCCGCGTCATGCACCGGCTGGTCGATGCGGGCAACACGCTCGTTGTGGTCGAACACAATCTCGACATCTGGGCCGAAGCCGATTGGATCATTGACCTGGGACCCGAGGGCGGCGCGGGGGGCGGCCAGGTGGTCGCGAGCGGAGATCCGGACACCCTCGCCGGCCATGCCAGCACGCACACCGGCCGGGCCCTCGCAGAATTCCTCCGTACCCGGACGAGGCGGTGAGCAGGGCTCCGGTGATCGGCCTCGCGCTGGGCAGCGGTTCGGCCCGGGGCTGGGCCCACATTGCGGTGATTCGCGAACTCGAACGGCTGGGCATCCGGCCGGACATCATTTGCGGCACGTCGATCGGAGCTGTGGTGGGTGCGGCCTATGCGGCCGGCGAGCTCGAACGTTTCGAGGTCTGGGTCAGCCGCCTCAAGCTGGGATCGGTCTTGGGGTTCCTCGACATCGGCCTCAACGGCGGCCTCTTGAAAGGCGAACGACTCATCGAGTTCTTCAAGAAGGAATTCGTCGACCGCCCCATTGAGGCGCTGAACCGGCGCTATGCCGCAGTCGCGACGGACCTGATGACAGGCAGCGAAATCTGGCTGCGTGACGGATCGACGACGGACGCGCTGCGTGCCTCGGCTGCGATACCGGGCTTGTTTTCGCCGGTCATTCGCGACGGCAGGCTCCTGGCCGATGGAGGGATGGTGAACCCGGTTCCGGTGTCGCTCGCCCGTGCAATGGGCGCCGATCTTGTGATCGCGGTCGACCTGAACGCCGATCTTCTCGCGAGCCACCGCCGTGCACTCACTCAGAGCGAGACTCCGACGGAGTCGCAGCGCAACTGGCTCGAGTCGAGCGAAGCGGGCTTGCGCATGCCCTCCATGATCGACGTCGTCACTGCCAGTCTGCATGTCATGCAGGCGCGCATCACCCGAAGCCGGATGGCGGGTGAGCCGCCGGATCTGCTCATTACGCCCCGTCTGGCACAAATGGGCATGCTGGACTTTCACCGCGCCGAGCCGGCGTTCAATGCGGGGCGTGATGCGGTGCGCCACGCATGGTCGCAACTGCACTCGCTCGGACTGGTCCGCTCCAACCGGCCGCAATGATGTTCATCACCCTGCCGAACCTGATCACGATTGCGCGCGCGCTGATGATTCCGGTCATCGCCTATCTGCTCGCGCTTCGTCTGTTCGACGAGGCCCTGATCTTGTTCGCGTTGTGCGCTGTGGGCGACCTGACCGACGGCTACCTGGCGCGGCGCTGGAATCAGAGGACCCGTTTCGGAGCGATTGCAGATCCGCTGGCCGACAAGCTGACCATGCTCACCGTAACCCTGATGCTGGCCGCAGAAGGTCAACTGCCGGGCTGGCTCGCGGTGGCGGTCATCACCCGCGACATCGTGATCGTCTTCGGGGCGCTCGCCTTTCATTTTCTGATTCACGAGTATGAGATGTCTCCCACGCGGCTCTCCAAGCTCAATACTGCAATCGAATTTATCGTCCTGACGGCTGTCCTGATCCACGCCGCCGAATGGCTGGACTTGTCGGGCATTCTTTCTCCTGCCTACGTCCTGGTCGCATCCACCATCGCGGCCTCTGGGCTCCACTATGTTTGGGTCTGGGGCCTGCGCGCACGGCAGAGCCTGCGGGGATAGAATCAACGCCCAGGCGGTCTTCGCCTGTGCGCGTTTCTGGACCTGACAGGAGCCCGATCTTGGTCGAACTGAATCACGAAGAAGTGAAGACGCCGCCGCGCCCCGCCGCGACGGTCATGTTGCTGCGCGACAGCGAGACCGGACCGGAAGTGTTCATGATGCGCCGGCACGGCAATTCCGATGTGCTGGGCGGAGCCTATGTGTTTCCAGGCGGCAAGGTCGACGCCGACGACCACAGTGACGAGGTGATCGACCGGCTCGACCAGGGGATCGACACCCTGCACCAGCGCATGGGCGATGCCGGTCTGGAGGCTCTGGTCGCGGCGGGATACTTCGTGGCCGCAGCCCGGGAAACCTTCGAGGAAAGCGGGGTGCTGTTTGCCGAGGGGGCCGATGGCGCATTGGCTGCTGCGGTCAGCGCGCGGGCCCGAGAGGGCTTCTCGTTTGTAGAACTGCTCGAGCAATTCGACCTGCGCCTGTCGCTGAGCGCGCTGACCCCCTGGTCACGCTGGGTCACCCCGCGCATACCGTCCTCGTACAACAAGCGGTTCGACACCCGCTTTTTTGTCGCCCACGCACCCGCCCATCAGATTGCCCGACACGACAACCATGAAACCACCGAGGCGGTCTGGGTCCGCCCCAGAGCGGCGCTGGAACGCTACTGGGCCCGCGAAATCGAACTTGCGCCTCCTCAAATCATGACGCTTGCCCAGTTCTCGCAGATGCCTGACGTTGCCGCCATCATGGCCGAAGCGGTCCGGCGTCCGCCTCCGCACATCGAGCCCGAACCGATCCGAATGGAGGGGGGACGCATGGTGGCCTATCCGGGTGACCCGCTTCATCCGATCCGCGAAGTCGCCATTCCCGGGCCGACCCGG
>JBIKVK010000400.1:0-2707 GCA_044356835.1 Burkholderiaceae bacterium
GCTTCCGGGCGTCCGCGCCTTGAGCGGGGTCCGCTTTTGCCTGAAGTTGGTTGTCGATGCGTTGGTAGCTGGAGCGACCGATGATGTATGGCATGGCACGTCACCTGGGGTGGAGGTACGTCGCCGAGGATGCACCCGGCTCGACTATTTCCTGAGAATGCGTTTTGATACCACGATTCCGACGACAACTGCAATCGTCAGGATCGAACGGGATTGGGGCGAGGCGGATTCAAGCTGATCGCTCAGCGCGACACCGATCGAGGCCGGCGCGCCAGGAATCCGAACGACTCGATCCGATCCCATAGTACCGAACGATTTCAAAGCTTAGCTAGTAACCGAGCCCCGCTCCAGTAAGCCCCCAGAGCGACAGTTCGACCCGGCTGACCAGGCCCGCTGCAGCCAGCGAGCCGATCGCGAGCAGCAGGAGGGTTGAGGGCAGGATGGCGCTGATGATGGCGAGCGATTCGATTAGGGCAAGCACAAAGACCGACGGGCCCGCCCAATCGATGTGAGCGCGAACAAGATCGATGATTGGGGCAGACAGCTGTTCGAGAGAAAGTTCAGGCATCGACGGTCCGGTCTGAATGGCGGCAGAGGAACGTCATGTAAACACGCGGTGGCGCAGGCGTTCGCGAGGCCCCCCTTCGGCGGCCGGGGAATCCAGGCTGCGGTCGCGTCGACCCCGCTGGCCGGAGTTGCGCGACAATGAAAAGAGCCATGACAAATTAAGTCATCGCGGACGCAAGACGATCCGTGGCAAAGGACCGAACATGGAGAGACGAGCATTTCTGAGCGCTGGTCTGGGCGTTGGCGCAGGCTTGGTGCACGCCGGTTCGTGCGCTCGGGACCAGTGGGGCGAATCGCAGGGCTTTCCAACGGGCTGGAGCCTGGGGTCAAGCTAACGATCGTCAATCGCGCCTTCGTGCTCTGCCCGTATTGCCAATTGCGCAACGGGTAGATCTTCAGCGACGGTCAGGGTGGGCAGTTCTGCCAGAGCCCGGACTGCGGTCCGATCGAGCTCACGGCCGATGACCGCGCAGCGGTGATGCTTGATGAGCAGTAGCTGCGCTCGCGCCTGCGTATGGCACTCGAGATCGGGAGCCGCGACCGCATCACAGACATTGCCGACGGTATCTGGAGCCTGGGTGACGCCCGTCTTGAACCGGTGGTGCTCGCCCGCAGTCTGATGCGGCTTTGGGCTGAGCCATCGATCTTTGACCGGGTGCGGGTGGCAGGTGCAGGCGTCCGCGTGACAGCGCCGCAGTCCGAGCGCGTGCGGGGATCGCCGTTTGCGGGCGGCATTGATGGGTTGCCACTTGACGAGGGCTTCCGCTAACTACCCTCCCTCCGCGTTGCGAGCTCTCGCGGACGTGCTGATGCCAATGAGTAGGTGAGAGCGACGATCGGTAGGATCGCTGATCACCTACCACGCCTCCCTAACTGGCACCGACCTACGCCGCCTCGAGCGCACGCATCACCGCCTTGGGCTCCTTGGCAATGATGTTCAGTAAGACCAATGTCTCTCCGCGCGGTGTGCGGTCTCCGCGTTCCCAGTGGCGCAACGTCCCCACACTGATAGCAAATTTTGCCGCGAACTGCTCCTGAGTCAAGCCCGTACGCCGGCGGACTTCCTTCACATCGACTGCCGGAGGAACGTGGAGCTTCGCACCCGCCTGTTTGCCCCGCTGATGAGCGATCGCTTCCTGCAGTCCTTGCTTGATGCTTGCGAACGACTTACTCATGGGTCGCCTCATGAGCATTCCTTGAGAATCACGACCAAATCAGCCAACTCATTCCTTTCAGCCTTGGTGAGGCTGTCCTTATCGCCCTTACCAAAGACCGTCAGCAGATAGAGCGGAATCCGATAGTCGTGAAAGTAGTAGATCACTCGAATGCCACCGCTCTTCGCTCCGACTCCGACATCAATCTGACGGCGCGGCGCGCAAACTCAGGCAACTGCAAGCGGCATCGGTGAATGCTAATCCAATGGATTAGCATTATCGAAGCTATTGCGCCCCGCGGCGATCCGGGCGGATTCGAGGTTTCCATCTCGGACGCGACTGTCGGCAACCGTGCCGTGGATGATCTGAGCAACGCTCAGTTGGCGACGGAGGCCAAGCTTCGGCAAACCGCTCTCTCAATGAGGTACGCGCTCTCGGGGGCGGGTTGAGGTAGGGAGTGGGTCGGCGTGATTATTCGAGGTAGCCGCTGCTGTACCCGTTTGGTCGCCGGTTGCATGCTAAGCCGCCGTCTTGAGCACGAAGTCCACATGTACGGCGGTATAGGGAAATGCGATCAGACCACGCTCGTCTTTGTGCAACACCCCCGCGTCCAACAGCAAGTGCACATCGGAGTGCACTGCACGAACATCGCGCCCCACGCGTCGCGCCACCTCGCGTAAGGAAACCGGGCCCGCACCAGTCAACGTTTTTACGATCGCCATACGGTTAGGAGCGAGAACCTTCCAGAGCAGGTCAAACGACTCAAAGGAGATTCTCTGGTCCTGTTGCTTGCCCGAAAAAGCTGCCTTCACGCGTTGCCGGAAAGATTCGGTTGTGTCGACCGTGATCGTTACTGCTGCCATTTCACTTCTCCCTCCATCGGGCGACATCAGCCAGAAAGTCGTCCAGTAGTTGATCCACGGAGACAAAGTCGAAAGGCTTCTCCTTTCTGCCCGTGTGTCGATGATCGCCCTTACCCAACTCAT
>JBIKVK010000401.1:0-2696 GCA_044356835.1 Burkholderiaceae bacterium
CGGGCAACGTAAACCGGGGCGGGATCATCGGATCGCCAATGCTGACCATGGATGGGCAGGCGGTGTTCAAGCTCGCGGTATCGGTGCTCGATGCGGTCGCGCGCGAGACGGTTGAAGCGGCCGGTCGGTCCATTTCTGACGTTGACTGGCTGATCCCGCATCAGGCGAACGTACGCATTTTGCAAGCAACGGGCCGGAAGCTGGGCATTGCGCCGGATCGCGTTGTCGTCACTGTAGATCAGCACGCCAATACCTCAGCCGCGTCGGTCCCCCTGGCCCTGGATGTCGCGTACCGCGACGGGCGCATCCGGCCGGGCCAGCACGTCCTGCTCGAAGGGGTAGGAGGGGGCTTTGCCTGGGGTGCGGTGCTGATCCGAATTACGGAGAAATGAGCGTGTCACTTGCTTTCGTCTTTCCAGGGCAGGGAGCCCAGGCTGTCGGAATGCTGGATGCCTGGTCGGGTTCCGCGGCAGTCGCTGCGCTGGTGCGCGAGGCGGATGGGGCCCTCAGTGAGCCCCTGTCCGCCCTGATTGCGCAGGGTCCGGCCGAGTCGCTGGCACTCACGGTCAATACCCAGCCCGCAATGTTGCTGGCGGGCTTGGCCGCTTGCGCCGCCTGGCGCGAGGCCGGCGGTCCGGAGCCTCTCGCGGTCGCAGGCCACAGTCTGGGCGAATACACTGCGCTCACTGCAGCCGGGTCATTTTCGCCTGCCGATGCACTGCGGCTGGTGCGGATACGAGCTCAAGCCATGCAGGAGGCAGTCCCGGTCGGACATGGGGGTATGGCGGCTATTCTCGGTCTGTCGGACGATCTCGTTCGACAGGCCTGCTCGGAGGCCTCCAGCCCGGCTGAGATCGTCGAGGCGGCCAATTACAATGCGCCGGCGCAGGTCGTGATTGCGGGCCATCGTGCCGCAGTCGATCGCGCCTGCGAGCGTGCGAAAGCGCTGGGGGCAAAGCGCGCTCTCCCGCTTCCCGTCTCGGCTCCGTTTCATTCGTCCCTCCTGCGATCGGCGGGCGAACGGCTTGCCAGCGTCCTGGGAACCATTGAATTGGCCCAACCCCGATATCGCTTGGTCAACAACATCGATGCAGCGGTCGAGCAGGATCCCGCTCGAATTCGCGATGCTCTCGTCCGTCAGGCGTGGGGGCCGGTGCGCTGGGTTGAGGTGGTGCAGCGACTGGCCTCGCTGGGGGTGACCCGGGTCATCGAGATGGGGCCGGGCAAAGTGCTTTCAGGTCTGGTGCCGCGCATCGACAAATCGCTCAGGGTGAGTGCGGTGTTTGACCCCGTCTCGCTTGAGAGCGCCCTCAAGGAGTCGACAGTATGAGCCTGAAGGGACGTGTGGCGCTGGTCACCGGAGCGTCGCGAGGTATCGGAAGGGCGATCGCCCTCGAGCTCGGCCGCCAGGGTGCTACCGTGGTGGGCACCGCGACGTCCGGGTCGGGCGCCGAGGCGATCAGTCAAGCCCTTCGGGAGGCCGGCGTGTCGGGGCGGGGTGAAGTGCTCGATGTCCGGGACGCTGCGGCTGCCGAGCGGGTGTTTGACGCTGTGCAGCGCGACTTTGGGGGCGTTGCCATTTTGGTGAATAACGCAGGCATCACCCGTGACAACCTCGCTCTTCGCATGAAGGACGACGAATGGTCCGACGTGATTGACACCAATCTGGGAGCGGTGTTCCGAATGTGTCGACTGGCCATGAGGCCGATGATGAAGGCCCGTTTCGGTCGAATCATCAACATTACCTCTGTAGTCGGGTCCAGTGGCAATGCTGGCCAGGCCAATTATTCCGCCGCAAAAGCCGGAGTGGCGGGCATGACACGGTCTCTGGCGCGCGAACTGGGCAGCCGTTCCATTACTGTCAATTGTGTAGCGCCCGGTTTCATCGATACCGACATGACCCGGGCGCTCACGCCCGAGCAGACCGCCGCGCTTGCTCAGCAGATCCCGCTGGGGCGCTTCGGCGACCCGTCCGATATCGCGGCGGCTGTGGCCTTTCTCGCGTCCGAGCAGGCGGGGTACGTGACCGGCTCGACCCTCCATGTCAATGGCGGCATGTACATGGAGTGACCGCATCGAAGTGCTTTACAATCGCGCCGCACCCGACCTCCGCCTCCGACGGATGCCGGCCGGCCCTAGTTTGCAGACCGAAGGAGTCATCATGGAAAACATCGAACAGCGTGTGCGCAAAATCGTGGCCGAGCAACTCGGCGTGAACGAAGCCGATATCAAGAACGAGTCGTCCTTTGTCGATGATCTGGGCGCGGATTCTCTTGACACCGTCGAACTGGTGATGGCGCTTGAAGAGGAATTCGAAACCGAAATCCCTGACGAGGAAGCCGAGAAGATCACCACCGTTCAGCAGGCGATCGATTACGTCTTGAAGGCGAAGAAGGCCTGAGGCCGTTCGCCCCAGGTCAATCAGAAACCGGATCGCTCCGCCTGCCGTTCTGACCTCTGCGTCGGGACCGCCCCGGAGCGCTGCTTGATTGGAGCGCGCGCCGTGACTCGTCGTGTTGTCGTCACTGGTCTTGGAATCGTTTCCCCGGTCGGCAATGACCTGGCCTCCGCCTGGGAACATATCCTAGCGGGTCAGTCGGGAATTGGCCCGGTCACTCGCTTTGACGCATCTGCGTTTCCGACGCGGATCGCGGGCGAGGTGAAGGGATTTGACGTCTCGACCTACATGCAGCCCA
>JBIKVK010000119.1:0-9819 GCA_044356835.1 Burkholderiaceae bacterium
CCGATCCGGTCGCATCGGCCGTGACGACGTGGGCGCCTGCGGCGCGCAGGGCTTCAACCACCGCCGAGCCAATGGCGCCGTCTGCGCCGGTGACCAATGCAATACGGCCTGCGAAGGGCAAATCGGAGGTCGATGTCACGCAGCTCTCTCCTTGGAATGCCCAGCGCGGGCGGTCAGCGACACGAGCGAGTCGGCCAGGTGCGTCCCGGCGAGACGTCCGAACACGATACCCTTCAACACCGAAGTCGCCCCGGTGTAGTGGCCGTAGTAGAGCCCAACGATCTCCCCCGCAGCATAGAGGCCCCGCACGGGCGCTCCATCTGAGTCGAGCACCCGACCGAACGGGTCGGTCTTGAGACCGCCGAAAGTGAACACATTGGCCGACATGATTGGATAGGCATGGAAAGGGGGCTCGGCGATAGGGCAGGCCCAGTTGGATTTGGGCGGCGAAATGCCCCGGGTCGCGAGTCCGTCGAGTTCGAGGGGAAGCCAATGAGCCCCCGAGCAGGCGGCGTTGTAGGCCTTCACAGTCTGAGCCAGCCGATCGGGATCAAGACCCATGCGACGAGCAAGCGTTTCGAGATCCCCGGCGACCCAGGGGGGTTGGTCCGTCCGGATGCCCAATCGGTAGTTTGGAATACGCAGGTGTCGTGCGTCGAGGATCACCCAGGCGATGCCGCCGGTTTGCTCGTAGATCCGTCGGGTGATGGGTTCATAGACCGCATCGACCGTACCGGGCGCTTCGTCGGTGAATCGCTCCGCCTCTTGGTTGACCAGGATTCCATAGGGAAAAATGAAGACAGAGGGCTCTGCGATACCGGAGCGCGGGTCGACCGGCTCGGCATGGTAGCTCCCAAAATCGCCGCTCGCCGCCGCACCTTGGGCGAGCGCCATTGCAATACCTTCGCCGCGGTTGTAGTAGCCGCCTTTGCAAATGGGGCGCAGATGCACCGCGCGCGGCCCCACATAGCGAGTCATCATTTCGGCGCTGCCCTGAAAGCCACCACAGGCCAGCATCACTGCGCCCTCAAAACGGATGCGCTCGCCCCCCGCGGCACGGGCGATCAGGCCTGTGACCTCGCCCGAATCGTCGACTGAGAGCGCCTGCGCGGCGGTCTCGTAATGGAACCGGACGCCCAGCTGCTCGGCACGAGCCGCAAGGACTTCAACCAACGCGCGCCCGCCCCCCACCGGAAGCAGCCGTGGTTGCGAACGGGTCAGGAATTGGGTCGGCAGAAAATCAAAGCGCGCGCCCAGGCGCTCGAGCCAGCGGATCGACGGGCCGGCTTCACGGGCGAAGGTCTCGATGAAGAGCGGGTCGGCAAGGCTCAGGGCGCGAACCAAGCCCCGCTCCGAACTGTCTGCGCTTCGGGCGACCAGTTCCGGATCGATCGCGCCACTGCCGTTTTGAGCGAGGTGATCCTCGAAATCGTCGGTGACCTCGTCGTGGCTTTTCATCCGGAGATAGGCCTCGGTGTAGCGGCTCTGGCCGCCGCGATCTTCAAGTGGGGCTCGCTCGAGGACGGCCACGCGAGCGCCCCGCTCAGCGGCTGCGACTGCCGTCGAAAGACCCGCGACACCGCAGCCCGCCACGACCAGGTCGTAACTGTCGATTCTCATCGTTGTGTGTTCCTCCCAAGGTGCGAAACAAGGCCGCTGACACCACCTCACCAGGCCCTCGTCGCGCGCGGGCCTGATCATAGATCAGGCGGGCTCGCCGCGTCAGCACGATGAAAGGTGGCTTCGAAGTCTGTTATGATCGACCGCCTGGCCAAGTAGCTCAGTTGGTAGAGCAGCGGACTGAAAATCCGCGTGTCGGTGGTTCGATTCCGCCCTTGGCCACCAATACCCAACGCCTGACCGTTCTCGGTTGGGCGTTTTCATTTGGGCAAGCCCCGCGTCACGCGGGATGCCGGGCCGTTCTGCGTGTGCCACGGCTTCCCCGGGTGGGTGCTAAATAGTGCGCGGTTCGATTCAGTATTGCTCTCTGTTCTCTCGAAACCTTCGCGAACTCTTTCGCGCAAGCACACGCAGACCGCCAATCCGCTCAATGACTTGCACGTGTGTCGGATGAGGAAGTTTGCCGTCCGGCTTGGATGACCATGGCATCACGCCGAACCGGAAGCGCCCCCTGCGCACGGCATCCAGTACGTTCCCTCTCGTCTGTTCGACTTCACGAGCGCCCGGTAGGCATAGAGGGGCCCCTCGTAGTCCGGATCCCCTTTGTAGCGTTGCTTTACCTTGAACAGGTCGTTGGGCTTACGGCTCGACAGACCTGCGCGATTCATCACGCGCTCGCCACCCACTTCGACGGCCTTGAACGACCACAAGGACCTGAAGACCGCCGCCTGGCCGTCGGTGCAACGAATCAGCCCATGTGACCACCCCGGGAGCGTGACCCATCCAAAGTCTGCAGAGAACGGTCCGTTGACGGGAGCGGAGGGATCGGCGGCGGCCGGCTCCTCTGCAGTGAGCGCATTCGCCCCGGAGATGTACGAGATCCGCCCACCGTAGAACGTGAATCGCTCTTCCAGCGGCAGCCATTCGATCCCGGATGGAAACGGCGCACCCCGGGTCTGCGGCGATTGCGGGGCGATGACTCGGATACCTGCGCCCGACACCCTTACCCGCTCGAAGATCGCAGGCTCAGCCCAAAGGCGTGCGAGGCTGCGCGAGAGCAGCACCGGCTCACGTCTGGCATCGCCCAGGCGCCAGACGCCATCGACGAGATCGGTGACGCCATCTCGGCTTTCGATATCCATCGCCATTCGCAATCGTGATCGCAGCCAGTTCTCATCGAGCATCACCGCGGCGCGATCGTCTGGCGCCAGCGCGATACGCCCGCACTCCGCGCAAAGGCGGAACTGAGATCGACCCGGATACGTGTCACCAGGCGCCCGTTTTCGTCGGTGAAATCTGAAGCGGTTTGAAAGCTACGCTCCAATGCGCGTCGACGTTCATCGATCTCTGCGCGCGTGACTTCGCTCGGTCGCTCTTGGCGGGTTGAACTCATCTGGTTCGTCTCCGTTTGACTGCGGGGCGGAGAGCTTAGGCCAGGGTGCGCGACTACCCCAGCCTCCGAAATACCCTGAACGGTTCAGACTGCCATACCCGTTGTAAGCAGGCGGTTGACGGGCTGACGTGGCGCGTCAAAATTGTCGGTTGTCTGGTATGCACCCAGGCCAGACGCCCTGCCTGTGAACCGGCCGTGCCGCAAGGGCAGGCCAGAAAACAAGTCAGGCGGCTATCGGAGTGTCCATGCAAATCGCAGTTGATGATCCGTCGCGTCCAGACGTCTATGCCCTCCTCGAAGAACATCTGCGCAACATGCACGAGCTCTCGCCACCCGAGAGCGTTCACGCACTTGATGTCTCGCGCCTGAAAGCCCCGGACATCACCTTCTGGACCGTGCGTGACGGAGAGCAGTTGCTGGGCTGTGGCGCGCTCAAGCAGCTTTCGTCGGACCACGGCGAAATCAAGTCCATGCGCACACCCTTGGGACTGCGCCGCAGGGGTGCGGGGCGAGCCGTTTTGACTCACATTCTGTCGGTGGCAAAGCAGCGTGGCTACACGCGCTTGAGCCTTGAGACTGGCCCGGCCGACTCATTTGGTCCTGCACACACGCTTTATGCAAGTGCGGGGTTTCAGGAGTGCGGCCCCTTCGGTGACTACAAGCTCGATCCATACAGCGTCTTTATGACCCTTGATCTCACCGATGCGGCTGCCTGACCACCCGTTCAACCGGCCATGTCATAAAAGCGGGACAAATGTGCGAGTTCCGGGCCACGAGAGGCATTTACCCCAAGGGCCGACCCGGCTTCGGAACGTCGAGGATCGCTAGGAAATGCACGGCGTCGGGAATCACCGCGCCGCCCCCCTCCCTGACCTTAGACCGCCCCCGAGAGCGCGCAACGAGGTGGGAGAGCGGTTAGCCGAAGCTGACCTCCGTTCCACCATCCTTACAGCCATCCGATTTCAACCGTCCTTTTCGCGACAGAGTTTTCTGCGTGAAGGGTTCCGCTATCCTTCGACTGCTCGAATCAGACGGCTGGTTTATGGTGGCCATCCGTGGCAGCCACCGTCAGTTCAAGCACGCCGTCAAACCGGGACGCGTGACGGTTGCGGGCAAACCCAGCGACGACTTGGCTCCGGGTACTCTGAACAGCATACTCAAGCAGGCTGGTCTGAAACTGTGAGGCAATGATGCGATACGCAATCGTGATTGAACGCGCTGGAAACAATTTCTCAGCCTACGTGCCAGACCTGCCCGGGTGCGTGGCCACAGGCGACAGCGAAGCGGCAGTCGAACAAGAGATTCGGGCCGCTATCGCATTCCATATCGAGGGCTTGCGCGAGGATGGCCTGGCGGTACCTGTCCCCTCGAGTCGCGTGGAATATGTGGAGGTCGCCGCTTGAAGATGCACCAATGCGCAGCGGACTGAAAATCCGCGTGTCGGTGGTTCGATTCCGCCCTTGGCCACCATCGATTTGGCGAACGTCAGTGAGCAAAATCGATTGGTCAAGGCGATTCCGCCCTTGGCCACCATCGATTTCTCCCAATCCAACCGTCCTTTGCGCGATAGAGCTTTCGGCTCTACGGCCCCACCCCATTAACGGGGGATGGTCTCGCACCCGTGTCCATCATCACTGACCGCCCGAATCGAGCCGCCCGCGATCGCATTTCACGGGGCCCTGTCGCCGCGATATCTCGTACAGTAGTGATTTTGGAAATAAAGCCCATCGATGCCAGCAACTCGACCACCGTCCAAGCCCGGTGAGCGGCTCCCTGCGCGCAGTCGGGAAAGCTACCCGCGCAGCCCCGAGTACCGGATTGACGATGCGGCGACAGAAACGCCCGCGATCGAAGCACGCGAGACTGTCGAAGACCTGACCGGCGATTCGCCTGGACCCCGCCTCGGCACAGTCGAGCTGCTGGCGGCGCTGCCCGCGGACTCCACCCGATCCGACGCGATGGGGTCGAGCGCCAGCGGAGATGGCGCCGCGGGCGCCGCGACGACATCGCCCACCGCGCCTGCAGGCGTGGGTTTCACGCCGGGGCTGCCGGCGGTGTTCGGCGCGCTTGGCATCGTTGCCGTCGCAGCAACTCGCGGTGACCAGCCGGCGCCCGCCAAAACCATCAAGGTGGTCGATGGCTATGTCCAGGGCGCGCAGATCTACATCGACAAAGATCGCGATGGCGTCGCGGACGGCGACGAAATCGTCCCGGGTGCCCTCACGGATGAATCGGGTGAAGTACGGCTGCCCGCGAGCATGCTGCAGGCGCCAGTTATCGCAACGGGCGGCGTCAGCATCGACACCCGGGTCCCCAGCCGCATTGCACTGATGGCGTCAGAGGGCGGCGCGGTGCTTACTCCGCTCACCACCTTGGCCCAACGTATGGTGATCGATGGTGCAGCAGGCTCGGCGCACGAGGCCGCAGAGCGTGTGGTCCGTGCACTGGGCTTGTCACTGCCGCGCGGTGAAACCCTGTTCACGTATGACCCGATCGCAGCCGGTGATGCCTCGGTGCACCGTGCGGGCGTGGGAGTGGCCACCTTGTTCGACCTGTCTGCCGACGGCGACGAAGCGCAAGGCCTGCGTGCGCTCAGCGCGCTCGGCCGTGCCTTGGGCGAGACCAGAGCCGCCGGCACCACGGTCGATCTGTTTGCCATGCCTACCTCGATCACCACTGCGCTTCAATCTGCGGGCGTTGACGAGGCCGATCGCGGCAGCATCGTCACAGCAATGGCGCAGTTACGAGCCGCCACATCGATCGAAGAAATTGCGGCGGCCCAGAAGACCCATTTGGCGTACGTTGTACCGGCGGCGTTTGAGGCGATGGACGTGGTCGTGGGCGATTCCGGGCAACCTATGGTTCGCATCAGGCTTGAACGGGATGACTCATCGGGGAGCACCCGGCCGGTTGTCGCAGGCGACACGCTTGAGCTCACGTTGCAGCAGGGGCTGGGGGCTCCGCTCTCGGCGAGAGTCTTGCTCACTGAAAGCGAAATCGATGACGGCATCGTTCAACTGCCGCTGCCCAATACGTTGTCCGACGGCGGCTTGAAACTGGTCGGAAATATCGAGAGCGAACGCGGTTGGGATTCCGAGGAGGCCGTGGCGCTGGCCACGCCAGGCAGCCTGGGTGCGCCGACGGAGTATCCGTTGCCGGGTGGAGCACCGCCTTCGTTAACGGCGTCTGGCGTTGCCCGGTATCTCTGGCAGATGCCGCATTTCGATTACCACGATGCCTTGACGGCCGCGAGCCTTGCTGCAGCAGCCTATCTCGATGCCACTCCAGAGCGTCTTTTTGCACCTTCGGGCTCGCCCACAACGCCTGGCGTCGTGAGCGCATTAGGTTGGAGCCCCTTGGGCAACCTGGCGAGCGACTCCTGGCTGGCCGTCGGAAATGCGTTTGCATTCGCAGCGCGCCGTGACTCGCCGGCTGCGAGCCTGACCCAATTCGTCATCTCCTTCGAGGGAACCAACGAGCCTGCCGATTGGGGCAACAATCTCAACCAGTATGGATGGACAACCTATTACCAGCAGTTGATGCCTCTGGTGGCCAAGGTACTGGATGCAGCGCTGACCGAGAAATTCACCAAGAGCAGGAATGTCGACATTCTGTTTACCGGACACAGCCTCGGGGGCGCTGCCGCCACGCTGGCGTTTGCCGATCTCTTTGTCGAACCTGAGCTTGATTTTTGGCGTATTGCCAATGCACCCCTTGCGCGAAACGATCGGATCTATCAACACCCGCTTCTCGATGCGCGGTGGACCGATGAGCAAATTCGGTCGCTGGTACCGGTCTCGACCACTTACACCATCGGCGCGCCAAGCTTTCTGATCGATCCGAACAAGATTCAATCAGGCGCCGCAGGGTGGCTGAAGCTTGGCGCGCAGGCAATCATCGACGGATTGCCCACCGCATTGGGCAGCGTGCTCACGGTTCGCAGTGACCGGGTTCCCCAACTGTCAGGCTATGAGCAGCAGACCTTTCAGTTCGAGCATGTCAACACCGGCAAGTTGCTGGGTCTTTTTCCTCGGTCCAACGACATCGTTGCTCAGCTTGGCGACCGTGACCCGGGAACCCAACTGCGCATCAATCTGAACGACCCGGTGTATGAGCGCTACGGCACCGAGATTCTGTGGGGCAGCAGCACGGTGACAACCGCCCTCGACCTACACGGCAAGGAGAACTATGTCGAATCGGTTGCCCGGGCGATCGTCGGAGCCCCCTTGTTGAAGGCCGACAATCCGCAGGCTGCCTACACGCCACTGCTTCCCGAGGTCGAGGTCGCCACCGGCGCCAGCGATTTTTTACGCAATGTCTCTACCAATGCCGAATTGGGCAACGACATCATGGTGGCCAGTCAGGCTGCGAGCCTGCCCTACCAGTTCAACGGTGGACCCGGCGACGATCTGTATGTGCTGTCGACTTACGGCACCCATGTGGTGGTGGGGGGCCAGGGCACGCTTGAAGGCCTTGACCGGCTTTATTTCGCACTCCCGGGCACGCTGAGCAAGCGCGACGTCGCCAACGCCTCGGGCGGGATCGATCGAATTTTCACGCTGACCGAAGGCGCCTCAAGCGCGTCGGCCACCGTTCTGAACTGGCGAGCCGCCGACGGTTCAGGGGCCAATGTGCTGGATTACGTTGGCCAGATTCAACCCTGGACCGACCGGCCGTGGTCTCAGGCGGCAGCGCCGGTGCTCATTGCCTGACAGCCCGCCCTTGGCCACCACCGATTTTTTCCCCTCCGCAATCCTTGCGCCCTGGCCCACCCGAGATCTGGCGAGCGAGGATGTGAAATCTCGATTAGTGAAGGCGCCCCTTGGTTGACAATCCTGATGACTTTACAAAGAGCTGATATGAAACTGAGAACGATATTCGCCATTGTCGGCGTACTCGCCGTGAACGGTGTATACGCACAAGAAACTTTCAATTTTGAAGGTGCTGTTCAGTACACGTCAGTTAAAACCGATGACTATTATTCAGAGCAAACCACACTGGTAGGTGTCAACTACTATTTCAAGCCTGTGGTGCTGGATAAGTCACAGCCGTTCCTGGAAATGGATTTTTTACAAAGAGCAAGTAGCGTGTCCTTCCGTACTGGGATTTTGAAGTACGAAGACTACGCGCTTGACAGAACATCAGCGCGTCCTTTTGTGTTTTCAGGAAAGTTTTACATCGACAAATTTTCAATGGGCTTTTCGAACTGGTCCCTAGAATCTGACTTCAAGTTAAAATCAAATACTGCTCACTACTATCGCATCAAAGAAGGCACAACCCGGTTCAATATCGGATATTTTGTTACCGATAACACTGTCGTGAGCTTCGAAAGGGAGAACGACAAAACAGCTTGGTTGCCTAGTGCAAATGACTTGGGATCAGTTGATGACAGGAAGATAACTGAAAATGGCGTTTCGTCGCACTCTGTAATATCGCTTGGCGGCACACAAGCGCTCGTTCTCGATTTTGGGTACAAACAAATCAAATACGAACAGACAACGTCGCAAACCAATACGGAATACGGTGTGAAGGCTCGTTATTATCCCCAGCCAAAGTTCTATTTTGAAGGGGGGTATGCCAAAAACACGGGTGACGACGCTGCGGAAAAAGGCAGAGTAATAACGTTCGGTGCTGGAATCGAAGTAACTCCGCGATTTGGACTTTTTTTGACGACTGTCAAGTTCAATGTGAGCGACCCTGCAGAGAAAACCGACTACTTGTCGACTCAACTGACGGCTGGTTATCGCTTCTGATACAAAACCCAGGGTAAAGACCTCCCAAAGCTGCGCCTCAATATCGGTATGGTGTTCCAGCACTTTGAGCTCTATCCGCACATGACGGTGCTGGAGAACATCATGCTGGCTCCGATGAAGGCGAAAAAGCAATCAAAGGCAGAGGCTGAATCTCTGGCACGGCATTATTTGGCGAGGGTTGGTATTTCGGATCAAGCAGACAAACATCCCGGGAGACTGTCCGGAGGACAGCAACAGCGTGCTGCGATTGCCCGATCGCTTGCGCTCCAACCCAAAGTGATGCTCTTTGACGAGCCCACCTCAGCCTTGGATCCAGAGATGATCTCTGAGGTGCTTCATGTCATGCGCGATCTAGCCGAGGAGGACGGCATGACCATGCTCGTGGTCACCCACGAAATGGGCTTTGCGAGTAAGGTGGCCGATGAAGTGATCTTTATGGATCGAGGCAAGATCGTCGAGCACAGCGAGGTCGGAGAGTTCTTCAGCAATCCCCGAGCCGAGCGCACCAAGGAATTTCTCGACAAGATTCTGGTGAAGTTCTGACATGCACCGCCGCGTATGGGCCCAACCGAGTCGATCACGGATTGCCCCGGCGGTGGAGCCGCGACCTTCGCGAGGGGGCGTGGGCTGGTCAGCTGTCTGCATACCTTCCTGAAAGCCTGCCGGTCCGCGGTCCGGCCGTTTGATCGGCGGGTCCAACGATCATATTCGCCGTGGACAGGGCCAGAGGCGCGTGTTAGGGTGATTTTTGCGTTGGTCGCGCTCGAGCGGTTCCGGGCAACATGGCGCGCTTGGCGCCGTAGGTCGCGCCCTCGATTCTTGTTGTCTTGATGAACATTCAACGGGCGAGTGTGGACCCGTGTAGTCCGCGCATGCCGGATGAATACATGCCAGGGAAAGGAGAACCCGTGAAAATGGTCCTTGTGCTTGCTTTGGTCATTGCGACCCTTTCGGGCTTCGCTGAGGCGCAGACGTTTCCCACCCGACCCGTCAACATCGTTGTGAACTCCGAGGTCGGCGGTCCGGTCGATGTGAATGCGCGTCTGATTCGCG
>JBIKVK010000402.1:0-2691 GCA_044356835.1 Burkholderiaceae bacterium
CAAGGGCCCGCTCAGCAGGTGCTTGGAGCAGTGACCACCCCCACGCTGCATATCACCAGTCTGGAAGACACCATCAGCTTGCCCGGCTACCGCAGCACGGTCGAGGACCGCATCGCGATCTTTGAGGCCATGAAGCGTTCGCCCAGAACCCTGGCGATCTACAACACAGGTGGGCACAGCATCTTCACCGACCGAACCACCCGCAGCGGTCCCGAAACCAGCGCTCGCATCAAAGGCGCCACGCAAGAGCTTTGCACGATCTTCCTGCGTCAGTCGCTACGCTTTGGACAGACCCACCAGGTCAACCCGCAAAGCCCGGCTGAGCACACACCACCGGAATCGAAATCTGCTGCACTGCCAGATAGCCGCGAACTGCAGCCGGGCCTGCGGCAATGGGTCTATCGGCACAGGGACCTGCTGGATCGATTCGTTACGCCGGAAAGCCTGTGACGTGCTCGAGAATTCAGTCCTACCAACGGGTTCGGTTCAGGTTCCTTACGCCAACCACTGAGAACCAGCCGGACAAACTTAGGTCAGCAGCATCGACTCCAGACTGCGGCGCGGACTCGGACCACGCGACTCGGTGGCGAATCCCACACGCGAGAGCATTTGCAGCGTCGCGCCGGATGCAGCGAGGCCCAGAGTTTTATGCATCGCTTCACGTGGTCCACGCATCTCGGTGAACTCCTGCAGTGCCTGTGACAGCGGATGCATATCCACGCCCGCTGCCGTAGCCAGCAAGTGCACACGAACGTAAGCCCGGCCAGAGGCCACCTGCGTCGGGCGCGAGTTGTCCGGACTGGCCAGCCACAGAAAGCCACTGGCCGTCTCGAAAGGCGCCCATCGCTCCATCACGCGCTCCAGTGTCTTTCTGCCCCTTGCAGGGACCTCCATCGGGTCAAAGAGTCCGACCGTGTGCAGCGCCCGTACCAGAGGGCTGTTCAGGCTGATACCATCGGGATTCGCGGCGATAGCCGCTGGCCCAACGCGCATCAGCCGGGCTGACTCGAGCCAGGTGCGCGCCGTGATGGCCTCAATCTCATAGGCCTCGCGGGTGATGCGGCGGATCGGATCCATGGCTGCCGCACCGGTCGCCACGCCGCTGCGCAGCCCGAAGCTGGCGGCCGTCTCGCCCCAACTGCTCACGAGGGCCTCAGGCAAGGCGCGATCCATCGCATAGGCGGTCTTGCGCGTATGCCGGCGCGAGATCTGAGCGAACAGGGGGTCGTCCGGTGCACTGCCGGGGGCGCCCAGCACAAAAGTCGCCACGCGGCTCCCCTTCGGTAGTTCCTGGGCGGCGGGTGGTCCACCCGGAAAGAGATCGACCTTCACCGATACACCCCTCTTGGCAGCGGCGATCACGGCCAGTTCAATAAAAGCGCCACAGCCAATCAGGATCTGTCGCCCGAACGGATCGGTCTCTGGCAGGAGCCGATCACCATCGCAGATGAGATGGATTCGCCCAGGTTCTCGGAGATCAGCGATCCAGGGCTGGCGGTTGTGGGGATTGGGTGCCAACAGAGCATTGGCGAGCATGAAGCGCCGAATGTCGGTCTCTCGATCGGGGCTGCGCCAGGGCTGGATCGCAGCATCGGGGAATTCACTGCTGCAGCCGCTCAGCGGGACCGCAACCGCAAGCACCGCTCCGCCTCCAAGAATGCGAATAAAGGCCCGTCGGCTTGAGACTGATTGGGCTCCACCATCGAGTGGCTCCGCGTTGGTATTCGCTGAATTTTCCAGCTCCATCTTCATCTCCAGTTTGATAGGCCTTCACTGGGTACGCCACCAAAGAAGGTCTTTCCAGGCATTGTCTGGATCCTTTTTTATTCCCACAATTGCTTAATTATTAAATCCAGAATTTCATTTATGAATACCTTGTTTGATTGGTCTCTTGTGTGCTCATTTCTGGCCGTCCTAGACCATGGCAGTCTTCTTGCCGCCGCGCGCCAGTTGCAATCGAGTCAGCCCACCATTGGCCGGCATGTGGCCGAGCTCGAATCACAGCTGGGTCTGGTTCTCTTCGAGCGGACCGGACGGGGGCTGCTGCCCACCGAGGCTGCACTTCGCCTGGCTGAGTCGGCGCGCCTCATGCAAAGCGGAGCTGATCAGCTTGCGCGCAGAGTGGCAGGCGTTGATCGATCTACATCAGGGACAGTACGGATCACAGCCAGCCAACCAGTCGCGTGCTATGTGCTCCCGCCTTTGCTCGCACAAATGCGCTTGACCCTACCGGAAGTTCAGGTGGAACTGGTAGCCAGCAATGCCGTAAGCAACCTCTTACGACGTGAGGCTGATATCGCGGTACGCATGGTCCAGCCTGAACAGGCCACCGTCATCGCCAGGCGCGTAGGAAAGGTGGCGCTCAGAGCATGTGCTCATCAGGATTACCTGCGTCGGCGCGGCATACCGCGTCAACCGCTTGATCTGCTCTCACACGACCTGATTGGCGGCGACCGCAACGAAGAGACCCTAAAAGGCTTTGCCGCGCGAGGTCTGAGCGTTGACCGGGAACACTTTGCGTTCCGCACCGACGACTTGATCGTTGTATGGCAAGCGGTACGCGCTGGGTTAGGTATAGGGTTCGTCAGCGAGCACCTGATACGGACGGAACCCGCGGTTGTACCCCTGTTGCCGAAGTTGAAAATTGACCCGTTACCCG
The DNA here is from genome assembly GCA_044356835.1 of Burkholderiaceae bacterium. Taxonomy (GTDB): domain Bacteria; phylum Pseudomonadota; class Gammaproteobacteria; order Burkholderiales; family Burkholderiaceae_E; genus SYIM01. The sequence goes on from JBIKVK010000402.1 coordinate 2,660, forward strand.
TCTGGCTGGCTGTCCACAGGGAGGTCCGGACC
>JBIKVK010000403.1:0-2683 GCA_044356835.1 Burkholderiaceae bacterium
AAGATCGCGTACTCGGCCTTTTTCGGCACGCAACTTGAATGGCTGCTGCGCAAAAATGGGGTGACCGAGGTCGTGATCGCCGGCATCACGACCAATGGCGGCGTCGCCAGTACGGCTCGAGACGCTCATGTGAGAGATCTTGAGGTCACGGTACTGTCTGACGGCTGTGCTGCGCCAAGTCCTGACAAGCACGAAGCCGCGCTGGCCGATCTCAGGTCGGTGGCCACGGTGATGAGCTGCGACGCGCTGATCGAGCGCCTGGGCTGACGCAGTGGGCGATGTCATGACGACCGCAGGCCCGGCGCCCCCCATTCGAACCGACCTTGGCCCGGTCACGGTCTGGTCGTCCCCGTCACTGGGCAAATACCCGGACGGCAATCAGCTGATCGTGCGAGGGCGCGACTCGATTGCGGTGCTTGACACTCCACTGGTATCGCTCGAGTTGAACCAGGAGCTCGAGTGTTGCGATCTCATGATCCTGGGGCATGTGCACGAGGACCACATGGTGGGCATCGGGCGCCTCGCGGATCGGCCGCTCTATGTGCATGAGGCCGATGTTGCAGCCGCCCGCAGCTGGGACGGTCTGGCGCGGCATTACGGTTATGACGCTCAAGCCCTGGAGCCCCTTCGGCTCAAGGTATTCGGCGAGTTTTGTTGGCAGGAACGGAGTGACGCCCTCGCCTACCGAGACGGGATGCGGTGGGATCTGGGTGACGTGTCGATACAGGCGATCCATATGCCGGGACACACGGCGGGCCATTGCGTATTGCTGATCGAGCCTGGGGGCATTGCCTTCATCGGTGATATCGATTTGTCGGGTTTTGGTCCCTACTACGGCGACGCCTGCTCGAGCCTGCGCGATTTCCGATTGACACTGGCGCGCATGGCTGCGCTTCCGGCGAAGGTCTGGATCACTTCGCACCACAAGGGAATTGTCCGCTCGAAAGAGGCCTTCCTGGAGCAACTGCAGGGCTTTGCCGCGAGAATCGAGACGCGAAGCGAGCGCATCGTTTCGCTGCTGTCCGGGCAGCCGGGTTCTCTGGACGATCTCGTGTCGGCCGGCGTGATGTATCGACCGGGCACTGCGAGCGAAGGGTGGATGCGCTGTGCCGAGCGAAGATGCATTGAGCAACACCTCGTGGAATTGCTTGACCAGGGACGGGTCCGCGAAGTCTTGCCGGGCCAATTCCAATCGCTCGCCTGAGCGGCCGGCTCGAACCGTCCCGGTGGGCTGAACCCACACAACGCTCAGCGTGTGCCGGGCGAAAAAAAGCCCGCGGGGGTACCGCGGGCTGAACCACCTTCGTGGAGGTGGAGGAGACAAGGTCAGGACAGCGTGACAGCCTGGAGTCAGATACTCGTCTGACTACGGCGCAACCACGCCATCCGGATTTCGCTCGATATGCGGGGATCGTTGAGGATCATCGCCTCCACCCGCCGCTGGTTGGCCCTGATGATCGCCGCGTTCAGTCGCGCCCACACGGGGGCCGAGACCAGAGCGCGGGACCCGGCAGCGATGAGCTGCAGGAGGGCCGCCAGGTTTTCAACGGCGGCATTGAACCGCTCGATCGCCGGGTGACTGTATGAAAATCCGGAAAGCGCTTGGGTGTTCATGGGAGGACTCTTGGATGTTTGGGTTCGAGGAGGTTTGTGTTTGGTGACCGAATAATGCGGCGCACAAATCTATTTTGCAAATTAATGTTTATGATATTAATTATCATGTTCGTAAATTATTGAACGCCTGAAGCGATGGTCAATTTCCGTACCCTCGATCTAAATCTGCTCCGCCTGCTCGACACGCTGCTGACCGAAAAAAACATCACCCGTGCCGCCAGCAAGCTCGCCATCACGCAATCGGCTGCGAGCAACGCCCTCAAGCGGCTTCGCGAGGCCCTCGGGGACGAACTGTTTGTCAGGTCAGGTTACGGTGTGGACCCCACACCCTACGCCCTGTCCATCGGGCCCTCGATCCGAACGACGCTCGAGCAGCTCCGGCAGACGCTCGCACCCGCCCAGTTCGATCCGGCAACAGCGAACGCAAGCTTCGTTTTGGCCATGGCAGATTCGACCGCGGCCTCACTGATTCCATCTCTGCTGCAACACACTGAACGCCAGGCACCGGGACTCTCCTTGCGGGTACTGCCGCTCCTCACGCGCGACCCGCGCGACTTGCTCGAGGAGGGTCAGGTCGATATTGCACTCGGCTTCTTCCCGGCAGCAATTGCAGCGCTCACGCTGGACGCTCAGGAAGGTCGTGCCGAGACCTTCGGCCACAGCCGGCTTTATTCGGGCAGCTACGTCTGCGTGATGCGCCGCGATCATCCGTTAGCCCGTGAAGACCTGACGGTGGATGCCTATTGTGCAGCCCGGCACCTGCTGGTGAGTTTCTCGGGCCGACCGTTTGGCTTTGTGGATCAGGCCCTGGCCGACCTGGGTCGGCGCAGACGGGTCGTGCTGACGGTCAATCAATTCTTCACGGCGGGCCAGGTGGTCGCGGGTTCAGATTTGCTGACCGTGCTCCCCCGGCACTTTCTCGCATCAAATGGCATGCGGCACGCCTTGGTGGTGCGCGACCTTCCCTTTGAAATGCCGCCCGTGCACGTGGAAATGCTCTGGCACCGTCGCCAGGCGCAGCGCCCGGGCCATCAATGGTTGCGCGAAAACATCACTGCCGCCGCCCTCG
>JBIKVK010000419.1:0-2676 GCA_044356835.1 Burkholderiaceae bacterium
CCCCTCTAGCCCTGCAGGATGAGCAGGTGGATATTTAGAGGGGAGTGCTCTAGTAAAGGTAGGCAACAAGTCTTGTCCAGGCGCCCAAACCCAGCCAGGAGAGATCCAGCTATCCCGAGGAAGTTTGAAGACGGAGGGGATAATTTCCCAATAATCTCCCCTCCATACATGCTGGACCCTTTCTTGAGGGAAGAGAGGCCATGAGCACCAGTATAGCCTGGGTCTTCTGCAGAAGGAGAAGTGACAAGCATCGACTAAACAAGGCACAATGCCTAAAACTCGCGAAAATTCCTGTCTGTTGTCTGCAGTCATGGAAAAGACATTTTCCACAAAGTAATCCACAGGAACTGTGAAGCACTCTTTAAACAGTGCAATAACTTTTGGAATCTCAAAGAACAGCTTACTTCTACTACCTTGCAAGCCTTTGCCACCATGAAGCAAAGCTGACAAATCTTGACATGGACTGCCAGCAGCAACAATAACAGCATCAATCACTGCATTATAAGTGGCAGCCAAGCGCTCGATAGCTTCACGAGTTATCTTGCTGATATCTCCTAACTCAATGACTCCAGGCCAGCGCTTCCTCACTAATCGACGTGCCATGGAATCAATTTCACTGGTAACAAAACCAAGGATCACAACAGGCAATCTGCTGACTGAGACAAGCAAGCCACCAATCCCATCGAACAATCCCACCACAAGAACACGCTTCTTATAGGAGGGAGATGGAAGACTTAAAAGATGGTTGAGATTGGCACAACTCCTGTCAAGCTCCTTCCTAGGCCATTCATCACTCAAGCCCATAGCTCCCATAGGTCTGAAGGAGTCCCCCTCAGTATCAGTCTGCAGGAACCTTAATGCCGAGTCACTAATTCCAGAACTGCAGCAGGAACCCCCTCCCGTCATACTAGCATCTGAACAGGTAACAAGGCCATCAATTTTTGCCCGAAGGTCAGTGAAAGCCAGCGGCACTAGACAGCAGGCCACAAGCATCTCTGAGACTTGCAAATCAGAGAGCCTTACCAAGCCTGTCTTGTTCACCACAGCCCAGATCACATTTAGAGTTCCCAACAACGGCCTACGAAACTCAAAAACTCTCACGAGGCGACCAAGCACCATGAGCAGGCTTCTAGACCGAATGTAAACCTTCGCCAAAAGCCAAAGAACAAAGTACACAGCAACAATAATCTTTTCTACTGACACTCCGACTCGCCCCCACTCTCCATCTACTACAGCCCCCATGCGCTCCACAATCACTTGTCTGTGTGTGGACTTCTCCTCCGCCCAACGCACTCCTTTACGCTTATAGGCCATACGTTGTTGATGCTGCCACGGAGGAATAGAATTAATTAGCTGGGGGGCATCCGAGCAAGATACAATTTCAGGGCAGTCGAAATCATCTAGATAATACTGCACCCAGCGACATGGCTGGTTATATTTTATCGGAAGTTTCTGATCACGTCTAAACTCACACTCGCTTGGAAAACCAGCCTCCACCAGCCCAAGCCTTCGGTGAATGTGCTGGAAAAGCGAGACAGCGGAAAGCCACCCCATAGGGATAACCCGCACATATAACCACACCCACTCGGAAGATGAGCCAACCAGACTCCCTTGAATGGGCTTCCCTATAACCATATACTTTTTCCAGCAATCTGGAAGGTGAAATACATAATACGCCCCCTTCTGGTCATCACCTGACCAGAGCAGAACATGATGGTTTGCGAGGGCAATTCCCCCCCAATGGGAAGAGGGAGTCAGAGTGCTAAGATCACTACGAAGCATCCTCTGGTAAGAGTTTGTAGGAATCATATTTACAATGACACGGGTGATACGAACCTGCCCAGGCAAAGGTTCTCCCTTCTTCTCTACGGCAAAAGCTCCCACAGTAACTGGAACGCCATCCACCTGGAAAGCCTCGCTTATATCACATATCCCACATATACCTCGCTTATACAGCAATAGGGCACATGCAGCCCAATCAGAATCTGTAGCATGAACCTTGGCTTTAGGGGGCTGGACAGGCCACTCACTCCTAGGAAGAAGGCTAGCATCAGCGTCCATAAGCCAACTTTGAACATCGGGAGCACACAAGGATACAGCACTAACAGAACCAGCAACACCTTCCTCTGGCAGTCCTGGCTCAATCTCCAAAGGTTTCAGGGCAAGAGCTGCAGTTATAGGCTCGCTAGTATAAGAACTAGTCTTACGTGCAACTAGGTCTCGGAACGAAGGCAGCTTAATGGCTGCTAACGGACTCTTTGAAAAATAAACTACAGAAGACCTAAGCAGCTCCATGCATGTCGTCTGTGCCAAGTTAAGGTGACCTGGCAGTGCTGTCCCAGACGAAAAGGGATGCCCTCCGATGCTTTCAAAGTTTAACGCAACAACAACCAACCACAACCAAACTTCAATGCAAGCCAGCTCAGCCAGCTTCTGTTTCTGTTGCCGGCGCTGGTTACCATGAAAATCATGAGCAAGCCAAGTTTCAAAGGAAAGCAATGAAGGAAGGGGCAATGGAAAAATATCTCTCTGCCTGCCTTCCTGAAATGGCATGGCGTTTCTTATTTTCCTCACATATTTGCCTAGTTGCGCAGGGCAACTTAAAACTGCAAAATACAAATGAATCCCCAGGGCTAGCCTGGAACCTTCTTCAAAACTTATGCTGGTTAACCAGCG
>JBIKVK010000404.1:0-2664 GCA_044356835.1 Burkholderiaceae bacterium
GAGGCCGGGCGAGCGGCCTTACGGTCCCTCTGCCTCGCGGCCGATGCTGCTCGGCTTGGGCAGGTGGACGGGATCGTTTTTGCGCCACTCAACAAACACAGCCTCCGCCTCGCCGGCATGACGCATGAAGACGAGCTGCGTCTGCTCGCCGAGCGTCTTGAGGTCCGGGGTTTCGTCTGCGAATTCAACATTACCGGCGGCTTGTGGACGTCGAGGGTCACCTCACATGTTCCGCTCAAGGATGTTGCTGCCCTGATCACCGTAGATTCTGTCAGTGATGCGGTTCACATCATTCAGCGCGCCTTGACGCGTGCGGGCGTCGCGCGGCCACGGATCGCGGTGACCGGCCTGAACCCCCACGCGGGTGACTGCGGCAGCATCGGCATGGAAGAGATCGAAATCATTCAACCGGCTGTGGAGTTGTTGCAGGCTCAGGGGTTGGACGTGCGCGGACCGTTTTCGCCCGACACCGTTTTTGTCAACGCGCGTCGTGGCGACTTTGACGCGGTAGTCTCGATGTATCACGATCAAGGACAGATTGCGATGAAGCTGATGGGCTTCGAAAAAGGTGTGACCTTGCACGGAGGGCTACCCGTTCCCGTCACCACTCCGGCCAGCGGAAGCGCGTTCGATATTGCGGGGAAAGGTGTGGCCCGTATCGATGGTTTACGCGAGGCGTTCGCTCTGAATGTCAGAATGGCGTCTGCCCATCTTCAACGGAGCCAGGCGGCATGAGTCAATCGGATCAAAACAGGAAACCCGAGGGCCAGGACCATTCCGATTCGAATCAGGGCCTACCCGATCGTCCCGTGCTGCGCAGTCGGCAGTGGTTTGGCCGTCAAGACCGGGACGGCTTTGCCTATCGGTCGTGGGTCAAGGGCAAGGGCATCCCGCATGACCAGTTCGACGGGCGTCCGGTCATCGGCATTTGCAATACCTTTAGCGAGCTCACCCCCTGCAACAGCCATTTCCGAACCTTGGCCGAGCAGGTCAAGATCGGTGTGTATGAGGCGGGTGGGTTTCCGCTCGAGTTTCCGGTGATGAGCCTGGGTGAGACCTTGCTTCGCCCCACGGCCATGTTGTATCGCAATCTCGCGTCGATGGATGTGGAGGAGAGCATTCGAGGCAACCCGATCGACGGCGTGGTGCTGTTGATGGGCTGCGACAAAACCACCCCTTCGCTGCTGATGGGGGCCTCGAGCGTCGACTTGCCCACGATCGGAGTGTCCGGCGGGCCGATGCTCAACGGCAAATGGCGGGGACAGGAGCTCGGGTCTGGAACCGGTGTCTGGAGCATGAGCGAGCAGGTGCGAGCCGGCACCCTGACGCTCAAGGATTTTTTCGAGGCCGAGAGCTGCATGCACCGCAGCCATGGGCACTGCATGACCATGGGGACCGCCTCGACGATGGCGTCGATGGTCGAGGCGCTGGGCATCGGTCTGCCTGGCAATGCGGCCTACCCGGCCGTGGATGGCCGTCGCAACGTGATCGCGCGTCAAGCGGGACGTCGCATTGTCGAGATGGTGCACAGCAATCAGACGATTTCTCAGGTCTTGACTCGCAAAGCCTTTGAAAACGCCATCCGAACGCTCGCGGCCATCGGGGGCAGCACCAACGCGGTCATTCACCTGATTGCCATCGCCCGACGGCTCGGTGTGTCGCTTACGGTGGATGATTTCGAGCGTCTGGGCAGCGACATGCCCTGCCTGGTGAATCTACAGCCCTCGGGTGAGCACCTGATGGAAGACTTCTGCTATGCGGGCGGGCTCCCGGTCGTGATGAAGGAGATCGCTCATCTCCTCCACACAGACATTGTCACGGCCAGCGGTCGGACGGTGGCTGAGAATATCGCGGATGCACAGAACCACGATCCGCGGGTCATCAAGTCGTTGACAGCGCCGTTCAAGGAAAAGGCTGGCATCGCGATCCTGCGGGGCAATCTTGCCCCGCGCGGTGCGGTGATCAAGCCCAGCGCGGCGACGCCATCCCTCATGCAGCACACCGGGCGGGCCGTGGTGTTCGAGGACAGCGACGATTTCCATCGCCGAATCGATGACGAGTCCCTCGATGTGGACGAGACCTGCATTCTGGTGCTGAAGAACTGCGGGCCCAAGGGCTACCCGGGAATGGCTGAGGTGGGCAACATGCCCTTACCCCCCAAGGTGCTGCGCAAGGGCATCACGGATATGGTTCGGATCAGCGATGCGCGGATGAGCGGTACGGCTTATGGCACCGTGGTCTTGCATGCCACCCCGGAAGCGGCCGCCGGAGGTCCGCTCGCCTTGGTCAAAAACGGAGACCTGATCACACTCGATGTGCCGGGCCGTCGGCTGCACCTGCATGTCGACGACCATGAAATGGCCAGTCGCCGTGCCTCGTGGCAGCCGCCCGAGCCGCCACTGAAGAGTGGCTACTGGAAGCTTTACATCGATCACGTGCTGCAGGCCGACGAAGGGGCCGATCTGGATTTTCTCGTAGGCAAGCGAGGTGCGTTTGTGCCCAAAGACAATCACTGACGGGTCGACCTTCTGTTCCGACCGTATCGCTCAGGGGCTCAATGACCGCAGGACGCCGTTCCAGAAGGCGTTTCGCAGCTGGTAGGGCAGCCGGTCTGTCCGGGCCGAAGGCTGCTCATTCACCGAAGTCTGCACCATTACGATGCGT
>JBIKVK010000011.1:0-30769 GCA_044356835.1 Burkholderiaceae bacterium
CGCGGCCTCCAGATGGGCGAGCCGTGCCACCATGTTTTCGGCGGCTTTGGAGACGCGATAGAGGGCGCTCCCGCTGGCAGCCACCGAACCGATGGAACCCATCCGACTGGTAAGAAAAGCGAGCGTGCCACGCGCCTGGACGAGCGATTCGATGAGCGGGCGGGCGAGGGTCAGCGCGGCATGGACGTTGGTGTGCATCACCCGATCGAAGGCCTCACGGTCCGCGGGTGCATCCAGACTCGGCGCGCGCGGGCCGGTGACGCCCGCATTGAACACTACTAGCGTCAGGCGCTCGCCTCCGAACGATCGCGCCGCGCGGGCCAGGGCGGCCTCATCTAGCAGATCGAGGGTCATGACCGAGGCGCCGAGTTGGACGAGGCGAGCCCGCGCGGCCTCGTCTCGAACCGTCGCAATCACCTCGGCCCCTTGCGCGCGATAGTGCTCGACAAAGCCCTGGCCCAGGCCGCGCGAGGCGCCGATGATCAGAACGCGAGCAGTCGTACTCACACCAGCTCGACCGCGACTGCAGTGGCCTCGCCTCCGCCGATGCACAGCGACGCAACGCCCCGGCGCCCGCCCCGCGCCCGCAGCGCGCCGATCAGCGTGACGATCAGCCGGGCCCCCGAGGCCCCGATCGGGTGGCCAAGGGCGCAGGCGCCGCCGTGAATGTTGACCTTCTCGTGGGGCAGGCCATGCTCTTTCATGGCCGCCATCGCCACGACCGCGAAGGCCTCATTGATTTCGAAGCAGTCAACGCTACCCGCATTCCAGCCGGTTTTCTTGAACAGCTTGTCGATCGCGCCCACCGGCGCCGTGGTGAACCACTGCGGCTCCTGCGAGTGGGTGGCATGAGCAAGCAGCCGTGCCACCGGCGCAAGCCCCAGGGCTCGGGCGGTGGATTCGCGCATCATCACCATCGCTGCGGCGCCATCCGAGATCGACGAGGAGGTGGCCGCGGTCACCGTGCCGTCCTTTCGGAAGGCCGGCTTGAGCGTGGCGATTTTGTCGATGTTGGCCTTGAAGGGCTGCTCATCGCGCGCAATCTCAACATCACCCTTGCGAGAGGCGACCGTGATCGGAGCCATCTCCCAGCCGAAGCTGCCGTCGGTATTTGCGGCGACTGCTCGACGCGTGGACTCGATGGCATAGGCGTCCTGAGCTTCTCGCGTGAAGCCGTACTTGGCCGCACAGTCCTCGCCGTAGTTGCCCATCGACTTGCCCCCGCCATTGGCCGTCTTCTCGTAGGCATCCTCCAGGCCGTCCAAGGCCATGTGATCAAACAAGGTGCCGTGGCCATATCGATATCCGCCCCGCCCCTTGAGGATCATGTACGGGGCATTGCTCATGCTTTCCATGCCGCCTGCAACCACGATCGTCTGGCTGCCGGCCACGAGCAGGTCGTGCGCAAACATGGCCGCCTTCATGCCCGAACCACAGACCTTGTTCAGGGTCGTTGCGCCCGCTGACTGGGGCAGACCCGCCCCGAGCGTGGCCTGCCGGGCCGGGGCCTGACCCTGTCCGGCGGGCAGCACACAACCCATGATCACCTCATCGACCGCTTCGGCAGACACGCCCGCCCGGGCCACCGCGGCCCGGATCACGTGGGCCCCCAGCTGATGGGCGGCAAAGCCAGAGAGCTCGCCCATCATCGCACCGATCGGGGTGCGGGCGGCAGAAACGATCACCACAGAATCGCTCATGATCAGACTCCATTCGAATGGGGGAACGAGGCAGGAAAACGTTGGGCGAAGCGGACTGCCGCAGGATACGGGAAGACATCCTCGAGCTCGCCCGCCCGGATGCGGCGCTGACGCTCGCGCCAGAAGTCCGCCGCCAGAAGCTCGGCATGATACTGGTTGAAAACGGCCCGGACCCGGGCGTTGCCGAGCAGGAAATGGCCGAATTCCTCGGGAAATACGTCATTGGGCGCCACCGCGTACCAGGGTTCTGAAGCCATCTCGTCTTCGGGCGTGCGCGGAGGCGGAATCTCGCGGAAGTTGCAGTCGGTGAGATAGGCCACCTCATCGTAATCGTAAAACACCACGCGGCCCTGCCGGGTGATGCCGAAGTTCTTGTAGAGCATGTCGCCGGGAAAAATATTGGCTGCGACCATTTCGCGGATCGCATTGCCGTATTCGATGACCGCATGCTCCAGGCGCTCGCCCTGCACGCCTTCGAGATAGAGATTGAGGGGCACCATGCGTCGCTCGATATAGAGGTGGCCAATCACGACGGTATCGCCGTCTTCCTCGATGACGGAGGGTGCCACATCGCGCAGTTCGGCGAGCAGCGATGCGTCAAAACGCGCACGGGGAAAGGGGACATTGGAGTACTCCCAGGTGTCGGCCATCCGTCCGACCCGGTCATGGACTTTGACCAGGTGGTACTGGCGTTCGATGAATTCCCGGGTCATGTCTTTCTTGCGCCGGTCCTTGATGATCTTGAACACATAAGGAAAGGACGGCAAGGTAAATACCGCCATCACCAGCCCCTTGATGCCCGGAGCCAGCACAAAGCGGTCGTGGGAGTGGCGCAGATGGTTGAGCAGGTCTCGATAAAAGAGCGTCTTGCCCTGCTTGTGAAGCCCCAGCATCGTGTAGAGCTCGGACTCGGGTTTGCTCGGCATCAGGCTGCGCAGAAAGTTCACATAGGCCGAGGGCACATCCATGTCGACCATGAAATAGGCGCGCGAAAAATTGAAGAGCGCCTCGATCCGTGTCTCACCCATCAGCAAAGCGTCAACATGCAGTCGCCCGGCTCGATCGCGCAGGATGGGCATGGCGAAGGGCGTGATCTCGCCGTCCTCGATCAGCCTGCCGATCAGGTAGGCGGCCTTGTTTCTGAAGAACAGCGTTCGCAACACCTGGATCTGACGGTCGGCTGCGGGCTGGTCAAACGCACGATAGTGCTCCTCGAGTACGGCCTGAACGCAGCGCAGGTCCCGCTCGACATCGTGAAACGGGCAAGCAAGGCCCAGGTCGATCACCAGCTCGCGCAGCGCCTCACCGAGCGCTCCGGACCCCGGATAGTAAACACGCCAGGAGGGGGCATCAGCATCGAGATACTCGGTGGAGACGGCCGGCCTCACGAAGATGAAGTCGTTGTTGAAATAGGTGCGATGCAGGAGCTTGGTACTCACCGAGTTGAAGAAGGTTTCGGCGAGTTCGGGTTGGCGATGGGCAGCGAGGAGCGCCACATACTCGCGACGGACCTGCTGCCAGACCTGTTCGCCCGGGCGGTCTTCGCCAAAATCGGTCTCGAGCTGGGCCACGGCCTCATCAACCCGATCGTCATAGAAGGCGATGCGCTCGCGCGCAAGCCTTCGGATCGCGTGCCAGTCACCTGCCTCGAACCGGGTCTTTGCCTGCTGAGCGTTGTATCGAAAGCGCGCATAGTGGCGGTCAAAACCCGCAAGCATGGTAAGCGCAATGCTCTGCGCGATCGCGGCCGCGTGCCGCCCAGGGCGTGCCGGCGAGTGATGCTCACGCTGCGGGGTCGCGCTCTTCATGCCTGTCCGGTCCGTCCGGGCATGGCCGCCTCAGGCGGTTTCAGAGAACAGTTCGCGGCCGATCAGCATGCGTCGAATCTCGGACGTGCCCGCGCCGATCTCGTAAAGCTTGGCGTCTCGCCAAAGGCGTCCGACCGGATAATCGTTGATGTAGCCGTTGCCGCCCAGACACTGGATCGCTTCGCCCGCAATCCAGGTGGCCCGTTCGGCCGCATAAAGAATCGCCCCGGCGGCGTCCTTGCGCAGGCTGCGAACATCCACCCGACCGACGCGACTGCGATCGCACTGGCGCCCCACCTCGTAGACATACGCGCGGCAGGCCATCATCGTTGTGTACAGATCGGCGAGCTTGCCCTGCATCAACTGAAATTCGCCAATCGGCTGACCGAACTGGCGGCGCTCATGGACATAGGGGATCACCGCGTCCATGGCCGCCTGCATGATGCCCAGCGGCCCCCCCGCCAACACGGCGCGCTCGAAGTCCAGTCCGCTCATCAGGACCCTGACCCCGCCGCCCTCTTCGCCCAGCACCTGGTCCAACGGCACTTCGCAGTCTCGAAACACCAGTTCGCCGGTGTGGCTGCCCCGCATGCCCAGCTTGTCAAGTTTCTGGGCGACCGAGAAACCGGGGGAATTCTTTTCAACAAGCAATGCGGTAATGCCCCGGGCGCCCGCCTCCGGCTGGGTCTTGGCGTAAATGATCATCACGTCGGCATCGGGGCCGTTGGTGATCCACATCTTGGTGCCATTCAACACCCAGCGATCGCCACGGCGCTCCGCGCGAAGGCGCATCGACACGACATCAGAGCCCGCATTGGGCTCGCTCATCGCGAGGGCTCCAATTGAACGGCCGGCGATCAGGTCCGGCAGGTATCGAGCCCGCTGAGCAGGCGTGCCGTTGCGAAAAATCTGGTTCACACACAGGTTGGAGTGCGCACCGTAGGACAGGCCCACCGACGCTGAACCGCGCGAGATCTCCTCCATGGCCACGATATGGGCCAGGTAACCCAGGTCGGTACCACCATAGTCCTCGGACACCGTAAGCCCCAGCACGCCCAGTGAGCCGAGCTTTTCCCAAAGATCCATGGGGAACTGGTCGTTCCGATCGATCTCAGCCGCGCGGGGCGTGATCTCGCGGGCGACAAACTCTTTGACCGCTTCTCGCAGTGCGGCCACATCCTCACCGAGATCAAACTGCAGGCCTGATATCTCGACCATCTCGCTGTCTCCACCATCGAACGGGGCGGCTGGGGGCATACGCGGGCAGGGCGGCCGCGCGTGAACGCAGGCCAGACGGCGGTGACCGTTGATGCACCCTGCGACCTGACCGGCCCTGGCACCGGAGCCGTGATCATCATTGAGCGCGCGGTAAACGTCAATTTGGGCCGCAGCGAAAGACCCGAACCGTGTGTCCGATCAAGGAGTGCGCGCAAACACACCGAGCCGCGCGAGCTCGGCCTCGACCGCAGGCTCCCAGCCACGATTGGCGGCGGGGCTGGCCGGACTGGGATGGAGGATCTGCGCGATCTTCAGCTCGGCTCCGGCGGTCACGACAGGAGCGAGCGCACGCTCGGCACACTGCCGGGCATAGCCGCCGATGCCAAGGAGCCAGTCCGGTTTGAGCACCGTGACCGCATCCAGCAGGTGGCGATCGCAGGCTGCCTGCAGGGCGAGGGCCGTGGCGCGGGGCAATCGGTCGGGCGTAAAATTTCGACCGCTTTCCTCAAGGAAGACCAGAGGGCAGTAATTGAGGACGAAACACTGCTCAAAAAAAACCTCCGCAGGGCCGAAGTGCTTGGCTGCCCAGGCCCAAAGCCGCCGGCCACTGACCTCCGATCTCCTGCAAGCGAAGCCCTCGATCGGCCTCTTGGGATGCTCGGCCTCGGGACGCCCGATCGGCGCGGCAATACCCATCCAGTCGCGCACTGCGGCCACCTCGCCAAATGGAACGCCGGTCTGCATCATGCCGAAGGGGCCGGGGTTCATGCCGAGAAACACCACCCGCCGCCGACCCCGGGCAAACCGCTCGATGTACTCGCGATGTGCCGCCCATGCATATCGAAGGGGGTCGTACACATGGCTCACCGGAGGGCCGATCCGCAGACCAGCCAATTCGGTCGAGAGGCTCTGGGCGGCATCGATCAGCCTCGCTGCGACCGATGCTGCAGCGAGCTCACTGGCGCGCGCGTCGATCATTGCGCCCTCGCATGCGGCTCGCGTCCGGCCGCCATCACCAGACCCAGTCCGATCCCCAAAGTCACCATGGCTGTACCGCCATACGACATCAAGGGCAGTGGCACGCCCACCACCGGCAAGATCCCCGACACCATGCCGATGTTGACAAACGCATAGGTGAAAAAGACCAGCGCGAGCGCGCCCGCGAGCAAGCGATGGAAAAGGCTCGCTGCGGCCGTAGCGATCGCCAGGGAGCGCAGCACCAGCAGCGCATAGAGGGTGATCAGAACGAGATTGCCCATCAAGCCGAATTCCTCGGAAAAGACGGCCAGAATGAAGTCGGTGGTGCGCTCGGGAACGAATTCGAGATGGGTCTGGGTGCCCTGCATCCAGCCCTTGCCCCAAAGCCCGCCCGAACCGATGGCGATGGTGGATTGGATAATGTGAAAGCCGCTGCCCAAGGGGTCGGAGGTCGGGTCGAGGAAGGTGAGCACACGCTGGCGCTGGTAATCATGCATCAGGTGCCAAAACGCGGGCGCAGCTGCGGCGCCAGCGAGCGCGAGTGCTGCAATCGGCTTCCAGCCCAGCCCAGCCAGAAAAATCACGAAGACTCCGCTGGCGCCAACGAGAATGGCAGTACCCAGATCGGGTTGTCGCAAAATGAAGAGCACAGGGATGGCAAGGAGCACGGCTGCGAGCCCGAAGTCGAGCGTGCCGAGTACGCGCTGACGATACTGGAAGTACCAGGCGAGCATCATCGGCACCGCGATCTTGAGCAGCTCCGAGGGCTGGATACGCACGATCCCGAACACATTGAGCCAACGCCGCGCACCCTTGCTGATATCGCCGACCAAAGCAACCGCCACAAGCAACGCAATGCCCAAGAGAAAAAGGGGCAAGGCGGCGCGCAGCAACCATTCCCGGGGAATGGCCGCGGCCGCCCACATCGCAGCGGCTGCAAGCAGCAGGTTTCGGGCATGCGCCTCGAGCCTACCGGGAAACTCATAGGCGGCCGAGTACATGGTGACCAGACTCAACATGGCAATCGCCAGGAGCACCACAAGCAGGAGTGGATCGAACACGAAGACCCAGGGGCGCAGGCGGGCAAAGACCGTCCGGGGGGGCTGGATGGCCGTTGCTGCAACTCCGGTCTGGGGCAGCGCACGGGTCATCGTGCCCCCTGCGCGGCGCTGGCCGTTCCGCCGGCCGGCTCATTGGGGCGTAAGTCGTCCGGGCCAATGGCCTCGGGCACATCGCGCATCTCGGCTTCGTCGATCGGCGTGGGCAGGCGCATAGCCGCCTGCTGCGCGGGCAATCGGCCGAGCAGGTGAAAGTCGAGGAGCGCTCGGGCGATGGGGGCAGCCGCCTGCGCCCCAAATCCGCCGTTTTCGACAATCACCGCCAGAGCGATTTTCGGCGACTGAACCGGCGCGAAAGCAACGAACAGGGAGTGGTCGCGGTGCCGCTCGGCCACCTTGCGGGCGTCGTAACGTTCGTTCTGGCGGATGCCGATCACCTGACTGGTGCCGGTCTTGCCGGCCACCGTGTACTCGACGCCCTCGAAAACCGCACGGCTGGTACCGAAACGATTGACATCGACCATCGCACGGGTGACCAGGCGCAGGTGTTCGGGTTTAAGTGCAAGGTCCGTCGGCGCCGGTGTCGACAGCACGGTCGGCTCGCCCGCGCCCGGTGCATGAATGGCCCGGACCAGGTGCGGCCGCATCAGCCGGCCGCCCTGCGCAATCGCCGCCGTCGCCCGGGCCAACTGAAGCACCGTAAAGGCGTTGTAACCCTGGCCGATCCCCACCGAAGGGGTTTCGCCAGGCAGCCATCGTTTGCCCAAGCGCTGATACTTCCACTCGCTGGAGGGCAGGACGCCGGGCGATTCATGGTCGAGATCGATCCCCGAGCGCTGCCCGAAGCCCCAGGGCGAGAGGAGCCGGTGAAGGCGGTCAATCCCCATGTCGTAGGCGAGCTTGTAATAGTAGGTGTCGCTTGACACCACAATCGACTTGAAGAGGTCCACAGAGCCGTGGCCATCGGGGCGCGAATCGCGAAACCGATGCTCGCCCAACTGGAAGTAGCCAGGATCAAAGATCGTGTCCTGGGGCCGCCTGAAGCCCGAGTCTAGGGCGGCCAGCGCAATGAAGGGCTTGTAGGTCGATCCGGGGGGGTAGGCACCCCGGATCGCGCGATTGAGGAGCGGTTTGTCCGGGTCTTCGTTCAAGGCTTGCCAACTCGCCTGATCGATGCCGTCGACAAAGAGATTCGGGTCAAACCCCGGTTGCGACACCATTGCGAGCACTTCGCCGGAGGCCGGTTCGATCGCAACCAGCGCGCCCCGACGGCCGGCAAAAAGGGCCTCGGCAAGCGCCTGAAGACGCGAGTCGAGGGTGAGGTGAACGCTGGACCCGCCCACCGGTTCGACCCGAGACACGGTTCGCGCCACCCTGCCCGCAGCGGACACTTCGACCTCCTCGTACCCCGGGCGGCCCTGCAGCACCGACTCGTAGGATTTCTCGATGCCGATCTTGCCGATGTGGGTGGTTCCCGCGTAGCGCGAGCTGAGTTCGGCCTTTTCAATGTCTTGCAGATCTCTGAGTGAAATTCGACCGATGTGGCCGATGACATGGGCGGCCAGTTCCCCCTGCGGGTAACTGCGGAACAGCCGCGCGCGCAGCTCGACCCCCGGGAGCCGGTAGCGTTGCGCAGCCACCCGCGCCACCTCGAGCTCGGTCAGCCGAGACTTGAGCGGCAGGGGCTCGAGGCGGCGGGAGTCCTCGACCAGACGCCGGAACCGGGCAACCTCCCTCGGGGTGATCTCCACGAGACCTGCGAGCTCGGCCACCGTCTGTTCGATTCGCCTGAAACGGGAGGGTGCGAGCTCAAGCGTGTAGTAAGCAACATTCTCGGCGAGCAAAACGCCGTTGCGATCGTAGATCAGACCGCGCGTCGGTGCGACCGGCACGAGCGCGAGCCGGTTGTTCTCGGCCTGGGTCTGGAACTCGTCATGGCGCAGCCACTGGAGCTGCGCCAGGCGACCCACGAGCAGGAGACAACCGACCAGCACTGCGGCTGCGCAGATCAGCAGCCGCACGCGCGCCTTGCGCTCCTCGGCTCCGGGTTTGCGAACGGGCAGCGCCTCGGGCATGGCGATCACAGGGGCCGGGTTTCGTCACGCTCGACGATCCGACGCTGGGGTGCGGTCAGCAGTCGTTCGACGACAGGCCAGAGCAGCGTCGCGGCCAGGCTCGGGAAGAAGTACGTCCAGCCGGGGAAGGCCTCGCCGGAGGCAAGGCGCGTGATCAGGCTGGAGCCCTCGGCGATGAGAAAAAGCGGCAACAGATGCAGCATGCGCCCCAGGGTTCCGAACCAGGGCAGACGCCGGTGCAGGCTGATGGCGCCATAGGCGAGCAGGCTGTAGGCCAGGGCGTGCTGGCCCAAGAGGGCCCCGGCGTGGACATCCATCAGGATGCCCAGCACAAACCCGACGCCGATGCCGACCCGGCGCGGCTGGAACAGTCCCCAGTAGACGATCACCATCGCGATGAAGTCGGGGACCGGCCAGAACGCGCCCCACGGCAGAAGGTTGAGCACGAAGGCCGCACCGAAGGTAAACGTAATGAAACCCCGGCTGACCGGCCACAGGACATCTTCGTGGCGAGTGTTCATTTCGACGTCTTGCTCGGGGGGGCTGCGCGGCGAGGCTCCTGGGACACGGGCGCCGCGAGCGGTTCGCGCCAGGGTTCCAAAAGGATCAACACCATGCGGGTACGTTCGATCGCGGCCGCCGGCTCGACGCGCGCGGTGGTAAACGAGGTTCGGCGCCGGATCACCTCGATCACCTTGCCCACCGGGAGGCCGGGCGGGAATACGCCGTCCAGGCCGGAAGTCACCACCTGATCGCCGGGTTGCAGATCGGCCGCAGCGGGCAGGTAACGCAGCTCCAGCGCACCGGCCCGACCAGATCCGTAGGCGAGCGCCCGTGTCCCGTTGCGACGGATCTCAACCGAAAGGGTCAGGTTGCGATCGGTGAGCAGCGTGATTTCCGCGGCCAGGGGCAGAACCCGGGAGACCTGGCCCAGCACGCCCTCGGCGTCGAGCACGGGCTGGCCGGGCGCCACGCCGTGCTGCTGGCCGCGATCAACCATCAGGTTTCGGGTGAAGGGGTCGCGGGTCTCGTGAAGCACCTCTGCCACCACGGACGCCCCGATGCCGCGTTCACGCATGCCGAGAAGGCGGCGCAGTTGCAGGTTCTCGAGCGCTGTATGCTGGGCCTGCTGTAGAAGGAGCGCGTTGGCTGTTTCGCGCGCGCGCAACTGCTCGACCTCAGCAGAAAGGCTACGCACCCCGCCCATGTGATGTGCAACGCCCCCCGCCAGATCGCGCGGAACGAGCAGCGCACGCTGCATCGGAAAAAGGGCCGTGCCGATCGCCTGACGGACAGCGGCGAGCGCACCGAACCGAGCGTCGAGCACGAGCAGCACGATCGCAAAGAGGGCAAAGAGCGCAAGCCTGACATCGGCCGAAACGCCCTGCCGAAAAAATGGCGGCGGAGAACGATCCATCGCTCGACTGCCTGGACCGAAGACACGGGGCCGACTGCAGTCGGCGACGTATCACTCGTTGGTGAAAATCAACAGCTGCTTTTCGATTCGTTCGAGTGCCATGCCGCAGCCGCGTACGACACAGGTCAGCGGGTCTTCGGCGACCAGCACCGGCAGCCCGGTTTCCTCGATGAGCAGGCGGTCGAGGTCGCGCAGCAGCGCGCCACCACCGGTGATCATGATGCCCCGCTCTGTGATGTCGGCCCCGAGTTCGGGAGGCGTCTGCTCCAGAGCGATCTTGACCGAAGAGACGATCTGGTTGAGCGGGTCGGTGAGCGCCTCGAGGATTTCGTTTGACGACACCGTGAAGCTGCGCGGGATGCCCTCCGAGAGGTTGCGCCCCTTGACTTCCATTTCCCGGACTTCAGATCCGGGAAAGGCCGAGCCGATGGTCTTCTTGATCATCTCGGCGGTGGGCTCGCCGATCAACATGCCGTAATTGCGGCGGATGTAGTTGATGATCGCCTCATCGAACTTGTCGCCACCGACGCGAACCGAGCCCTTGTAGACCATTCCGCCGAGCGAAATGACGCCGACCTCGGTGGTCCCTCCGCCGATGTCGACCACCATCGAGCCCGAGGGCTCGGAGACCGGCAGGCCCGCGCCGATCGCCGCGGCCATCGGCTCTTCGATCAAATAGACCTGGGATGCACCCGCGCCCAGCGCGGATTCGCGAATGGCGCGGCGCTCGACCTGGGTCGATCCGCAGGGCACGCAGATGATGATCCGGGGGCTGGGCGAAAAGAGCCGGGATTCGTGCACCATGCGGATGAACTGCTTGAGCATCTGCTCGGTGACCGTGAAGTCGGCGATGACGCCGTCTTTCATGGGGCGGATCGCCTCGATGCTGCCGGGCACCTTGCCCAACATCTGCTTGGCCTCGCGGCCGACCGCGGCGATGGTCCGCTTGCCGCTGGGGCCGCCCTCTTGCCGAATTGCGACCACCGAGGGTTCGTCGAGCACGATGCCCTTGCCCCGAACATAGATCAGGGTGTTGGCTGTACCGAGGTCGATCGCCAGGTCGTTTGAAAAATACTTTCTAAGGAACCCGAACATAGGTCTGGTCCGTCCAGGGTCTGAGGTTTGCCGCTCGTCGAAGCTTGCCTTGCCCGAATGCACGGAACATGTTCGAGCGAGACGGCAAGCGAAGAAGAAGAATGAGCGCGGATCATACCGTATAATCCCCAGCCTTTTCGTGGTACTCAGGGTTGCCTCTGAGACATGGGCTGTGCCCGAGTCGAACGAGCCTCTGCGGGCTCGGCTGGGGCGCCTGCCGGTCTCTTGTGCCCCGACTCTGCCTCGCTTTGGGCGCGATCCAATCGAGGTCCACGGCCGCGTCGGGTTCGTCACTTCGGGCTTTCGGAGCCGGTCCCTTTCACCTCAGACCCTTGATGACATGTCCGATCTCAAAGTCCAGGATATCGAACGGCTCGCAACCCTCGCGCGGATCGAGCTTGACGCGCAAGAGGCCGAGGGCCTGCTGCGCGATCTCGCCTTGACGCTTGATCTGGTTGACCGTCTGCGTGCCGTGGCCACGGACGGAGTCCAACCGATGACCCACCCGGGCGAGGCCTTGATGCGCTTGCGCGATGACGAAGTCACCGAAACCGATCAGCGCGAGGCGATGCAAAGGGTTGCGCCCCGAGTTGAAGCGGGGCTTTACCTTGTTCCGCGCGTGATCGAATGAGCTCCGCCACGGCCTTGGACCGCTGCTCGGTCGCCGAACTCGAACAACTCTTGTCGTCGGGTTCGATCAGCGCGGTCGAGCTTGCCGCGTTCTTTCTCGACCGCATCGCCGCAGACCGTACCAACGCCTTCATTGATGTGAAGCCCGAGCTCACGCTCGCGCAGGCGCGGGCTGCAGACCAGCGGCGGGCGGCGGGCGAACGCAGCCCGCTGCTCGGCATTCCGGTGGCCCACAAAGATATTTTCGTGACCCGTGGCTGGCGATCGACGGCGGGGTCGCGGATGCTCGCGGACTATGTCAGCCCCTTTGACGCAAGCGTGGTCGAGCGGCTGATCCAAGCCGGCGCGGTCTGCCTGGGCAAGACCAACTGCGACGAATTTGCGATGGGCAGCGCCAATGAGAATTCGTATTTCGGAGCAACCCGCAACCCCTGGGATCCGAAGGCCGTGCCTGGCGGGTCCTCCGGCGGGTCGGCCGCAGCGGTGGCCGCAGGCCTTGCGCCGCTGGCCTCGGGCACCGACACCGGTGGCTCGGTGCGACAGCCGGCGGCGTTTTGCGGCATCACGGGCATCAAACCCACCTACGGCCGGGTGTCGCGCTACGGCATGATCGCCTACGCCTCGAGCCTGGATCAGGCGGGCGCCATGGGCCGAAGCGCGCGCGACTGCGCCTTGCTGCTGTCTGCGATGGCGGGCTTCGACCCACGCGATTCGACCAGTCTTGAGCGCGAACCCGAGGATTTCTCGCGTCTATTGGGGCAGGGCATCGAAGGCTTGAGGATTGGCATCCCACGGGAGTGCTTCGGCGAGGGCCTGTCGGCGGATGTGCGCGCAGCCATCGACCAGGCCCTTCAGCAGCTGCGTTCGCAAGGCGCCCAGTTGGTCGAAGTGTCGCTGCCTCGCGCAGAGCTGGCCATCCCGGCCTACTACGTGATCGCACCCGCCGAAGCTTCGAGCAATCTGAGCCGCTTCGACGGGGTGCGCTACGGCTATCGTGCCCCCGACTGCGCCGACCTCGACACGCTGTATCGCCGCACCCGCGCGGAAGGCTTCGGGACCGAGGTCAAGCGGCGGATCATGATCGGTGCGTACGTGCTGTCGCACGGTTATTACGATGCCTACTACCTTCAGGCGCAGAAGCTGCGCCGCTTGATCGCCGAGGACTTCCGAGCGGCTTTCGCCCAGGTCGACCTCATCGCCGGGCCGGTCGCACCCTCGGTGGCCTGGGACCTGGGCAGTCGGATCGACGACCCGATCGCCAACTACCTGGCTGACGTCTACACCCTGCCTGCGTCGCTGGCCGGACTGCCGGGTCTGTCCATGCCGGTCGGATTCGGTGCGGGCCAACGGCCGGTGGGTTTGCAATTGATCGGCCAATATTTCGGCGAAGCCCGATTGTTGCAGGTCGCCAACGCCTACCAGCAACAGACCGACTGGCATCGTCAATACCCGGAGCCTGTTCAGTGAGCAAGCGCTCGCTTTGCCGCTGGGTCCTATCCATCGGCACCGCAGTGCTGATCTCGGGGTGTGGATCGGTGGGGGGGCTGCGCCCGATCGAGGATCGCCCGATCACCCTCGATGCCCGATGCGAGGGCGCGGGGCCGTCCGGGCTACGCGAAGCCTCCCGCCTGGCGGTGCAGACCGGTCGCGTCCAGGCCCTCTCCTGGACCGTAGACGCGGGGACGCGGGGACGCTGCAGCTTTGAGCTCGCCGACTTTCAGCAGACCCGTGCCCGGCCTCATATCGAACTGCTGGCCCGAAACGGCTCGGGCTGCCGGCTGATGATCTGGCGCGACCCGCGTCACATCACCCTCAGCCATGCCCAGTGCGAAAAGGTCTGTCCGACCGCATTGCTGATCGAAGCCCTGCCGGTGATCTTCGATCCGGCGGCGGGCGGATGCGCCAGCAGTTGAGTCGCCCTTGCCCCACCCGTCGGACCCGAAAAGATGAGTGACCACCCACTTTCCAACATTTTCCTGATCCAGCGGGCGGGCCGCAGCTGGGAAGTCGTCATCGGGCTGGAAACCCATGTCCAGCTCGCCACCCGGTCGAAAATGTTCTCAGGGGCCTCGACCGCTTTCGGCGCTGCGCCCAATACGCAGGCCTGCGCCGTCGATCTGGCGCTCCCGGGGGTGCTGCCGGTCGCCAATCGCGCCGCCGTCGAGTGCGCGATCCGCTTCGGCTGGGCGGTGGGCGCCCAGATTGCGCCGCGCTCCACTTTTGAGCGAAAGAATTATTTTTACCCGGACCTGCCCAAGGGCTATCAGATCAGCCAGTACGAGGTCCCGGTGGTCTCAGGCGGCGCCGTGGCGATTGCCTGGGAGCACGACGGCGAGCGCTTCGAGCGGGAGGTCGCGCTCACCCGCGCCCACCTCGAGGAAGACGCCGGAAAGTCCCTGCACGAAGATTTCCACGGGGCCTCGGGGATCGATCTCAATCGGGCCGGTACGCCCCTGCTCGAGATCGTGACCGAGCCGGTGATCCGCTCCTCGCGCGAAGCCGTGGCCTACGCACGCGCGCTGCACGGCCTGGTGGTTTGGCTGGACATTTGCGACGGCAACATGCAGGAAGGGTCGTTTCGGTGCGACGCCAATGTGTCGGTGCGCCCCGTCGGCCAGGCACAGCTGGGCACGCGCTGCGAGATCAAGAACCTCAATTCCTTCCGCTTCCTGGAGCGGGCCATCGACTATGAGGTGCGACGCCAGACCGACCTGATTGATGACGGCGGGCGCGTGACCCAGGAAACGCGCCTCTACGATCCGGATCGGGACGAAACCCGCCCGATGCGAAGCAAGGAAGATGCGCATGACTACCGCTACTTTCCGGACCCCGACCTGCCGCCGCTTGCGATCGCAGCCGATTGGGTCGAGACCGTTCGTCAGGGCATGCCCGAGCTGCCTCAGCAGCGCCGGGCTCGATACGAAGCGGACTATGCGTTGTCGGGTTATGACGCGGCCATACTGACCGCGAGCCGGGAGAGCTCGGACTATTTCGAGGCCGTCCTCGCCGCTTTTGGCGCAGGCGCCCATGCGGCCCGGGCCAAGACGGCCGCCAACTGGGTCATGGTGGAGCTCGCCGCGGCCTTGAATCGCGACGGTCTTGAGGCGAACGCGAGTCCGGTCCGGCCGGCCCAGCTGGCCCGGCTGATCGAACGGATCGAGGACGGCACCCTCTCGGGCAAGATCGGGCGAGAGCTGTTCGCCCTCCTCTGGAGCGAGCCAAGGGAAGAACCCGATGCGCCCGATCGGCTGATCGATGAGCGGGGCTTGCGGCAAATCAGCGACTCGGGCGCGCTTGAGGCCATGATCGATCAGGTCGTTGCCAGCCACCCTAAATCCGTCGAAGAATTCCGCGCGGGCAAGGACAAGGCGTTCAATGCGCTGGTGGGCCAGGTCATGAAGGCGAGCCGGGGCAAGGCCAACCCCCAGCAGGTGAACGAACTGCTGAGGCGCAAACTGGGTGCTTGAGGCTCAGTGCGGGCCGCGCGCGCCCTCACCATAACGCGCGCGGTAGGCCGCCACGGCATCAGCGTGCTCGGCCCATTGGCCGGCATCGGCCTTCAGGTAGGCGAGCAGGTCATCGAGACAGGCAATCGCCAGCACCGGAATCCCATAGCGCTCGGCCACTTCCTGGGAGGCGGACCGTTCGCCGATCTGTTGGTCCGTCCCGCTTCGCTCCTGTCGATCCAGCGCGATCAGCACCGCCACCGGCTGAGCACCTTCGGCGCGAATCAGCTCGACCGATTCATTCACCGAGGTTCCGGCGCTGATCACGTCATCCACGATCACCACCCGGCCTGCGAGCGGCGCACCGACCAGACGTCCGCCTTCGCCATGATCCTTCGCCTCCTTGCGATTGAATGCGAAGGGCAGGTTTCGGCCCAGCCGCGCAAGCGAAACCGCCGTTGCACTGGCCAGTGTGATGCCCTTGTAGGCCGGGCCAAACAGCATGTCGAACTTGAGCGCGCCGCGAGCCTCGGCCGCGACGATGGTCTGCGCATAGAAATCGGCCACCCCGCCCAGCAATCGGCCGTCGTTGAAGAGACCCGCGTTGAAAAAATAGGGTGACCAGCGACCCGCCTTGGTTCGGAACTGGCCAAACCTCAGGATGCCGGCTTCAAGCGAAAAGCGGATGAACGATGCGCGCAAGGCGGCCTCGTCGATGTGGCCGGGGCTCACCCCGTGAGGCGCGGGCACGGGCGTCTGCGGACTGGGGGCGGATGCGATCAAGTCGAAGGCCTCTAGGGTCGTTGTGTCGGACCAGCGTCCGCGCGGACCACGCCCGCGCAGGGCGAAGCATACCGAAACGGCACGGGCGTCACCGCGTAGAATTCTTTCGTTCTGGCGCTCGAAAGCCTCTGATGACCCGCATCATCTCTCTGAACCTCAATGGCATCCGCTCGGCAGCCCGCAAAGGCTGGATCGACTGGCTCAGCCTGCAGGCGGCCGACGTCGTCTGTGTCCAGGAGTTGAAGGCACAGGAAGATGACCTGGATCCGACACTGCGCAATCCAGCCGGCCTCACGGGGCACTTCAGTTTCGCCGAAAAGAAGGGCTACAGCGGAGTCGGTCTGTACAGCCGGATGGTCCCTCGGGCGGTACGCCGCGGTTTCGGTGATCAAGAGTTCGACGCCGAGGGTCGCTACATCGAGGCCGATTTCGGTCCTTGGGTCGTCGTGTCGGTCTACCTGCCCTCGGGCTCAAGCTCCGAGGAGCGGCAGCAGGCGAAGTTCCGCTTCATGGCTTCGTTTCGACCGCATCTGGCGCTCCTGCGAGCGCGGGGTCAGAGCGTCGTGGTTTGCGGTGACCTCAACATCGCACATCGCGAAATCGACCTGCGCAACTGGCGATCGAACCAGAAAAACTCCGGGTTTCTGCCCGAAGAACGACAATGGCTCAGCGGGGTGTTCGATGAGCTCGGCTGGGTTGACGTCTACCGGCGACTCCATCCCGAGGCTACCGACGCGTGCTACACATGGTGGAGCAACCGCGGACAGGCTTGGGCCAAGAACGTGGGATGGCGGCTCGATTACCAGCTGAGTACGCCGGAGCTGGCCGAAAGCGCGAAGAGCGCATCGGTCTTCAAGGCCGCGCGCTTCAGTGACCATGCGCCCCTGGTGATCGACTACGCGCGCAGCTTCACCGGCTGAGCCTGGGCCCATGGTGCGATCATCCTGGACGGTGCGCTTTGAGGCAGCCCGGCGCTCACCCACGCTGGCCTTGTGGCTCGCCCTGACCAGTATCGGACTGGCAATTGCGATCTTTGCGCTCGAGCGCCAGCTTGCGCCACTCAAGACCGAGCTTGCCGAGTTGCGCAGCGTCCGCTACGGTCTGCTCGATCCAGAAGCGTGGCGGGCCCCGCTGGCCCGGGCGATTGCCCGTGAGGTCGGGCGGATCGCAGACGATGAGGCCTCGCGGACCGAACTCCGGCAGACGGTTGCGCAAGCGATCGGACGCGCGATCGAGACCGGGGGCGAGCGGCTGATCGACCGGCTGAGGAGCAGTACTTCGCCTGCGCTTTGGCAGCTGAGCGGGATCGAGGCAGCGCTCAAACGCTCGATGCAGACGCTCGCACAGTCCGAAGCGGTGCGGGCCAGCACCGAGCGGCTCACCGATGAAGCGCTGACCGGTTTGGGGCAGGCTGCGCAGCTCGAAAAAATCGAGGCCTGGGTGCGCGCCCGGCTGGATGAAGCCCTGGCCGGGCAGATCGATCCCGCGGCGCGGGAGCGCGACCGGGCCCGCTTGGACCGGTATGGCAACGGAGATCGGACACTTGCCAAAAAGCGGCTTGTCGAGCGGATTGAACACGGCATGCGCCTGCAGTGGGGGCTCGTCGCAGCGCTCGCAGTCGTGATGATTCCCATCCTCGCGATCGCAGCCGCCGCATCCAGCTCACTTGAACCGCACCCGACCTCGCAGGCCGCCGTCGCGGCGGCTGCAGTCGTGATGCTCGGCCTCGCCCTGGGTCTGCCGATGATTGAAGTCGAAGCGAGGCTGGTCGACCTGCGTATTCACCTGTCCGGGCAAGCGCTTGAATTCCAAGACCAGCTCCTTTTCTACAGCGCGAAAAGTGTCTGGGCGATCGCCTACGGGCTGGCGGCCCTGGGCAATGCCGGATCGGCGGCGATCGCAGCGCTCATCCTTGTCTTTTGCGCAGCGCTGCCCGCGGCCAAGTTCACTGCCCTGGCCGCAACCCGGCTGAGAGGCCGAACGCCGCGTTCGAAAGTCGCCCTCTGGTTGGTGAACTCCAGCGGCAAATGGTGCATGGCCGACGTGTTCGTGATCGCCCTTTTGATGGCCTATCTTGGCTTTGACGGTCTGATCGATCACCAGCTTGCCCGGGTCGGACTGCTCGCACCGGCCAGCGAGGCGGTCAACGCCACCCGGCTGGGGCCGGGGATCTATCTCTTCGTTGCCCATGTCCTGATCGGCATCGCCCTCGCCCGTCCGGGGCGCCCTGACGCCGTCGATACGCCGATGCGGCAAGCGGGTGGCTGAGCTCAAGGCACAGGAGCACAGGGCGGGGAACGCGACGGGCTCGGGTTCAGCGCACCGCCCCGGGCGAGTGCTGAGCGGCCCGCTCGAACAGCGGCATCACCTTGGGCAAGGCGGCTCGGATCTCGTCGATACGGCGGTCGTGGGAGGGATGGGTGGAGAGCCACTCGGGCGAGGCCCCTTGAGTACGCGCCGACTGACCCGCATTGCCGCCGCCCGAGCCTTGAGCCATCTTCTGCCAGAGACGGATTGCAGCGCGCGGGTCATAGCCAGCGCGCGCCGCCAGATCCAGACCGACCAGGTCGGCCTCGGTTTCGTCCTCGCGCCCGAACTTGAGCAGGGTGAGCTTGGCGGCCCCCTGGGCAAGGTAGCCCCCGAGATCGCCAAAACCCATCATCTGGGAGGCGATGCTTGCGCCGAAGGTGAGCGCCTGCGCGGCCCGCCCCTTGCCCACCCGCTCACGGCCGTGCTCCAGGAGCGCGTGCGCAATCTCGTGGCCCATCACCATGGCCACTTCATCGTCATCGAGCTTGAGCGTATCGAGAATGCCGGTGAAAAAGGCGATCTTCCCGCCCGGCATGCAGAAGGCGTTGATCTGGCGTGAGCCGATCAGGATGACCTCCCACTTCCAGTCGCGCGCGCGCTCGTTGAATCGCGGCGCGTACGCGATGAGCTGCTCGGCGATCCGCTGCAGGCGCTTGAGCTGCGGATGGTCTGCCGAGGCGAGCGCACGCTTGTCGGCGGCTTCGCGTTTGAGCGCCGCAAACTGTTGGGCCGCTTCCTTCTCGACCGCTTGCGCCGAAGCGAGCGACAACGCGCGACTGCGCTCGACCCGAATGCCCTCGGGGTCGCTCCCCGCATGCGCCGGCAGGCCCGCCTGCAGCAAGGCCCAGACCAGGGCGAGGCCGATCGCAAGGGTTTTCCGGGCCGGCAGACGCAAGCCCCCGTGACCCCATGGATACAGACTGGACAATACTGATTTCCGCATGCGCAGTGAGGCCCTCGCTCCGGTCGAATTTTGAGCAATGATCCTACACCTCGAAGATGGGCTCGACACGCCAGCCATCAAGCCCCGGGCCGCATCGGGCTCAAGCGCATTTGGACCGGATCTCCGGGCGCCGACGCCAACCCCAAGCGGGTACACTCCCGGGTATCCCCTCTCCAGGATGCCCAGACTGTGACCCCCCCTGCGGACGTGCCCGGGCGCGCATCGGAGGCGCGCACCCCCGCCTGGCTTCAGGTGTTCGCCCATCGCCGGATTGCCGCCATGCTGATGCTGGGCTTTGCCAGCGGGTTGCCACTTGCGCTGTCCGCGGGCACCCTGCAGGCCTGGCTCACCGTCTCGGGGGTGGACCTTACGACCATCGGCTTTTTCGCCCTGGCGGGTCTGCCCTACACCTTCAAATTCGTCTGGGCGCCCCTCGCCGACCGGTTCGAGCCGCCGCGGCTGGGCCGGCGTCGAGGCTGGCTGCTCTGCACCCAGGCCGGGCTGGCGGCCGCTTGTCTGGCAATGGCGAGCCTCGAGCCCAGCGATTCGATTGGAGGGATAGCGGTGTGCGCGGTCACGATCGCCTTCCTGTCGGCCTCGCAGGATATTGTGTTCGATGCGTACCGCAGCGATCTGCTCGACGAATCCGAGCGCGGTGCGGGCGCCGCAGTTTCGGTGCTCGGCTATCGGATCGCCATGCTGGTCTCGGGCGGGCTTGCGCTGGTGCTGGCCGACACGGTCCTCGGCTGGTCGGGGATGTACCAGCTGATGGCGCTGCTTTTTGCTCTGCTGTTCATCGGCACGCTCTTCGTGCCGCGCGTGCCCGAGCCGGAGGGTGAACGCAGTTCGGTCGCGCGCGAACTGCGCGGCTTTGCCGTGATGTTGGTCGCCGGGGTGCTGACTTTTTTTGCGCTGGGCGAATTGCCCTGGAAATCGCTTGGAACCCACCGGCTGACGGTGCTTCTTTGCGACACGCTGGTGGTGCTGTGCGCCTTCGTGGTCGCGATCTGGGCCGCGCGGCGCGCGGGCTTTCCATCCTTTGTCGAGCCCTGGGACGCTTTTTTTTCCCGCGAACGGGCGGTGGCCCTCCTTGCCCTGATCGTGCTCTACAAGTTGGGTGACGCCTTTGCGGGGGCGCTGTCCACCAGCTTTCTGATCCGCGGAGCGGGCTTTTCGGCCGCCGAGGTGGGTGCGGTCAACAAGATCCTCGGCCTTGCAGCCACCATCATCGGCATTGTTGCGGGGGGCGCTTGGCTTGCGCGCAAGCCCCTGCACCAGGCGCTCTTGCTGTTCGGCGTCCTGCAGGCGCTGTCCAATCTGGGCTATTGGCTGGTGGCCATCATGCCGGGCAAAACCGCGCTCATGGCGCTCGCAGTGGGCCTGGAAAACCTCTGCGGAGGTCTGGGTACGGCGGCCTTTGTGGCCTTCCTCATGGCCTTGACCGACCGGCGTTTCTCGGCGGCGCAATTCGCCCTGTTGTCGGCGCTTTCGGCCGTCGGACGGGTCTATGTGGGCCCGGTGGCCGCCCTGCTCGTCGAAATGATCGGCTGGCCGACCTTCTTCCTGGTGACCGTGCTGACGGCGCTGCCCGGCCTGCTGCTGGTGATGCGCCTCGCCCCGACCATCGCCCGACTCTGAAATCGGCGATACTTCGGTCTGTTCAGACACGCAGTTCATCGGAAGATCCAGAGATGCCCCGGGACGCTTGCCCCAGACAGCGCGGTCAACGCGAAGCGGTCGCACGGCCATGATCGACAAGACGCTGCCAAGCGCCGAACGGGCGCTCGCCGGACTGGCTCATGGGAGCACCGTCATGATCTCGGGCTTCGGCGGATCAGGCCAGCCCAACGTCCTGATCGAGGCGTTGATCTCGACCGGGGCCCGCGATCTCACCATCGTCAACAACAATGCCGGCAACGGCGAGACCGGTATCGCAGCGCTCCTCAAGGCAGGTCGGGTGCGAAAGGTCATCTGCTCATTCCCGCGGCAGGTCGACTCGCACATATTCCAGGGCCTCTACAAGGCCGGCAAGATCGAGCTCGAGCTGGTCCCTCAGGGCAATCTCGCGGAGCGGATCCGGGCGGCCGGGGCGGGCATCGGTGCATTTTTTACCCCAACGGCCTACGGCACGCCTCTGGCCGAAGGCAAGGAGACCCGCTCGATCAATGGGCGCATGCATGTGCTCGAATATCCCATCCACGCCGATCTGGCGCTGATCAAGGCCCTGACGGGCGATCGCTGGGGCAATCTCGTCTATCGGAAGGCGGCCCGCAATTTCGGTCCGGTGATGGCCACTGCGGCCCGAAAGACCGTCGCACAGGTCGATCAGCTGGTGCCTCTGGGCGCGCTCGACCCGGAGGTGATCGTGACGCCGGGCATCTTTGTCACACACCTGGTCGAAGTCGGCGACACGGTCCTGCGCGGCCCCCAGCCGGCGCCGGCGCCATCGAAAGTGTAGAGTCCATGAAGCGTCTGACCCGAGACGAACTCGCCGCACGCGTCGCCCGTGACATCCCGGAAGGCGCATTTGTGAACCTGGGCATCGGGCTGCCGACGATGGTGGCCAACCACTTGCCCCGCGACCGGGAGATTTTTCTGCACAGCGAAAACGGCATCCTGGGGATGGGTCCAGCGCCGGCGGCAGGGGAGGAAGACTGGGACCTCATCAACGCCGGCAAGCAGCCGGTCACGCTGGTCACCGGGGGCGCCTTTTTCCATCACGCCGACTCGTTTGCCATCATGCGGGGCGGGCACCTCGATATTTGCGTGCTCGGCGCTTTTCAGGTCTCGGCCACCGGCGATCTCGCCAACTGGCACACCGGTGAACCCGACGCGGTGCCCGCGGTCGGCGGCGCGATGGATCTCGCAGTGGGCGCGAAGAAGGTCTTCATCATGATGGAGCACCAGACCAAAGGCGGAGAGAGCAAGATCGTCGAGCGCTGCAGTTATCCGCTCACCGGCATCGCTTGCGTGAGCCGGATCTACACCGATCTGGCGGTGATCGATGTCGGCCCCTCAGGCCTGATTGCCCGCGAGTGGGTGGATGGACTCTCATTCGAAGAACTCTGCGCCCGCACCCGCGCTCCTCTCGCCCGAGCCGAGCGCGCCTGAGCCCACCACCACGACGGCCCCACCCGATTCCCTCACCCTGCAAGGACGATCCCGCATGACGCCCGTTTTCATTTGTGATGGCCTTCGAACCCCGATTGGTCGCTACGGCGGCGCCCTGTCGTCGGTGCGCACCGACGACCTCGGAGCCATCCCGATCCGCGCGCTGCTGGCCCGCAATACCGGCCTGGATCCGGCCGCCATCGACGATGTGATCTTCGGCTGCGCCAATCAGGCCGGCGAGGACAACCGCAATGTCGCGCGCATGTCGGCGCTGCTCGCGGGCCTGCCCGACTCGGTTCCGGGTGCGACCATCAACCGGCTGTGCGGTTCGGGTCTCGATGCCGTGGGCACCATCGCGCGCGCGATCGCCTCGGGCGATAGTTCGGTCGGCATCGCCGGCGGGGTGGAGAGCATGTCCCGTGCACCCTTCGTGATGCCCAAGGCAAACACGGCATTCGCCCGCGACAATGCGGTCTACGACACGACCATCGGCTGGCGCTTCATCAATCCCCTCATGCGCAAACAGCACGGCGTCGACTCGATGCCCGAGACCGCCGAGAACGTCGCAGCCCAATGGTCGATCAGCCGCGAGGCGCAAGACGGCATGGCCCTGCGCAGCCAGGCGCGCGCCGCAGCGGCCCAGAAGAACGGTGTGTTTGCCGAAGAAATCGCGCCGGTGACCATTGCCGCGGCCAAGGGCGATCCGGTCGTCGTGAGCCGCGACGAACACCCGCGCGAGACCTCGCTCGAAGCGCTCGCCAAGCTGCGTCCCGTGGTCAAGCCCGACGGCACGGTCACGGCTGGCAACGCCTCGGGCGTGAACGACGGGTCTGCTGCACTACTGCTCGCCAGCGAGGCGGGTGCGCGACGCTTTGGGCTTACGCCCAAAGCGCGCGTGATCGCGATGGCGACTGCTGGCGTCCCCCCACGGATCATGGGCATCGGTCCGGCCCCCGCGACCCGTAAACTGCTCGATCGCGCCGGGCTCTCGATCGGCCAGATCGATGTCATCGAACTCAATGAGGCCTTCGCCGCTCAAGGGGTGGCGGTGCTGCGCGAGCTGGGCCTGCCCGATGATGCCGGCCATGTAAACCCCAATGGCGGCGCGATCGCTCTGGGCCATCCGCTGGGCGCTTCCGGAGCGAGGCTCGCCCTGACGCTGGTCAACCAACTGCAACGCACTGGCGGCCGCTACGGGGTCGCCACCATGTGCATCGGCGTGGGCCAGGGGATTGCCCTGCTCGTCGAACGGGTCTGAATTCAACCAAGGGAGAACCAGCATGGACCACAGCGCTCTGATCAAGGATATCGAGGCGCTCGATGCGCGACGTACCCAGGCAGTGCTCGCGCGCGACGTCGCAACTCTGGAGCAGATCCTCGGTGAGGACCTCATCTATGTGCACTCGTCGGGCACCGCCGAGGATCGCGCGCTCTACACGAGCCGCATCCGTGACGGCTATTACGACTACCGGGGCTTCAAGGTGCTGCAGCGCTCGTTCCGGGTATACGGCGACACCGTGCTCGTGAACGGCGATATCCAAATCGATGTGGTGGTGCGCGGCAATGCCAAACTCATCATGAGTCGTTACTGCCAGGCCTGGACCCGCCGCGACGGGCGTTGGCAATTGGTCACCTGGCATTCGACGCCCATGCCCGCCCAATGAATGGCCGCGTAGGCCCCGGGCCCATGATGCCCGGGGTCCACCGCCACGATCAGTCCTCAAGCAAGCGCCGTCCGATCACCTGCGCCTGAATCTCGCCCGCGCCTTCAAAGATGTTGAGAATGCGCGCATCGCAAAACAGCCGGCTTGCCTCGTACTCCAGCGCATAACCGTTGCCGCCATGGATCTGCAGGGCGCTGTCGGCATTGGCGAAAGCCACGCGCGCCGCGAGCAGTTTGGCCATGCCGGCCTCGAGGTCGCAGCGCTTGCCGGTATCGCGTGAGCGTGCCGCAAAGTAGGTGAGCTCGCGGGCCGCGACGATCTCGACCAGCATCATCGCGAGCTTGTCGTGAACGCGGGCGAACTGCGCGATCGGACGACCAAACTGGCGTCGCTCGCCGGCATAGCGACTGGCCACATCGAAGGCATCCCACGCCACGCCCAGGGCTCGCGCCGCAGTCTGAATGCGGGCGCTTTCGAAGGTCTTCATCAGCTGCCGAAAGCCTTGCCCAGGGGCTGCGCCCAGGAGACCGTCGGCCGGGACCACAAAGTCATCAAAGGCGATTTCGTACTCCTTCATGCCCCGGTAGCCCAGCACCGCGATCTCGCCGCCGCTCATCCCGGGCGCCGGAAACGGCTGGTCCTCGGTCCCGCGTGGTTTCGGGGCGAGCATCATCGACAGCCCGTCATGACCGGGCCGCGTCGGATCGGTCCGTGCCAGCAGGGTCATCAGGTCGCTGCGCGCCCCATGGGTCGTCCAGGTCTTTGCGCCCGTTACCCGCCAGCCACCATCGGCCTGGCGCTCGGCGCGGGTCTTGAGGTGGGCGAGGTCAGAGCCGGTATCCGGCTCGGTGAACACTGCACAGGGCAAGACCGTGCCATCGGCGATGCCGGGCAGCCACCGCGCCTTCTGCTCGGGCGTGCCGGAGCCGGCGATGAGTTCGGCAGCAATTTCAGATCGGGTCCCGAGTGATCCGACACCGATCCAGCCCCGAGACAGCTCCTCGGACACCACACACATCGCCAGTTTGCCCAGACCCTGTCCGCCGTATTCGGGCGCGATGGTGAGGCCAAACACGCCCAGCTCGGCCATCTCCGCGATCACCTCATCGGGGATCAACCGATCTTCCAGGTGCCATTGATGGGCGTGGGGACGAATGCGGTCCCGCACAAACCGGCGCATGTGCTCACGCACCAGGTTGAGGCTCTCATCGGCCAGGGCTTCATCGGGCACAGCCCCCTCGGCAACCCCGAAATAGAGCTCGCGCCGCAATTGGGGCGAGGCTCCGACGGAAATCGCCTCACGGACCGCAGGCGAGACGGCCAGCGCCGCCGCCAGGTCCTCGGCCGCCATGTCGGTCGGTCGGGCAAATTCGTTTGCGCTCATCGGGATGCCCCCGATCAGCTGATTTAGATACTCGGACTGTGCGATGGCCAGCAGGCGCTCTTCGACTGCGCCGAATGCGCTGCGCGAAGCAGCCTCCTCGGCCCAACGGCCCAGCTCGAGGAGGGCCTGCACCACGGTGGCGGTCCACGCGAAGGCATGAAGTGCGCGCTGCTCGGCCTCCAGGCGCGCCGAATCGGGTCGACCCTCGGACGTGCACAGGCGTTCACGCATCCGGTCGCGCAAGCGGGACCGGTAAGACAGGAGAGGTTCGCGGATCGCGTGCGAACGCGCGAGGCACCGACCTGCGTCGTGCGATTCGGACCGAGGCTGGGCGGACATGTGATCGGGCTCCTTTCTCAACGAACGGCCGGAGCCGCAATCAGCTTCTGATCAATCAGGCGACCCAGCTCGGCGTGTGACAGTCCGAGGACCTCACCCAAAACCTGCGCGCTGTGCTCTCCCATCACCGGCGCGGGCCGGGGCGGGTCGCGCTCGAGCAGTGAGCTCTGTGCAGGACTGCCGGGGGTCCGGTACTCGAGCCCGCCGGGGTGGCGCAGACGGCTCATTGTCGGGTGGGTTTCGGCCAGCTCCGGCTCGACGGCCAGGGATTCGGACAGCGAACGATACGGACCCCAGAGCACGTCATGCTGGTCGAGCCTGGGCCCGAGCTCGGAAAGGCTCAAGCGACCGACAGCAACCTCGACCAGGAGATCGATCTCGGCATGATGCTGGAACCGCAGGCCCTCATCGGCCGACAGATCGACGCCGAGCCTTGCCTCGAGAGACGTCACGGCCTGGGCCAGATCCAGCGCTTTGACCACGCCTTGCCACTGGCGGCGCGTGAGCGCAACCAGCATCACATAACGGCCATCCGCACACCGGTAATCGCGACCGAAAGCGCCAAACAGGCGATTTCCCCCGCGCGGACGATCCGCGCCGGAGAGTTCGACCTCGGCCAGCTGACCCAGGGCGGCCAACGCGCCGAATGCCACTGAAGACAAGGGGACGATGATTTCCTGGCCCGACCCGGTGTCGCGGCGATAGCGCTCGGCGGCCAGCAGATGCATTGCAGAGTGGGCGCCGGTGATCAGGTCCCAAGCCGGCAGCACATGATTCACCGGGCCCCCCATATCGACCGGGCCGGTCATCATCGGATAGCCCGTTGCCGCATTGATGGTGTAGTCGACCGCCGAACGGCCATCGGCCCACCCCTGGACCCTGACCGTGATCAGATCGGCCCTCTGGCGGGTCAGGGTCGAATGAGACAGAAAGCCCTGCTGCGGATAGTTGGTCACAAAAAGACCCGCGTTGTCTCCCGGCGCGGTGATCAGCGCCTGCGCGAGCGTTCGCCCCTCAGGCCGGGACAGGTCGATCGCCACCGACTCCTTGGATTTGTTGAGCCCCTGCCAGTACAGGCTTTCCCCGCCCTGCGCGCGCGGCCAGCGCAGCGTGTCCAGGCCGCCCCCCAAAGGGTCGATGCGAATCACCCTCGCGCCTAATTGGGCCAGGTGCAGCGCCGCACTCGGTGCCGCGACAAACGATGCGGCTTCGATCACGCGCAAGCCCTGAAGTGTCCGATACATCCGATCCTCCGGCAGTGGTTCGAGCTGAAACACGATTGTCGCTCATCAGGCGGGGGTCGAGTCGCACTGCCCGCGGCACGACCGGCGTTTGCGCAACATCAAACCAAAGTCAGAAAGCCAGAGCCGCGGTGCCGGGGTGCGCATCGGGGCTTGAATCCTGCACAGACCGCCATCAGATGAAGGCCATCAGCGGTGCGCCGCACTGCAACCCACATGGAGTAGAAATCATGGCCCGTCTGTCTGTTTATGACCCTTTTGCCGAAGTGTTCCCAGAAATTTTTCGGGGCCTGCTCGCGCCCGCTCGGGCCGCAGCGCCCGAAGCCCTCGAAATCAGGATAGAGGTCCGTGAGCACGCGGCCAGTTATCAGGTGCAGGCCGAATTGCCCGGCGTGCGCAAGGAAGACATCCAGGTGCAGATCGACGGTAACCGGGTCTCGATCAGCGCGGAGGTCAAGCGCGAGTCGGCGGAGCGGGCCGAGGGCGAGCGTGTGTTGCGCAGCGAGCGCTTCTACGGCCCGATGGCGCGCAGCTTCGCTCTCGCGAGCGAAATTGACGACAACAGCGCGAGCGCGCGCTTCGAGCAGGGCATTCTGACCCTCACGCTGCCCAAGGCCGCCGCTCCGTCTGCGCGTCGTATCACGATCAACTGAGGCGCGGGCTCAAGGCGCAAGGGCAGATCCGCCTGACGGCATCAACCGCGTCGGGCGGGTCGAGGGGCTAGCGCTCACGCGACGCGGGCGCCGGCGGGCCTGCGGGCGACCCGGCTGCGATCAAGCCGGACTCAGCCATTGAGCCTCGTAACCGGCCTCGACGATGGCCGCCCTCACATCGTCGGAGGATCGTGTCGAATCGACCTCGACCAGACCCGCGGGCAGATCGACGCGCACCTGAGCTTTAGGGTCGATGCCCTGGATCTCGCGCGTCACGGCTGCCACACAGTGCCCGCAGCTCATGCCACTCACCTTGAAGCGGTGCATACTGGGCCCTCGCAGTACAAAGCCTTGATTGTCCCATATGCCCCAAGCCCCCGCCCCGGCTGAGCCAGTGCTTGAGCACACTGTCCTTGATATCGAGGGGATGACCTGCGCGAGCTGCGCAGGCCGGATCGAGAAAGCGCTGGGCCGAGTCCCCGGCGTTTCGGCTGTGGCGGTCAATCTGGCCACCGACTCCGCACGAGTCGATCATGCACCGGGTGCCGTTCGGGCGAGCGAGCTGCTCGCTGCAATCACGCGCGCCGGCTACGGTGGCCGCTTGCATCAGAGCGCTTTCAGCCCACGCGTCCCGCCGCGGGCCGGACTGAACCGTGAGCATTTCGATCTCGCATTGGCGCTCCTCTTTGCCCTTCCGTTGGTCCTCGGCATGGTGATGGAGACGAGCGGCCTGGGCTCGATGCCCTCAGGGACCGTGCAATGGCTGCTCGCCACCCCGGTCCAGTGGATTGCGGGCGCACGCTTTTACCGGGCCGGCTGGAGCGCCTTGCGCGCGGGCTCGGCCAACATGGATGTGCTGGTCGCACTGGGTACGAGTGCGGCCTGGGGCCTGAGCAGCTGGACCTTGCTGAACACCCTGCTGAGCGGCCAGGCAGAACACGCCCATTACTATTTCGAAGCCTCGAGCGTAGTGATCGCGCTGGTGCTGTTGGGCAAACAGCTCGAGCATCGCGCACGTCGAAACACAGCCGCAGCCCTTGAAGCGCTTGGTGCGCTTCGGCCCGATTGGGTGCGGGTTCAAATCAAGGACGCCGAAATAGAGCTTCCGGTGGATGCGGTGAGCGTCGGCGATCTTGTGATTGTGCGGCCGGGCGAGCGCATTCCGGTCGATGGGCGAGTACTTGAAGGCCGCTCCCATGTCGACGAGTCGATGCTGACCGGGGAAAACCGGCCGATGTCGCGAAGCTCGGGCGAGCGCGTGACCGGGGGCTCGGTCAATGGCGAGGGTCTGCTCTTGATCGAAACCACCGCCACAGGCGCTCAGACCGTTCTTGCGAGCATCATCGAACGCGTTGAGCAGGCGCAGTTGGCCAAGGCCCCGATCCAAAGGCAGGTCGACCGGGTGAGCGCTGTCTTCGTGCCGGCCGTGCTGCTCATCGCGATACTCACCCTGTTCGGCTGGCGGCTCGCCGGCTCGCCTTGGGCCGAGGCGTTGATTCATGCCGTATCGGTCCTCGTCATTGCCTGCCCCTGTGCCTTGGGCCTCGCAACGCCTGCAGCCATCATGGCGGGTACCGGAGTGGCTGCGCGGTTTGGCATCCTGATTCGCGATGCGCAGGCCCTCGAGATCGCCCGCAACGTCTCGGTGGTGGCCTTCGACAAGACCGGGACGCTGACCGTTGGAGAGCCGCGCCTGCTCGCCTTCGAAGCGGTGCCCGGCACAGACCGCCAGCGGCTCTTCAATTTGGCGCGTGCACTCGAGGCCGGCAGCGAGCATCCGCTCGCCCGCGCTCTGCGCGCACCGTTCGTCGATTTCGCGGCGCTCGCGATCGACGCCCCCGATCCCGCACGGACCGACGCTTTTCGAGTGACCGAGATTCAGGCGGTTGCCGGGCACGGCCTGCGCGCACGGGTCATGCATCTGGACCCGGGCAGTGAGCATGAGGTTCTGATCGGCGAGGAGCGCTGGATGAACCAGCTCGGCATCGCGGTCGACCTGTGGGCTACGAAGGCCCGCGAGGCGATGGCGCACGGCAGGACGATCGCCTACCTGGCGCTTCGGCCGGCGCCGATCAGTCCGGGCGACGAGCAAGCTGCAGCCGGCGCCGCAAAGAGCACAGCAAGCCCAGCCGACGCTTCGCCGGGACTGGGCGGCTCCGGCCTGGCCCTGGCGATGCTGGTGTTCGGTGATGCGCTGAAACCCGGGGCGCGCGAGGCCGTCGACGCCCTGCATCGACACGGGATTCGTACCGTGTTGATCAGCGGAGACAATGCGGGGGCTGCGCAATCGGTGGGGCGCGCGCTCGCGATCGAAGAGGTTCATGCCCAAGTGCTGCCGGGCGATAAGGCCGCGCTCATTGAATCGCTGCGAAGAGCGGGGGGGCGAGACGCGGTCATCGCCATGGTCGGAGATGGGGTCAATGACGCACCAGCGCTGGCCGCAGCCGACATCGGCATTGCAATGGGCAACGGCACCGATGTGGCCATGCAGACGGCCGGCATCACCCTGATGCGCGGCGATCCGGGCCTGATCGGGGCGGCGCTCTCGATTTCGCGTCAGACCTTTGCTCGGATCCGTCAGGGGCTGTTCTGGGCGTTCATCTACAACATCATCGGCATTGCGCTCGCTGTGGCGGGCGTGCTCAGTCCCGTGGTGGCCGGGGCCGCCATGGCACTGTCATCGGTGAGCGTGGTGACCAACGCTCTGATGCTCGCCCGCTGGCGGCCCTGAGCCGCCTCAGCCGCCGATTTGGGCGCGCCTCATGGCATCAGGCCGTTGCCGGGGGCTCACCCCACTGCATCTGTCTAAAGGCGACCACGAAGCGCTCGAAGGCCTCGGCAGATAGGCCGTCGATAGCGCCGGCCGCAGCGCGCCCTCCACCCCCAAAGGCACGGCACAGCTGATCGGCGCCGCTT
>JBIKVK010000120.1:0-9707 GCA_044356835.1 Burkholderiaceae bacterium
GCCAGCCCGAGCCCTGAAGATGGTGGGGCGCGCCGGCCACGATGGCACGGATTGCGGCCAGTCCATCGGGCCCCGACACCAGGGCATCGACGGGTTCATGGCGCAGATCGGCGGCGAGCAGGTGGGGATCACCCTCGGCGATATAGGGCGGGTTAGAGACAATCACGTCGAATCGCTCATCTTCACCGATCGCTTGCCACCAACTTCCCAGCCGAAAGCTGATATGCCGGCCGTGCTCCAGCCGGGCGGCGTTCAAGCGGGCCTGGGCTAGAGCTTCCTCGCTCCGATCCGTCGCGACAATGCGGGTCTGAGGCTGATGGGCGCAGATCGCCAGGGCGATGGCCCCGCTGCCCGTACCCAGATCGAGAAGCGATCGAGGTCTGGTTGCATGATCGTTGTCTCGGACAATGATTTCGATCGCACGGTCGACCAGCAGTTCGGTTTCCGGCCTGGGGATGAGAACGCCGGGCGCCACGGCCAGATCCAGGCCGTGGAATTCGCGCCGGCCGGTCAGGTAGGCGACCGGCTCGCCCGCAAGGCGTCGCGCAACGAGCGCTTGGAATCGCGCGACCGAATCGGCGCTCGCGGCTTCCTCGCCGTGGCCGATGAGCCAGCTCCGTCCGCGTCCGCTTGCGAGTTCGAGGAGGATCCTGGCTTCGAGCCGCGGCAGCCCGCTTCGGGTGATCAGCTCATCGAAACTCGGCGAGGGGACGGACTCAGGCGTCATCGGCGGTGCATTCAGCCCGATTGCGCCAGGGCCTCGAGCAGCTCGGCCTCCCGAGCAGCCGACAGCGCCGAGATCAGCTCGTCGAGATCGCCGTCGAGCACCTGAGCCAGGCGGTAGACGGTCAGGTTGATGCGGTGGTCGGTAATGCGGCCCTGGGGAAAGTTGTAGGTTCGGATCCGCTCGGAGCGGTCGCCTGATCCGACCAGTGACTTGCGGTGGGCCGCTTCCTTGGCATGGGCCTGACGGGTCCGCAGATCCTTGATGCGCGCGGCGAGCACCTTGAGTGCCTGATCGCGATTGCGGTGCTGTGACCGGTCGTCCTGACACTCGGCGACAAGTCCGGTGGGCAGATGCGTGATCCGAACGGCGGATTCGGTCTTGTTGACGTGCTGGCCCCCCGCGCCCGAGGCTCGAAAGACGTCAATGCGCAACTCCTGCGGATCGATCTGAACCTCGCTCACCGCATCGGCTTCGGCGAGCACCGCGACCGTGCAGGCCGAGGTATGGATGCGACCCTGGGCCTCGGTTTGGGGCACTCTCTGCACCCGATGAACGCCCGACTCGAACTTCAATCGGGAGAACACATCCTCGCCCGACACGCGAACGATCACCTCGCGGTACCCGCCCAGCTCCGATTCATTAGCCGACAATACCTCGGTCTGCCAGCCTCGGCGCTCGGCGTAGCGCAGGTACATCCGCAGCATGTCGCCGGCAAACAGCGCACTTTCATCGCCCCCGGTTCCGGCCCGAATTTCAAGGAGCACGTTGCGGTCATCATCGGGATCGCGCGGCAGCAGCAGGCGCTGCAATGTCTGCCGTGCGGCCTCCATCCGGTCGCGTGCCGATAGCGCCTCCGCAATCGCGAAATCGCGCAATTCGGGGTCGGCGCGCATCTGCTCTGCGGCCGCCAGATCGGCCTCGGCGAGACGATAGTGTTCGTATTGGGCGAGCAGCTCGGTCAGCTCGCTGTGCTCGCGGTTGAGACGCCGATATTCGTTGAGCTCGCGCGCCGCGTCCGGATCGGACAGGCGCGCATTGACCTCGGCCAGTCTTGGCGCGAGCCGCTCGAGCTGGGCGCGCAAGCCGTCGTTCATCGGGACAGGCCGCCCCGACCATGCACCCTCACCGGGAACTACCGCGACTCGCCGTCGGCACTGCTCGTCTGAGCCGCCGGGCGGTGTTCGGGCAGCAGATGATCGATCAGGGCGAGGATCTGCTCGCGTTCCTGCGCCGAGCCATGGAGCAGCCGCGTCGGGCCGTGCAGAAACTTGGCGGTCAGAGCGTGGGCGAGCGAGTCCAGCACCCGCGCAGGATCCTGCCCGCTCGCGAGGAGGCGCCGGGCGCGATCGAGCTCGACTGCTTTGAGGGCTTCGCCACGCTCGTGAAGCGAGCGGATCGCCGGGACCGTTTTGCGTGACACCAGCCACTGCATGAAGGAATCCACGCGCGTTTCGATGATCGCCTCGGCCTGGGCCACAGCGGCGCGCCGATTCTCCCGCCCTTCTGCGACCTGCCGACCCAGGTCGTCGACGGTGTAGAGGTAGACATCGCCGAGCTGGGCGACCTCAGCTTCGATGTCTCGAGGCACGGCGAGATCGACCATGAAGATCGGCCGACGTTTGCGTGCCCGTCGCGCCCGCTCGACCATGCCCAGCCCGACGATCGGCAGGGTGCTTGCGGTGCATGAGACCACGATGTCGAAAGCCTCCAGTCGACCGGGTAGATCGGCCAGTGGCATCGTGTCGGCCCCGAACTGCTGGGCCAGGCGTTGCGCCCGCTCGGCGCTGCGGTTGGCAATGACGATCTGCCGGGGGTGCTGAGCGGCAAAGTGGGTGACGCACAGCTCGATCATTTCGCCCGCGCCAATGAACAGCACCCGGCTTTCTTTCAAGTCCTCGAAAATGCGTTTTGCAAGCCGTACCGCGGCTGCAGCCATCGAGACGGAATGGGCTCCGATTTCGGTGGCACTGCGCACCTCCTTGGCTACCGAGAAGCTGCGCTGGAAAAGCTGGTGCAGGTGGCTGCCGAGCGCACCGCTTTCCTGAGCGGTCCGCACGGCGTCTTTCATCTGCCCGAGGATCTGTGGCTCGCCCAACACCATGGAATCGAGTCCGGAGGCTACGCGGAACGCGTGCCGGACCGCCTCGCCGTCGGGTAGCGCATACAGATGCCGGGACAACTCGTGCGCCTGTTGACGCTCTGCCAGCCAGGCCGAAAGGGCCGCCCGGGCATCGCCAATTTCAGGCGTCGCACAGTAGATCTCGGTGCGATTGCAGGTGGAGAGGATGGCGCTTTCGGGCAGCAGGCTTTGCAGTCGACCGCGCAGGTCCGACAGCGCAGCCCGCAATGTGTCACCCGGAAATGACACTTTCTCGCGCAGCTCGAGCGGCGCGGTCTGGTGATTGAGTCCGAGTGTAAGGATTTGCATAAGCGATTGAATTTGATCGGATTATAGCTGTGCGCCGAGGAATAGTCGATAGGCTGGGTGCGCGCTCTCGTCCCAATAGCGGTACCCGATGGTTGACAGAAATTCACGAAGTTGACGCTTTTCGCTCGTGGGGACCTGCAGGCCCACCAGAATCCGGCCGTAGTCGGCGCCGTGGTTGCGGTAGTGAAAGAGCGAGATGTTCCAGTTCGGGCTCATGCTGGACAAA
Source organism: Burkholderiaceae bacterium (assembly GCA_044356835.1). Classification (GTDB taxonomy): domain Bacteria; phylum Pseudomonadota; class Gammaproteobacteria; order Burkholderiales; family Burkholderiaceae_E; genus SYIM01. Next base: position 3,382 of record JBIKVK010000120.1, read on the forward strand.
AAGCGCATCAGGGCGCCCGGCCGCTCGGGGAATTCGAACCTGAACAGGTGCTCGTCGCGGGCGAGCGCCGAGCGTCCGCCCACCAGATGGCGGATGTGCAGCTTGGCGAGCTCGTCGTCGGTCAGATCCAGCGTCGCAAAACCGGCACGCTCGAAGTTTCGGGCAATTTTTCCGGCGTCGCCCGGCTTTTGGATCTGGATCCCCACAAAGACGTGCGCGAGCCGTTCGTCGGCGATCCGGTAGTTGAATTCGGTGACATTGCGCTCTCCCACCAGCTCGCAAAAGCGCCTGAAGCTGCCGCGCTCTTCCGGGATCGTCACTGCAAATACCGCCTCACGCCGCTCGCCCACCTCCGCTCGTTCGGCCACGAAGCGAAGCCGGTCGAAGTTCATGTTGGCGCCACAGGCGATCGCCACCAGAGTCTGGTTGCGCAGCCGTTCACGCTCGACATAGGCCTTCGCGCCGGCGATGGCCAGGGCTCCCGCCGGCTCAAGCGTGATCCGGGTGTCCTCGAACACGTCCTTGATGGCCGCGCAGATCGCATCCGTATCGACCAGGATGATTTCGTCGACGTGCTGCCGGCAGAGCCGGAAGGTTTCTTCACCCACTTTCTTGACCGCGGTGCCGTCGGAGAAGAGCCCCACTTCCGCCAGTTCGACCCGGCGACCGGCTTCGATGGAACGCTTCATCGCGTCGGAGTCGATGGTCTGCACGCCGATCACCCGGATTTCGGGGCGGATCTGTTTGACGTAGGCCGCGATGCCAGAGATCAACCCACCGCCCCCGATAGCGGCGAAGAGGGCGTGGATCGGGCCCGTGTGTTGCCTGAGGATCTCCATCCCGATGGTGCCCTGCCCGGCGATGACATCAGGGTCGTCAAAGGGATGGACGAACTCCAGCCCCTGCTCGGCCTGCAGCGTGAGCGCATGGGCATAGGCGTCGCTGTAGGAATCGCCCTGAAGAACGACTTCGGCGCCACGCCCTCTGACCGCATCGATCTTGACCTGGGGCGTGGTGAGCGGCATGACGATCACCGCTCGACAGCCCAGTTTGCGTGCCGCGAGCGCCACGCCCTGCGCGTGGTTGCCGGCCGAGGCTGCGATGACGCCGCGGGCAAGTTGCTCGGGCGATAGCCGGGCCATTTTGTTGTAGGCCCCGCGCAGTTTGAACGAGAACACGGGCTGCTGATCTTCGCGCTTGACGAGCAGACGGTTTTTCAGCCGGGCACTCAGAAGGGGTGCAGGCTCGAGGGGGGTCTCGCGCGCGACCTCGTAGACCCGCGCGGTCAAGATTCGCTTGAGATAGTCACTGGGCATGATCGGCCGATTCTATCGTGCCGGAAATGCGCTGCTAGACTGCCCGACCCATGGAAGGTTTCCTCACAAGGGTTCTCGATTGGTTTGCGTTGCCGCAGACGGGGCTGTCAACGGTATTCGTAGTGGCGTTCATTTCTGCGACCCTGCTCCCCATGGGCTCAGAGCCTGCGGTGTTCGGCTATGCCAAGCTCAATCCCGACCAGTTCTGGCTGGTGATCGCAGTGGCCACTCTGGGCAACACCTTGGGAGGTGCGGTCGATTACTGGCTGGGCTACGGCGCGCACGAGGCGCTGGCCCGTGGCAAGCAGACCCGGTATCTGAAATGGTTCGAGCGCCTGGGGCCCAAGGCGCTGTTTTTTTCGTTCTTGCCGGTCGTTGGCGACCCTCTGTGTACGGTCGCGGGATGGCTCAAGCTCAATTTCTGGTCTTCGGTGGCCTGGATGGCCCTGGGGAAATTCACCCGCTACACCCTCATGACGGCGGGCCTGCTCTGGGTTCCGGACGGCTGGTGGCGTTGGCTGCTCGCACTGGTCGGCTTGTCCGGACTGGCGCCCGCAGCACCCGATTGACCTTCGTGTCCGCGCAGCCATTGAGCCCGGGCTAAACTGATCGGCCTTCGTACTCCGCTTTCGAGCCCGCGAGCCGATGAACGCTCCGATTCCGCTGGACCTGGTTGCGCCGCAAGCCGAATCTGCTCGCTTGCGCGAGATCCCCTACAACTACACTTCTTTCTCCGACCGTGAGATCGTGATTCGCCTGCTGGGCGAGGCCGCGTGGTCGATTGTCGAAGAACTTCGCGCAGAACGACGGACCGGTCGCTCGGCTCGCATGTTGTACGAGGTCCTGGGCGACATCTGGGTGGTCGAGCGGAACCCCTATTTGCAGGACGACCTGATCGACAACCGCAAGCGCCGGGTCATGCTGATCGAGGCACTCGACCACCGACTGCGCGAGGTCGAACGTCGTCGCGTCGGGCCGAACGACCCGGCGGGTGAGGCTGCCGATGCTGCCGTCCGGGCCGACAAGGTCGCGCGACTGCTCGACGCTGCCCGTCAGGCGGTTCGACGTTTCGAGCAGGGCTTTGACCGGGCGGCGAGCCTTCGCGCCCGCACCCTGCGCCGGCTCTCGCGTCACACCGCTCGCGACAATATTCGATTTGACGCCCTGTCACGGGTGTCGCATGTGACTGATGCGACCGACTGGCGGGTCGAATATCCGTTCGTCGTGCTGACCCCCGAGAGCGAGGCGGAGATGGCCGGCCTCGTGCGCGGCTGCATCGAACTGGGCCTCACGATCATTCCGCGTGGAGGCGGCACCGGATACACCGGAGGTGCCGTGCCGCTCACGCCGCTCTCAGCGGTGATCAATACCGAAAAACTCGAAGCGCTCGGGCCGGTCGAGCGGGTTCGGCTGCCCGGCTGCGAGGCTGAAGTCGCCACGATCCTGTCCGAGGCGGGGGTCGTGACCCGCCGGGTGACCGAGGCCGCCGAGCATGCCGGCCTGGTGTTTGCCGTCGATCCGACTTCGCTCGATGCCTCATGCATCGGCGGCAATATCGCGATGAATGCCGGGGGCAAGAAAGCGGTGCTTTGGGGTACGGCGCTCGACAATCTCGCCTGGTGGCGGATGGTCGACCCGGATGGGAATTGGCTTGAGGTCAGCCGGGTGGGCCACAACCTGGGCAAGATCCACGATGTTGAGTGCGCCGTGTTCGATCTGCGTTGGTTTGCCCCGGAAAGCCTGGGCCAAGACGGCCACATGCAGGGCGCTCCGCTTCGCGAGCAGAGGCTCGAAATCCCCGGGTCCACATTCCGTAAGGCGGGCCTGGGCAAAGACGTGACCGACAAGTTTCTCTCGGGCCTGCCCGGTGTACAGAAAGAGGGTTGTGACGGCTTGATCACGTCGGCGCGCTGGATCCTGCACCGGATGCCGGCCCATGTGCGCACCGTGTGTCTGGAGTTTTTCGGTCAGGCAAAAGATGCGGTCCCTTCAATCGTCGAAATCAAGGCCTACCTCGATGCTCGCCCCCAGGGCGCGATTCTTGCGGGCCTGGAGCACTTGGACGAGCGCTACCTCAGGGCCGTCGGATACTCGACCAAATCGCGTCGCGGCGGTCTGCCCAAGATGGTCCTGATCGGCGACATCGTCGGTGACGATGATGCGGGCGTGGCGCGCGCCGCGTCCGAAGTGGTCCGGCTGGCCAATGCCCGCTCGGGAGAGGGGTTTGTGGCGGTGTCGCCCGAGTCCCGCAAGCTCTTTTGGCTGGATCGCTCGCGGACGGCCGCGATCGCCCGCCACACCAACGCCTTCAAGATCAACGAGGACGTCGTGATTCCGCTCGAGCGCATGGGCGAGTACACCGACGGGATCGAGCATATCAACATCGAGCTTTCGATCCGCAACAAGCTCGACCTGGTCGCGGCACTGGCCCGGCAGGTCGCTGGCCCCCTGCCGGCCGGACTCGACGATGAGCTGTCTCCGTCGGCGCAGTCGGCGGCCGATCTCCTCGAGGAGCGTCGCGCGCGAGCGCTTGCCCTGATTGAGACGGTGGGCAAGCGCTGGAGCTGGCTGCTGGAATCGATCGATCGACCCCTCGCCGCGGTCCGTCCGCTTCTTGAGCCCCTGTCCCTGGGTCATCTGATGGGCGCGGTCGATGAACGGATCGCTCAGAGTCCGGATGCGAGGCTCTTCCATCTGCTCCAGGACCGTACCATCCGGGTGTCCTGGAAGCTCGAACTGCGCGACCCCCTCGAGCGGATTTTTTCGGGCAAGACCTTTGCACCGGCGTTCGATGCGATCGTTGCGACGCATCGCAAGCTGTTGCGCAGCCGAGTGTTCGTCGCTTTGCACATGCACGCGGGCGACGGCAATGTTCACACCAACATCCCGGTCAATTCCGACGACTACGGCATGCTCAAGCAGGCCGAGGCAGCGGTCGAACGGATCATGGCGCTCGCCCGCGCGCTCGGTGGCGTCATCTCGGGCGAACACGGCATTGGCATCACCAAACTGCAGTTCCTGCGGCCGGAGGAGACCGCAGAATTCCGGCAGTGGAAACGCCAGATCGATCCGGACGGGCGATTCAATCGGGGCAAATTGCTGGACGATGCCGATTTCCCCGGAGACCTCAGAAATGCCTACACCCCCAGTTTCGGGCTGATGGGGGCAGAGTCTCTGATCCTGCACGAGTCCGACATCGGCGCGATCTCCGAATCGATGAAGAACTGCCTGCGTTGCGGCAAGTGCAAGCCTGTCTGTGCGACCCATGTCCCGCGCGCGAATCTGCTGTACTCGCCGCGCAACAAGATCCTGGCCACTTCGCTTCTAATCGAGGCCTTTCTCTACGAGGAACAAACCCGTCGGGGCATCTCGGTGCGGCATTGGGAAGAATTCTCCGATGTCGCGGACCATTGCACGGTCTGTCACAAATGTGAATCCCCTTGCCCGGTCGACATCGACTTTGGCGAGGTGTCGATGAACATGCGCAATCTGCTGCGCAAGATGGGCAAGAAGAAATTCAATCCCGGTAATGCGGCCGCCATGTTCTTTTTGAACGCCACCGACCCGGACACCATCAAGGCCACCCGGGCTGCAATGGTCGGCGTTGGCTACCGCGTGCAGCGACTGGCGAACGACCTGCTCGGCAAGTTCGCCCGGCGGCAGAATGAGCGCCCCCCGGCGACCGTCGGCAAGCCGGCGATCCGCGAGCAGGTGGTCCATTTCATCAATCGCAAGATGCCGGGCAACCTGCCCAAGAAGACCGCGCGGGCCTTGCTGGATATCGAAGACAACCGTTACGTGCCGATCATCCGCGATCCGCAGCGGGTCAGCGCAGAGGCCGAGGCGGTGTTCTATTTCCCCGGTTGTGGCTCCGAGCGCCTGTTTTCGCAGGTTGGTCTGGCCACCCAGGCCATGCTCTGGCATGTCGGCGTGCAGACCGTGTTGCCGCCGGGCTACCTCTGTTGCGGGTATCCGCAGCGGGGCTCGGGCCAGTTCGACAAGGCGGACAAGATCATCACCGACAACCGGGTGCTCTTCCATCGGGTGGCCAACACCCTCAACTATCTCGACATCCGGACAGTGGTGGTGTCCTGCGGCACCTGCTATGACCAGCTTCAAGGCTACGAGTTCGACAAGATCTTCCCGGGCTGCCGGATCATCGACATCCATGAGTACCTGCTGGAAAAGGGTCTCAAGCTTGAGCAGGTCACGGGTGTGCGTTACATGTATCACGACCCCTGCCACAGCCCGATGAAGACCCACCCGCCGCTGAAGGTGGTCAATACCCTGATCAATGCGGATCTCAATGGTCGCGTCGACCGCAACGACCGATGCTGCGGTGAGTCCGGCACCCTCGCGGTGTCGCGGCCCGACATTTCGACCCAGGTCCGGTTCCGTAAGGCCGAGGAGCTCAAAAAAGGCCTTGCGGCGATCGCCGCGCGCGCGCCTTCGGAGGCGGGGGCGACGTCCGGGCCTGCGGCCGTGCGGGTTGCGGGGTCCCCATCCGGCCCCGTGCCCGACGGCGGACCGGTGCGTATCCTCACTTCCTGTCCGTCCTGTCTCCAGGGGCTGTCCCGTTATCAGGACGATACGGGCATCGATGCCGATTACATCGTCGTCGAGATTGCCCGCCACATGCTGGGCGAACACTGGTTGCCCGATTATGTTGCGCGTGCGAACAACGGGGGCATCGAGCGGGTGTTGGTCTGAGAGGCGCCAATGGCAAGTGTTCGAGAGCAGTTTGATCTGAGCGGTCGGGTCGCGGTGGTTTCGGGCGGCAATGGCGGGATCGGTCTGGCGATGGCCCGGGGGCTGCTCGAGGCCGGGGCACGGGTGGCAATCTGGGGCACGCATGCCCGCAAGACCGAGGCCGCGCGCGAGCAGCTGGCGGTCCAGACGGGCGGGGAGGTTCACGGCTTTTGCTGTGACGTGGGCGATGAGCAGCAGGTGCTTCAGGCCTTTGATCAGACGCTTGCTGCGCTGGGTCGGATCGACGCTTTTTTCGCAAAC
>JBIKVK010000012.1:0-30709 GCA_044356835.1 Burkholderiaceae bacterium
GCCACATGCGGAACGAAAGAGCAGGCCCCGGGGGCGAAATAGAGTTCGGTCATTTTGAGTCTCCGGGTTCGAGGTCGTTCAATCCATTTGAGTGACGAACTTTGTCACCAGATAGCCATCGAAGGTTTCAGTACCGCCTTCGCTCCCAATGCCGCTGTCCTTGACGCCACCAAACGGAGACTCGGCAAGCGCCTGGCCGAAGTGGTTGATGTTGACCATCCCCGACTCGAGTCCGTTCTGAACGGCAAGTGCAGTTCGGGTCGACGCGGTGAACACGTAGGAAGACAGCCCGTACGGCAGGGCATTGGCACGACGCAGGACTTCGTCCAGATCGTTGAAGGGGACGCACGGTGCGATCGGGCCAAAGGGCTCGGAGGTCATCACCATGCTGTCATCTGGAACGCCGGTCAGCACCGTCGGCGCGAAAAAGTTGCCGGTGGTGCCGATCCGCTGCCCTCCGGTCACGACCTGACCCCCGCGCTCGCGCGCTTCATCCACGAAGCGCTGGATCGAAGGCAGACGCCGGTAATGGGCGAGCGGACCCATCTTCGTCTCGGGTTGCAGGCCATCGCCGACCCGGATGGCCTGGGTGCGCTCGACAAACCGCGCAACGAATCGGTCATAGACCTTGGACTGAATGTAGAACCGGGTCGGCGAGACGCAGACCTGGCCGGCATTGCGGAACTTGAAGGCGACCAGCATATCAGCGGCCCGATCGACGTCGGCATCATCAAACACCAGCACCGGCGAATGGCCGCCGAGTTCCATCGTGACGCGCTTCATGTGGGCACCCGCCAAAGCGGCGAGCTGCTTGCCCACTGGGACGGATCCGGTGAACGAGACCTTGCGCACGATGGGCGAGCGGATCAGGTAGTCCGACACCTCGGCCGGCACTCCCCAGACCACATTCAGCACCCCGGGCGGCAGGCCCGCCTCGTGAAACATTCGCGCGATCGCAACCAGCGCGCTGGGGGCGTCCTCAGGCCCCTTGATCACGATGGTACAGCCCGCGCCGACCGCCGCCGCGATCTTGCGGATCGCCTGGTTGTAGGGGAAGTTCCAGGGCGTGAAGGCCGCACACACTCCGATCGGCTCGCGCAGCACCATCTGGCGGACATTGGGCAGCCGCGGCGGGATGACCCGCCCGTAAATGCGCCGGCACTCTTCGGCGTGCCAGTCGCAGTGTTCTGCGCAGCTCGTGACTTCGCCGGCCGCCTCCGCGAGCGGCTTGCCCATCTCAAGCGTAATGTTGCGGCCAATCGCCTGGGCACGCTCGCGCGACAGCTCGCCCACGCGACGCAGAATGCGGCTGCGCTCCATGGGGGAGCTTTTTTTCCAGGACTCAAAGGCGCGAGCCGCAGCGGCGAGCGCCCGGTCGAGATCGGCTCGGGTGGCATGCGGCAGCTGGGCAATCACCTGGCCCGTCGCGGGGTTGAGAACATCGCCAGTGACCCGACCTGCGCCCTGGATGAATTCCCCGTCGATGTAAAGGCAAAGATCCTCGTAGCCCTGAACGGCGGGCGCTGCAGGGCTTGTGCTGGTGGTCGTCGGCATGGTCGTTCCGTTTCAGAAGGTTTCGGGTCAGGCCAGGCCGGCCGCCTCGGCCTGCCGGTCGGCGTGGTAGGAGGACCGGACGAGCGGCCCGACTGCGGCGTGGACAAAGCCCATCTCAAGAGCCCGCGCCTCAAACATCGCAAAGGTGTCGGGGTGCACGTAGCGCCGCACCGGCAGGTGGGCCGCGGAGGGCGCGAGGTATTGGCCGATGGTGAGCATGTCGACCTGATGGTCGCGCAGCGCCTGCATGGCGGCCAGTATCTCGTCGTCGGTCTCGCCCAGACCCACCATCAGCCCGGACTTGGTGGGTACGCCCGGCACCCGCAGCTTGAACTCCCGGAGCACATTGAGTGAATGGGCAAAATCCGAACCCGGCCGCGCCTGCGCGTACAGGCGGGGCACGGTCTCGAGATTGTGGTTCATCACATCGGGAGGCGCAGCCTCGAGAATCTGCAGGGCGCGATCCAGCCGCCCTCGGAAATCGGGCACCAGCACCTCGATGCGTGTGGCGGGCGAGAGCGCCCTCACCTCACGAATGCACTGAACGAAATGTCCGGCGCCGCCATCGCGCAGATCATCGCGATCGACGCTCGTGATGACAACGTACTCGAGCTTGAGTGCCGCAATGGTTCGAGCGAGATTGCCCGGCTCGTCAGGATCAAGGGGGTCAGGACGGCCATGGCCCACATCGCAAAACGGGCAGCGACGGGTGCACTTGTCCCCCATGATCATGAAGGTCGCCGTACCCTTGCCAAAGCACTCACCGATGTTGGGGCAGCTCGCCTCTTCGCAGACGGTGTGCAGGCGATGTTCGCGAAGGATCTGCTTGATCTCGTGGAATCGGCTGCCCACCGCCGCCGCGCGGACGCGGATCCAGGACGGTTTGGCAAGCGTCTCGGTCGCGGCGACGACCTTGATCGGGATGCGTGAGGTCTTGGCCGAAGCTTTCTGCTTGGCCGACGGATCGTAGGGGCGGCTGGGCTGAGCCTGACCGGACGGGCTCTCGGACGCGTCGGTTCGGTTGGAGTGTGTCATACGCTGCTGCACCGACGGCTCAAGCACGGGCCGAGCAATCGGGCGGTTGGTTTTCTCCGAAGGAGTCTAGCGGACTTCGGGCCGGGACGCGAAATGCGCAACGAGCCGCTCGGCCAGCCGCTCGGCCACCGCGGTGGGAGACACTCGCACGCCCAGACGAGCCAGATCGACGTTGCGCAAGCCTGGATAGCCACAGGCATCGATCGCATCAAAGGGCGACAGATCCATGGCCACGTTGAGCGCAAGCCCGTGCAGGCTGCAACCTCGCGAAATCCGGACTCCGAGCGCTGCAATCTTGGCCCAGCCGGCGAAACGTCCGACGCCCCCTGGCCACTCGACATAGACGCCCGGAGCGCCGGCAATCCGACGCCCGTCTACGCCCAGGCCGGCAAGGGTTTGGATCAGGGACGCCTCGATCCGGTAGACCAGCTCCTTCACACCCAGCCCGAGCCGGCGCAGGTCAAGCAAAAGATAGGCAATGATCTGTCCGGGGCCGTGGAAGGTGGCCTGGCCGCCCCGCTCGGTCCGCTCGATGGCGATGCCCGACCCATGGGCCGCCTCGCGCAGGTGCTCAAAGCGCGCCGACAGGCCCAGGGTGTACACCGGCGGATGCTCAAGCAACCAGATCTCGTCAGCGGTCTCGCTCACCCGATCGGCTGTGAACGTCCGCATGCGTGACAGGGCATCCGGGTAGGGAACCACCCCGAGCGGGCGGACGATCAATGGCGCGGGATCGGGCACCGATCTGCTCATCTTCGCACTCAGAGCACGACCTTGATCAGCGGGTGACCGGCCAGGTCCTTGTACAGAGCCTCGAGCTGGGTGCGCGAGCTCACCCGGACGAGCACAGTCAGACTGATCCACTGCCCCCCGCTGGAGGCGCGCATTTCGACGCGAGCGGGGTCGAAGTCAGGCTGATGGGCGAGGACGAGATCGACGACCTGCTGCGCAAAACCCTCGACGTTGCGCCCCATGACCTTGATCGGAAAATCGACGGGAAAATCGAGGAGGCGCTCCAGACGATCCCAGACCCCAGTCTCGGTCGAGGCCATGCCCGTGCCGGATCAGGCCGCCGCCTTGGCCGCCTGATAGGCCTGGTACAGCCGCTTGTAGACCGGGCCCACACGGCCGTCACCGACCGGTTGGCCGTCGATGCGGGTGATCGGCAAGATTTCGCGCGTGGCAGAACTGAGCATCAGCTCTTCAGCGGCGAAGACTTCATCCCGGGTGATTCGGCGCAACTCGTGTTCGATCCCCTGACTAGCGCAGAGCTCGGCCATGAGCCCGACACGGATGCCCTCGAGGACCAGATGATCGGTGGGCGCCCCGAGCACGCGTCCACCGCGTACCACCCAAATGTTGCTGGAGGAGCCCTCCGTGAGCATGCCGTCGCGAAACATCACGCTCTCGGCCGCACCGGCCTCGACCGCGGCCTGCTTCGCAAGCACATTGCCCAGCAGCGAAACCGACTTGATGTCGCAATGCAGCCACCGGTCATCCGGGCGGGTAATGACGGCCAGGCCCTGTTCGCGCAGTTCTGGAGCCGGCGCAACGAACGCACTGGCCATCGCAAAAACGGTCGGTTGGACGCCCTTGGGGAAAGCGTGGTCGCGGCGGGCCACGCCTCGCGTGATCTGCATGTAGATGAACTGGTCGGGCCAGGGATGCCGCGAGACCAGCTCGGCGACCAGCCCCGACCAGCCCGCCTCGTCCATGGGGTTGTCGATCCCGATGGCCGACAGACTGCGCGCAAGCCGGCGCAAGTGGTGAGGCAGGCGAAACGGCCGGCCCCCATAGACGGGGACAACCTCGTAAATGCCATCGCCGAATATGAAGCCCCGATCGAGCACCGGAATGCGGGCCTCCTCGATCGGCGTGAAAGTGCCGTTGAGATATACGATCTGTTGCTCGCTCATGCCCATCACCTCGAGAATTTCAAACGCATGGAATCCCACATGCGGCCCAGAAGGCCCGCCTCGTCCACCGCAGCCTGCGCGAGTACCGCTTGTTCTGCGAGCACCTTGTCGCCCAGACTCACGCGCAGGGTGCCGATTCTCTGACCAGCCCGGATCGGCGCGAGCAGCGGCTCGATGCGTTCGATTTCGCCCTTCACGTTGCCCGCCTGGCCCCGGGCGACCGTGACAAAGACCGTCTGCTCGAGGGTCCCGGTGACCTTTTCTGTGCGGCCCTTCCAGACCGGGTAATCGCCGACCTGCTGGCCCTCCGAGTAGGCGCGCACGGCCTCAAAATTCTGGAAACCGTAGTTGAGCAGGCGCTGCGACTCGGTGATGCGAACAGCATCGGTGGGCGCCCCCATGACCACGGTCAGCAGGCGCCGCTGAAAGCCCCCGCCGGGCTGCTCACGCTGCGCGGAGGCCACGAGGCAATATCCGGCTGCTTCGGTATAACCCGTCTTCATGCCGTCAACGCTCGGATCGATTTGGAGCAGGCGATTGCGGTTGGGTTGGCGGATCTTGTTGAAGGTGAATTCACGCTCGGAGTAGATCTTGTAGTACTCCGGATGCTCGATGATCAGACGCGAGGCGAGAATGGACAGGTCGCGGGCGGTCGAGTGATGCTCCGGGCTGGGTAGGCCGTTCGAATTGCGAAACCGGGTCTGGGTCATGCCCAGGCGCTGGGCCTCGCGGTTCATCAGGTCGGCAAACGACTCTTCGCTGCCTGCCAGGGCCTCGGCGAGGACGATCGACGCATCATTGCCCGACTGCACGATCATGCCGCGCAGCAGTTCGGCTACGGTCGCAGGGCGCGCCGGCTCGACGAACATCCGTGATCCGATCGCCTTGAAGGCTTTTTGCGACACCATCGGTCGCTGATCGAGCGTGAGCCTTTTTTCCCGGAGCGCATTGAATGCGAGGTAGGCCGTCATCAGCTTGGTGAGGGAGGCCGGGTCGGCCTTGCGATCGGCGTCCTGTTCGGCGAGCACCTGCCCGCTGGTCATGTCGAGCAGGATCCAAGACCGGGCGGTCACCGGGGGCGGCTTGACCTGCGCGCTCGCAAGTGAAGCCAAGCCCGCAGCGAGCAGCATCGCGAGCAGACGAAACATCATCATTCTCCTCATGGCTCGGTTGCGCTCAAGCGGCCCAACCGCCCGGGGCCGCCTGTTCGTGCTGCCACGCGACCAGGTGCGCCATCACGATGGCCTTGACCTGGGTCAGGCGTCGGTGGAAGAAGTGGTCGGCCCCGGGCAGCACCGTGACGGCAAGCCCTTGGGGCCGGGCCCAGTCGAAGACCGCGGCAAGCGGCACGATGTCGTCGAGTTCGCCATGCACGACCAGGGTGTCGGGCGGTACCGGCTCTGCGGCAAAGCGCCCCACCGCCGGCCCGATGAGCACCAGCGGCCCCAAGGGATCACCGTGTTCGCGCAGGGTTCGAGCAACGCGGGTCTGAACAAAGCTGCCAAAGGAAAACCCAGCGAGCACGAGCCGCGCCCGGGCTGATGCAGGCAGTGCGGGATCATCGCGTACCGCGGCGATCAGGGCGAGCAGGTCTTCGGTCTCGCCCACCCCATGATCATGCTCGCCGGCGCTTTGGCCGACCCCGCGGAAATTGGGTCGCCACACGGCATAGCCCACGGCAACCAGCGCGCGCGCCACGGTCTGGGCCACCTTGTTGTCACGGGTACCCCCCTGCAAGGGGTGTGGGTGCGCGACGATCGCAATGCCGCAAGGCGCACCTGCGGGCAGATCAATCGCGGTGTCGATCGCTCCGGCCGGCCCCGCAAACAACTGGAAACGGGTCGCCGAATTCATTCGATACGCAAACGTTCGACGGGACGGCCGTCGCGCAGATGGGACTCGACGATTTCATCGATGTCTTGGCGATCGACAAACTGGTACCAGACGGCCTCCGGATAGACCACAGCAACCGGCCCCATCGAACAGCGGTCCAGGCAGCCCGCCCGGTTGACCCGCACCTGACCCGCGCCGGCGAGCCCCATCGCCTTGACCCGCTCTTTCGCATAACTGGCGAGATCCTCGGAGCCGCTGGCCGCGCAGCACTCTCGCCCGCCCTCGCGCTGGTTGATGCAGAAAAAAATATGCCGCTTGTAGTATGACTCGTTCATGGGGGTGATTATAGTCTTCGCTCTGCCCGCCCTGGCTATCATCCTGCGATGTCTTTGCCCCCAGAAACCGTCCGTCGAACCCAGGGTGGGAGTGCGGATCCTGCCCTGCGCATCGAGAGGGTCGCATCCGTCGACTCGACCAACCGCCGCCTGCTCGAAGCACCGTTTGGCGCGCTGCCGCAGGCGCCGTGCGTGCTCTGGGCCGATGAACAGACCGCCGGGCGCGGCCGGCGCGGCCGAATCTGGCTGGCCGAGCCGGGTCGCAGTCTTTGTTTTTCGGTGGTCATCGAGGCGAGGGGCCTTCGGGCCGACCCCTCTCTCAGTCTCGCTATCGGTCTCGCGCTCGCGCGATCGCTCGCCCCGGTCAGTGATGGGCTCTGCCTGAAATGGCCCAACGACCTCCTGCGCCGCGGGCTCAAATGCGGCGGCATCCTGGTGGAGCGGCGCCGCGGCGGCCCCCCGGAGCAGGCGATCGATCGCCTGGTGATCGGCGTCGGGCTGAATCTGCTCCGCCCCACCGATCCGGAGGGCCAGATCGGCGCAAGCGCCGAGGGCGTGTTCGATCGATCCGAGCAGATTCCCGACCGGGCGAAGCTCCTGGAGGACCTGGCCCTGGCCTTGGTTGCCGCCGAGTGGCGACATCGGGCCGAGGGGTTTGCTCCGCTCGTCCACGAATGGCGGGCCTTCGATGCCTGGATCGGCCGGCCTGTATCGGTGAACGACGCAGGTCAGCTGCTCGCACAGGGCCTGCATCGGGGGGTGGGGCCAGACGGCGCCCTGCTGCTCGATTGCGCAGGGACGCTGCATCGCATCATTGCAGGCGACGTGTCCCTGCGCGAAGACGGTCTTGCCGGCCCAGTGAGCCGGTCCGACGGAACTCACCCCACCGGAGCCTCATGATGTCCAAACGCCCCGCAGCGCTCTTTACCTATGGATCGTTGATGTTCGAGTCCGTCTGGCGAGCGCTGGTGCGAGTGCCTTGCGCGAGCATGCGCGCCCGGCTGCCCGGTTTCCGGCGCGAACGGGTCGCGGGCGCCTCCTATCCGGGCATCGTGCCCGATCCCCAATCAAGCACCCTGGGCCGGGTCTACTTCGGCCTGGACGCAGAGGCGATCGACCGCCTCGACCAGTTCGAGGGAAACGCCTATGCGAGAACCCCGGTCGAAATCTGGGTGGAAACGGCCCGCGGGGCGCGGACCCCACTCGCCGCCGAGGTCTATGTGCTCAACGATGCCGCAATGCTCAGCGGGGAACCCTGGCGGCCTGAGGTGTTCGAGCGCGAATCGGCCGGCCGGTTTTTCGAGCAGCACGCGGGCGAGACTCTGCGCGCCACGGTGCACCAGACGCCGCAGCCGAACACCGACTCAGGCCGCGCGACTGACCCTGCCTGAGGCGTCCTCAGCCCCTGAAGCGAGGGTCTTGCGGAAACGGTTGAGGTCTTGCGCCGAGGCGAGGGGGCGTTCAAACAACAGCGACAGGTTGTGAAGGATGCGCTCGCTCACTTTCCCCTCCCACTCGTCGTCGAACCGGATCTGTTGATCGAGCCAATGCTCAAGCCATCCGGGATCGGGCAACCGGCTTTGCACCGTGTCATTGGGGAATAATTCGCGATTGACATGAAGGTTGGTCGGGTGAAGCGCCTTGCTCGAGCGGCGCGCACTCGCCATCAACACACCGATACGGGCAAACGCAGCGCGCGCCCAATCGCCCCGCTCGGCGATCGCCTTTTTCATGTAGCGCAGGTAGGCGCCCGCGTGGCGCGCCTCATCCCGAGCCAGGGTCTGGTAGATGGTCTGGATCACGGGCTCGGCATGCCACTGGGCCGCGCGGCGGTACCAGTGATTGAGCCTGATCTCGCCACAAAAATGAAGCATCAGTGTTTCAAGCGGCGGCGCCGGTTCGAATTCGAACCGGGTCGCCTGCAGTTCAGCCTCCGTGGGTGCGAGATCGGGCCGGAAGCGACGCAGATACTCGATCAGGACCAGTGAATGCTTTTGCTCCTCGAAGAACCAGATCGACATGAACGCGGAGAAATCACTGTCCTCGCGGTTGTCGCGCAGGAACATTTCAGTGGCCGGCAACGCCGCCCACTCCGTGATGGCATTCATCTTGATGGTGAGCGCCTGCTCGTCCGACAGCAGTGTCGCGTCGAACCGATCCCACGGAATGTCTCGGGCCATGTTCCAGCGGACGGCCTCGAGCGATGAAAACAACTCAGGGTAAAGCATAGACATGTCGAATCAGGCGGCAGACCGGTCGAAAGAAACCGGGCCACAGTATCGCACGGGGCCGGACGACTTGGAGACCTTCAGTGGGCGAGCCGAGCCCTGAGCAGACGCATCAGCCGGCCGAGCACCGGCAGCTTCTCGTAGAGCTCCTCGGCCGCATCCCAGTAGTCGCGATGATGGCAAACCCGTCCCGCACTATCGAATTCAAGCCAGCTTGCGCCCCGGATCGTCTGACTCTGGCCACGCCGAAAGCTTCGAAAGCGAAACTCGAAATCCCAGGTAACGCAGGCGCTCCGGCCTTCGAGGATCCGCGATCGAATCAGAAATCTCGGGGACTCGAGCTGCGCGAACATCGAACGAAAAATAGCCTCGATCGCCGGAACTCCGCGCACCTCATTGAAGGGGTCCTTGAAGAATGCGTCAGGCGCGTAGACCTGCGCGATATCGCCCAGGGATTCGGGGGTCAGCGATTCAAAGAAGACGCACAGCCGATGAAGGCCGGCATGCTCGCGGGCCGCAGCGCAGGCGGCCGCGGGGCGCTGGGCCGCATCGGAAGCCGGGGCAGCCGCGAGCTGCGCGGCCTCGGCGGGCGCCGCGGCGGCATGCTCCTTGCGCCGACGCGGGTCGGACTCGGCCATCAAGCTTGATTGAGAGGGGTCGGAAAGAGACATGGCGTCTAAAGCCCGGTAGCCATCCGCACAAGGCGAAAGTAGAGGCGCGCCGGCAACAAGCTCAGGAACTTCATCCACAGGGTAAACCGGCGCGGGAAATGGATTTCGAATCCCCCGCCGGCCAGGCCTCGAATGATCTGGTCGGCTGCCGTCCGGGCGTCGATCAGCCCGGGCATGCGAAAGGTGTTCTGGGCGGTCAGGGGGGTTTCTACGAAGCCCGGGTCGATCAGCCAGACTCCGATGCCCTCGGGGCTCAAGTCGAGATAGAGCGATTCGGCCAGGTTGATGAGCGCCGCCTTGGTGGGGCCATAGGCCAGCGCCTTCGGCAGGCCCCGATAGCCCGCAACGCTCGACACGATCGCCAAGCCGCCCGCGCGCTGGGCCAGCAGCATGGGGAGCACGCAGTCCAGACCCTTGAACATCGCCCCCAGATTCGTCTGGAGCATTTCGTTTGCGACACCGAGGTCGAACTGGTCCGCACGCATCGGACGATAGGTGCCGGCCAGCCAAACCACCAGGTCGACCCCGCCCCAGGACTGCCCGATCCGATCGGTTGCAGCGCGCAGCGCCGCATGATCATTCACATCGACCGGCAAGACCAGCGTGGTCCCCCGGGCCTCCTCGGGAAAGCCCTGGCGCAAACCTTCAAGGGCCGTCTCGGAGCGGGCCGAAAGGGCCAGGCGCGCCCCGAGGCGGGCGAGCGCGTCGGCGAGCGCCGCGCCGATGCCGCTTGAGGCGCCGACCAGCCAGACCCGCCGGCCGGCCCAGGACTCGATGCGGGGATTGAGCGAACCGCGCCGGTCCACGCGCACCGGAGCTTGGGGCCACTGGAGAGTGGCGGCGTTGTCGCGTTTCATCGTCAGCGTTTGGTGAAGGACAGAGTGACTTCGCCCAGCCGGATGCCGAACTTGCTCATCACCGCACGGTTGAGCATCACCCGGTCATCGACCAGGAACATCCAGTCATCGAAATCGAAGTGATAGACCGAGCCGTTCACCGGGAGCGCGAGGGTGTAACGCCAATGGAGGGCGTTGCCTGCGACCATGCCCTGGGCTTCGCCAATCACATCGCCGGCGGTTCCGACATAGCGGCCCGGCGCCACCCGACGCAAAGTCCACACGCGACGCTCGGTGCTGCCATCGGAATAGGTGAAATCTTCCTCGAGCGTGCCGACATCGCCCTCCCAGCGGCCGACCATGGCCACGGTAAAGCGCTTGACGACCCGGCCTGACCGGTCCTGAAAAATGCCCCAGGCATCGAGGCGGCCGTTGAAGTAGTCGCGCAATTCGAGGCTTGGCTTTTCGGCCTGGTAGAGCGACGGCTGCGGGGCGCTGCAGGCCGCGAGCGCCGCTGCCAGGAAGGCCCACATGAGCAGGGCGAAGGCTCGCCGTGCGGCCTGCAGACGAGCGATGGCACGTTGACTGAGGTCGGCAGTGATCATCAAGACTTCTCCGGTGTTTCGGACGGGGCGCGATCGGGCCAGGCCAGAGCAAGGGCAGCCGCGAGCTTGAGTACGCAGGGCAGTGCGGCATAGGCCAGGGAGAGCGACCCGGTCGATCCGCCCGATCCCGGCTGATAACCGAACAGGTCGAGCAGCGTCAGCCCGGCGCCAGCCGCGAGGGCCAAATTGAGCTTCGTCGCCAGGCTCCAGAGCCCGAAATACGCGCCTTCATCGCGACCTGATCCGCCGGCAACAGCAATGACCCGCGCGAGCAGTGCCGTCGGAAAGGCCAGATCGGCGCCCAACGCCAGTCCGCTCAGAACGCAGATCAATGCGTAGGCGAAGAGGTCTCCAGGGCCCAGAGCGTAGGCCCATACGAAGGCGAGGACGGACGCGGTCATGCCGACGAGCCAGGCCTTGCGCAAGTCGATGCGAGCCCCGAGCGCGACCCAAAGAGGCATGCCGACCGCGGCCGCGGCAAAGTACAGAAACAGAAATTGCGGTGCCTGCCCGGGCGCCTGAAGCACATCGGCCACAAAAAACAGCACCAGCGTTGCCGGAATCGCCGAAGCGGTGCCGTTCAGCATGAACACCACAAGGAGCTTTCTGAAGGCCGGCTCGCGGGCAAGAGGCGCCCACATCTGCGACCAAATTCCAGACCGAGCGGGCGACTGGAGCGGTCCGGCCTGCTCAGGCAGGGGCGCGAGAAACAGAAGCGCAAGCGCGAGAAGCAGGGCGATGACGAACAACACCGACAACCCGCCCATTCGGGAAGGGTCCAGCAGCAAGGCCGAAATGAGCACGCCAGACAGACCGAAGACTTCTCGTACGCCGGTCACCCTGACGCGGCCCCGATCATCAAAGCTCAGCCCCGCACCCCAGGCCTGATGGGCAATGGTGACCGCCGACCATCCCAGGTAGGTGACGACCGAGGCCAGAGCGAGCCAGACCGTGAGCAACGGGATGCCCCCCGCAGGCGGATGCAACAGGGCCAGGAACCCGACCGCCATGAGAGGCGAGGCCATCAGGATCCAAGAGCGCGGGCTCATGACCTGCCGGGCGCGATCAAGGCCCGCGCCCATCAAAGGGTCGATCAAGGCGTCGAGCATGCGCGCGCCAAAGAGGACTGCTCCCACGATGGCCAGAGGCACGCCCAGTTGCTGGCCATAGAACGCAGGCAAAAGGACAAAGAGCGGCAGCTCGAGCAGGGCCAGCGGCAAACGCAGGCCCCCGTAGGCGGCAAGCAAAGCCCAGGGGGGCGAAGCCGGAGACACGGGGCTCGTGCTCATCGGTTGAAGCCCCTGAGCAGCCCCTCGCGCAGAGAAGGTTCGCTCGTTCGCGGATCGAGCCAGATACCGAAAAATGCGCGACCGAAGTCGGGATCGTCGATCCGCCCCAGGGGCTCATCGTTGTAAAAGAAGCGGGTTGCCCCGCGCGGAGCGTAGGCGCCGAGCAGTCGGTCGCCCGCGCCCACATCGGGGAACAGTACGCGCATGGCTTCGCCCCAGGCGCGCCGCTGTGCTTCGTTGGCTTGGCCGATAGCGGCCATTTCTTCGGCACTGACCGAGGCAATGCGGGCGCCCTTGGCAGACACCGCATAGCGCAGCTCCAGGAAGAACTCGCGCTCGAAAATGTCCCGCGAGCTTCCAGCGCTCACCCAAAGTCGGGCGTCATAGATCCTGAGCCCCAAGATCCGCAGCGCCGCCTGACCGCTCAAGATCGGGGCGGTCGTCTGATTCGCCATGAGGGCCGGCTTGGGCGCAAGCTCCGGCTGCGCCCGAAGCGATGCCGGCGCAATCGCCAGGGCGCCCAGAGCGACCAGCGTTTCGCGCCTCCCGTTCATGCCGGCGGGGCAGCCAGGGTGTACTGGATCACGTCGGTGTTGCCGTACTGGAAGGCGGCCTCGCAGTAGGCGAGGTAGAACTCCCAGGTGCGGATGAAACGCTCGTCAAAGCCCTGCTCGCGCACCTGGGGCAAGACCGACATGAAACGCTCGCGCCAGAGCGCAAGCGTGCGCGCATAGTCCTTGCCGAATTCGAAGCGGTCAGCCACCACGAGCCCCGCCTCGCGAGCCAGGGCTTCGAAACGCGAGGGACTGGGGAGCATGCCGCCCGGAAACACGAATTGCTGGATGAAATCCGTGCCACGGCGATAGCGATCGAACAGGGGATCGGCGATCACGATCGTCTGGATCACTGCACGGGCTCCGGGCTTGAGGCAACGCCGCAAACACTCGAAATAGGCCGGCCACCAGGCCTGCCCGACCGCCTCGAACATTTCCACCGACACAATGCCGTCGTACTGCCCGGCTTCGTCCCGGTAGTCCCTGAGGACGATCTGGGCTTGGTCGGCACCCGCGCGCCGGAGTCGCTCGACCGCATAGTCCCGCTGTTCGCGCGACAAGGTCAGGCCCGTGACCTGCAGGCCCTCGGCCGATGCCGCCTGGGCCATGCCGCCCCAGCCACAACCGATCTCGAGCAGGGTTGACCCCGGGGCAAGGTCCAGCTGATCCAGAAGGCGCCGGTTTTTCGCATCCTGGGCTTGGCCTAACGAACGACCCGCGTCGGCTCCAAAGATCGCGCTGGAGTAGGTCATGCCCGGGTCAAGCCAGAGCGAATAGAAATCGTTGCCCAGATCGTAATGCGCGGCAATGTTGCGCCTGGCCTGAGTCCGGGTGTTGCGATTGAAGAGATGACGCAGTCGATCGATGAACTGCCCCCACCAGGTACCGTAGATCGCGGCCTCGATCGATGACCGATTCGCCACGAGCACCCCGAGGACCCGCGACAGATCCTCGCTGTCCCAGGAGCGGTCGATCCAGGCCTGAGCAAATCCGATATCGCCTCGCCGCATCACGGCTTCAAACAGGGCCCAGTCGCTGATCCTCAGCTCGGCCGAAGGCTCGCCTTCACCGAAGTTTCTGGTCGACCCGTCGGGCAGGCGCAGCCGCAGGGCCCCGTGGCTCAGTCGCTCGAGCATCGACAGGGCGATTCGGGCGCTACGCGGAATATTGCGTGTCGCCTGTACAGGCAGGGTAGCAGAGGTCATGGCATGCCTCGAGTCAAGGAGTGTTGAGGTCGTTCTGGTTTGGAATGAAAAGGCACGCGCCGCCACCACAGGATCAACGCATGCCAATGGATGCGGGCTATCACCGCCAGGCTGAACAAGGGGTAGGTCAGCAAGGCACGCAGCGCGGTGCGCGAGGTCGCCGGCACAAAGCGGCCGCTCAGGCTGGTCATGAGGAGCGGGCCTTGCGCATCATCGTGATCGATGCGGGCGAGCGCCCGATCCGGGGTATTGAAAAACCTGAACCGGTAGCGGCCTGCGACGGTGCAAAACGGCGAAACATGGAATTGCTTTTCGGCCACCAGCTCGCGCCCCTGGGGCAAGGCAGCTCCATCGACCTGAGAGAGGAGGTAAAGATGGCGCTCGCCAAAGGTATTGTTGACTTCGGCAACGACCGCAACGAGTACGCCATCTGCGCGATGGCAGAACCAAAAACTCACCGGTTTGAATGCGTAGCCGAGCACCCTTGGAAAGGCATGCAGCCAGATGGGTCCGTCGGCACGGATCCCGGCGTCTGACAGCAGGCTTTCCAGCCAGCCGCGCACCAAGCCTCCTTGGCCGTGATCGGCTGCATGCAGGCTCAGAAGCGCTGGCCGATTGAAGCCGAGCAGGAGACCGCCGCCTCGCCGCTCCAGGGCCTCGAGCGGTGCTCGCAGGAAGAAGGCTCGATAGCGGAAGGCGTGCCCGGCCGGGCGTATTCGGCGGTGCCGCACTTCGCCGAAGGCAAAGCTCACGCTCGCCCCGATCCCTTCCCGAACACCAAGGCTTGACTCGGGAGCAACTCGACCCTCCCCGGTTTGGGCGGCCGTGTCGGCGGGCCGATCTGGCCGGTCCAAACCGGTCATGCGGCCGCCCGGAGCGGTGAGGCCAGCGCGTTGATCGCGCCCGCGACGCTGAGGCCGGAGTCAAGACCGTCTTCGTGGAAGCCATAGCCGGTCCAGGCGCCGGCCAACCAGAGGCCATGGCGGCCCTGGACGGCGGGCAGCCTGCGCTGGGCGCGGCCCGCGGCCGAATCGAAGACCGGATGGGCGTAATCGATGACCTGCAGCACGTGCTCAGCGCTGGGTTCGACGATCGGGTTCAGGCTGATCAGCACCGGAGTCTTGAACGGCAGCGGCTGGAGGCGGTTGAGCCAGTACGTGACCGAGACTTCCGGCGCATCGGGGTCGCCGTTGCTGAGGTAGTTCCAGGCCGCCCAAGCTTTGCGCCGCATCGGCATCAGAGCACTGTCGGTATGCAGCCAGGCCCGGTTGGGCTGGTAGCGCACAGATTCAAGGATCGCCCGCTGCTCGGGGTCTGCATCCGGCAGCAAGGCGAGACTCTCATCGCTGTGGCAAGCGAGCACCACATGATCGAAGTGCTCAACCCGGTCAGCATAATGCACCGCAAGCCGGCCCGGACCTCCTGGACTGAGCTTGACCGCCTCGACCGGCAGGCCCAGTCGTACGTCGGGCAGCTGGGCGAGAATCGCATCGACATACTGCCGAGCGCCACCCGGTACGGTCATCCACTGGGGTCGCTCCCCGATGGTTAGCAGGCCATGGTTGTGAAAGAAGCGCACGAAGGTGCCGAGCGGAAAGCGCTGCATGGTGCGCATCGGACATGACCAGATGGCGGCCGCCATCGGCAGCAGGTACTCGTCGCGAAAGCTCTGGCTGTATCCCGAACGCTCCAGGAAGGACATGAGCGGTTCATCCAGCCTGAGCGCTGCCTGCGTCGAGCCAGAGTCCAGGGCCAGTGCAGTGGCCTCGCGGTTGAATCTGACGATGTCCCGGATCATGCGCCAGAAGGCGGGCCTGAACGCATTGGAGGGCTGCGCAAACAGCGTGCCCAGGCTCGCGCCACACCACTCCCGTCGATACGGGCCCACCGATACCGAGAACGACATGTCCGAGGGGGCAGTCGGAATTCCCAGCTCCGAAAAGAGCGCGATCAGCTTGGGATAGGTCCGGCGGTTGAAGACCAGAAATCCGGTATCCACCGGGTATTCGAATCCGTCCAGCGCAACGTCGACCGTGTGGGTGTGGCCGCCCGGTCGACTCGACTTGTCATACACCACCACCTCATGCACTGCGCTCAGGCGAAGCGCTGCGGCAAGGCCGGAGATGCCCGTTCCGATCACGGCAATACGCATGTTGGACTTCCTTTGGAGGTGGCGTGGCGGGCACCCCGCCCGAAACGCCGGACCCTGCCCGACCGGACTAAATCTGCCCGGTTACCCTGACATTCGTGACTGTCCGGTCATGTTATGACCAAATCGTGTCGTATACAAATCCCCTACAAAAACTTAGGGGCTTGCAATGATTCTGGTCAATGTGGCGATTAGGGCGTAATATCGGACTCACACTGCGAGGGACGTATGTTTTGTCCAGGACACCTTCACAGTTCCGCCTCGCTGACTTCAAAGAATCCGTTCCAACGGATCAAAGCGATCAGGCGCGGAACTGGCGATGAATGATCGAGCCGGCGCGGCCCATATACTGCTGAGCATTTCCGCCGTCGAACGCGACACCGGACTTGCCAAGGACACCTTGCGCGTCTGGGAGCGGCGGTACGGCTTCCCGAACCCGACCCGGGACGCCTATGGCGAACGCGCCTACCCGGTCGAACAGGTCGACAAGCTTCGGGTCATCCGACGGCTGATGGACGCCGGGCACCGGCCAGGCCGCATCATTGGCTTGCCCATTGAGGCGCTCCAGCAACTGGCCGCTCAGTCCGCCGAGGCGCCGCGCAACCCAGCGGAGGTCAATCGAGCCGGTCACGAGGATCTGCAGCGATATCTCGAACTGACCAAGGCGCACGAAGTCGAGGCGCTTCGAAGGGCCCTGTCCCAGGCCGCCCTGCGCATGGGCCTCGATCGCTTCGTGATGGAGGTCGCAGCACCACTCAACCGAATGGTCGGCGAGGCGTGGGCGCGGGGCTACTTCGAGGTCTTCGAGGAGCACCTTTACACCGAATCGATGCAGATCGTGTTGCGCAATGCGATCAGCACCATTCCCCTTGCCTCGGCCCGTCCCAGAGTACTGCTCACGACCTTCCCGAATGAAAGCCACAGCCTGGGACTGCTGATGGTCGAGGCGATCCTCGCGCTCGAGGGTTGCCGCTGTCTCTCGCTCGGAGTGCAAACCCCGATCTGGGATATCGTGCTTGCGGCGACCTCTCAGCATGCCGACGTGGTCGCCCTTTCGTTCACGGCCAGCCTCGGCCCCAATGCGGTTCTGGACGGGCTGACTGAGCTGCGCGCGAAGCTGCCGCGCTCGACCGAGCTCTGGGCGGGCGGCCAGAGCCCGGTGCTCCTGCGTCGAGCCCCGGAGGGGGTGAGGGTGATGCGCGACCTCGAAGACATCCCCGAAGCACTCAAGCGCTGGCGCACCCGCCGCGACTGAGGCCGAGTTCAGGGCAACTCAAGCTGGCGCACCCGTCGTGACGGACCCTCAGGGTCGGGCGCAGTTTTACCATGCGCGCCGGAGTGCTCAGCGGCGCCCGCGGCTCAGTCGGATCTCGCGCCGAACAACGCAGTGCGCGCGGCCAGACTTGCGCGCGCGGCCTGATACTCGTCGTTGAGTCGCGCAACGAGTTGCGCGGCCGGCACCACGGCCTTGACCGCGCCAATGCCCTGCCCGCACCCCCAAATGTCCTTCCAGGCGCGCGCCGGACGGTTTGTGCCGAAATTCATCTTCGACGGATCACTGGTGGGCAGGTTGTCAGGGTCCAGGCCTGCCGCAGCAATCGACGGTCGCAGGTAATTGCCGTGCACACCGGTGAACAGCGAGGTATAGACAATGTCCTCTGCACCCGAGGCGACGATCATCTGCTTGTACCCATCGGCCGCCTGCGCCTCCTCGGTCGCAATGAAGGCTGAGCCTACGTAGGCAAGATCGGCCCCGATGGCCAGCGCACCGAGCACTGCCGCTCCATTGGCGATCGCTCCCGACAACAGGAGCGGGCCGTCGAACCACTCACGAATCTCCTGAACGAGCGCAAAGGGCGACTGTACGCCCGCATGACCTCCCGCCCCCGCTGCAACCGCAATGAGTCCGTCGGCGCCTTTTTCGATCGCCTTCTGGGCAAACCGGTTGTTGATTACATCGTGGAAGACGAGGCCGCCGTAGGAGTGCACCGCCTCATTGACCTCGGGGCGCGCCCCGAGGGAAGTGATCACGATGGGCACTTGATGGCGCACGCACAGCTCGAGGTCGTGTTCGACCCTGTCGTTGGATCGATGGACGATCAGGTTGACCGCAAACGGAGCAGAGAGCCGATCCGGGTGAGCCTGGTCGTGGGCCGTGAGCGCCGCCTTGATGCGCGAAAGCCACTCGTCCAGGGCCTCGGCGGGCCGGGCGTTCAATGAGGGGAAAGAGCCCACGATCCCGGCGGTGCACTGCGCGATGACCAGATCCGGGTTGGAAATGATGAACATCGGCGAGGCCACGACCGGCAGCCGCAGGCGCGATGTCAGGGACGAAGGCAAGCTCATGGGCGCTCCTGGGCCGGGTTTCAGTCTTGACGCAATCCCAGGCGCCGTAGGCGCCCCAGGGCGCGCGGCGGGCTCGGTCAGCGCCGGGACAAGCGGTTGACTTCCTCTTCGGAGATCACTTCGAAGACGGCCACCACCTTCTGGACGCCCCGGGCCCGACTCGCCACCCGGACCGCCGCCTGGGATTCGCGCTGCGTCACCAGTCCCATGAGATACACCACACCGGCCTCGGTGACCACCTTGATCGATGCTGCGGGGGTTTCCTTGGCCTCCACCAGAGCGGCCTTGACCCCGGCCGTGACCGTGGTGTCGGCCGCCGTCGAAGTCAGCCCCGGCTGGCCGGCAATCTGAAGCTCATTTTGGACCGCGCGAACATTGTCTACCGAGCGGGCGACTTGTTCGGCGCGCCGCTTGTCGTCTTCGCTCGCCACCTGGCCGGTGAGGAGCACACGGCGGTTGTAGCTGGTCACCGAGATACCACCGGGGTAGCGAAGCTGGTCGCCAATACGCGACTTGGCCTTGATCTCGATGGCCGTATCCTCGGTTTGGGCACCCAGCGTACGGCGATCGGTCATCGCAACCGAGCCGACGATCAGGCCAGTGGCCGCCAAACCAAAGCAGCCGGCGGTCAGGACCGTCGAGCCGATCAGTACCGAAACGGTCAGCAATCGGGCAAGAGTTTTCATGATGATGCCGCGCAAAGCTTAAGAAGATTCTCAGATTATAGTCAGAATGCTCCGGGAATCCATACGATTTGGTCGCCCTCGATCGCGCAGACGTCAAAGCGGCAGTCGGGCCAGCGGTCCCCATGGTGCTCGCGCAACCACGACTGCGCAGCCAGGCGGATGCGGCGCTGCTTGGCAGGCGTCACCGAGGCGGCTGCGCCACCAAAAGAGAGGCTTCGGCGATAACGAACCTCGACAAAGACGGTGCACTGGCCCTCGGCCATGATCAGATCGATTTCGCCCAGGCGGCGATCGACCTGACGGTCGATCAGGCGCAGGCCCCGGTCAAGCAGGTATCGTAGCGCCTGATCCTCGGCCCGATCGCCCTGCTGTTGAGTGGGTGATCGGACCGTCACCTTCGCCTCCACCCGGCCGCTCTCCGAGCGCTTCCCATATCGACCCCGGCTGATTACCATGACGCAGCAGCCCCCACCAGACCCGGACTTGCCGGGAACATTGTATGTCGTGGCCACTCCGATCGGTCACCTGGACGACCTGAGCGCGCGCGCCATCGCCACCCTGCGCAGCGTCACAGTCGTCGCAGCAGAGGACACGCGCGTGACCCGGCCGCTGCTCACGCGCATCGGTGCCAGGGCGCGCCTGATCGCGGCCCATCAGCACAACGAGGAGAGCGCGGCAGCCCGAGTGGTGGGGTTGCTTTTGGAGGGTGTTTCGGTGGCCCTCGTCAGCGACGCCGGCACGCCTGCGATCAGCGACCCTGGCACCCGGATCGTTGCAGCCACGCGGGAAGCGGGCCTTCGGGTAGTGCCGATTCCCGGCCCCTCGGCGCTGACGGCGATGCTGAGCGCGAGCGGTCTCGCCCAAGGCGGCTTTGTGTTCGGCGGATTCTTGCCACAGCGCGCTGGACCACGGGAGCGACGTCTGCGCGATTTGGCCCAGTTGGGGCTGGCCGTGGTGCTGTTCGAGGCCCCGCACCGGATCGTGGCGACCTGCGGGGCGATCGCGTCCGTATTCGGTGCGGCCTGCCCGGTGGCCGTCGGTCGCGAGCTCACCAAGCAATTCGAGGAAATTGCAACCCTGCCCGCACACGCCCTTGAAAGCTGGCTCTGCGAGCACCCGGGCCGCATGAAGGGGGAATATGTCGTCGTGATCGAGGCCAGGCCGCCAGCCGCCTCCGGAGAAGGAGCAGCGGGAGACGATGAGAACGCGCCGGGCCTGCCCCGCGCTCTGAGCGTTCAGACCGATGCTTTGCTCGGCGAGCTCTTGCCCGAGTTGGGCGCGCGGCGGGCCAGCCGCCTCGTCGAGCGGCTTGCGGGCTTGCCGAGCGGCAGCCTGTATCGGCAGGCCACAGAGCTTCAGCAGCACTGAACTGGGCCGACCTCAGAGCCTGCGGGCGAACGCATCGAGTCCGGTCAGGGTGCGGATTTGAGCGGCCGCATCGCGCGCTTGATCAGGGTGCGCAAAGGGCCCGGCAATCAGACGGTGCACCCGGCCGTCGGTACGCACCGCGAGCCCGTAGCCGTGCGGACGCAAGCGGGACTCGAGACCGCGAAGCGCCGCATGCGCGTTGTCATGACTCGCGAAGGCACCGATCTGGACGATTTGGGCCCCCGGTCGAATCGCGGCGGGGTCGGTCACAGAGGTGGCGGCCCTGGCCGGAGGACTCGGAGCACGGGGCAAGGTCGTGCTGTCGGCACCCGCAGCGGGCGCGACTGCCGGTACGGCCACAGGATCGGCAGGAAGTGCTCCGGCGGGCGCGGCCGGCGATACCGAAATTGGTGCGACTGCGGAGGCAGGAGATGGCCCCGATGACACCGAGGCGACAGGTCCGGCGGGGGCCGGGGCAACGGGCCCCGGCGCAGCCGCAGGGAGGGCCCGGGCGAATGCCTCGGGATCGGTGATCAGCTCGACCTCGACCTCGGCACTTCCGCCCCGCGCCATCCCCAAGCGCGCCGCGGCCGCATAGGAAAGGTCGATCACGCGGTTGTTGAGAAAGGGACCCCGATCGTTGACACGAACAACAACCGTACGGCCGTTCCGAAGATGGGTGACGCGTGCATAGCTGGGCAAGGGAAGCCGCGGATGCGCCGCGGTCATCGCGTACATGTCGTAACGCTCACCGATGGAGGTCGGGCGATCATGGTAGCGGCGACCGTACCAGGTGGCGATGCCACGCTCCCGGAAGGGCTCGATCCGGGTCATCGGCTGGTAGCTGCGGCCAAACACCACATAGGGGCGGTTCGCCCTGGGGTGAAGCGGGTCGGCACGCGGCACGGCGTCGGGGAGCTGCTCGAGCTCGGAGATCGGCCGCTCCCCAGGGCCGTCGTCAAGGTAGTAGCGGCCGGACGCGGACGCTGGGGCCTGAGCCGATGTGCTGCCGGCCGGCTTTGCCACGGGGGGTGATTTGGATGAGCTCGCGCAGCCGCCGAGCAAGACCGCCAGTGCCGCAAGCACTGCCCCCCGCGCAATCGCGCGTCCAAGTGGGCTGGAAGCGAAGATCTCCACTTCAGGCCGCGCCATGGGCACCCCCAGTTCGGTGACGGCAGGCGAGACGGCGCTCGAGCCGCTCGCGGAAAGCCTCGAGATAGCGAAGGCCGAGCATCACCCGAGAGCCATACCACGAGCACATTTCGCCGTCGATACCGAGAATCGGCACACGCGACCCGTCTCCCCCTGGGCCAGCCCGAAGGCCGCTTCGCAGTGTGAGTCGGTCAGAGGCCCCGAACCGGCAGGGCTCGGAGGACAAGAGCACCGCATCCACAGAGTGTCGGGCCAGCTCGACAGGCTCGAGCTTCGGGTAGCGCACAGCCGCGTCCGGGGCCCCGGTCACCACGGGAAAGAGGCCAACCGCAGCCAGCATCCGGGCAATGAAGGTATCGAAACCGATGCTCATCCAGGGATCTCTCCAGATGTAATAGGCGACCGCGAGCCGATGATACCGCTTGGCCGAGACGCGCTCGAGCCCCCGTGCGAGATCCGCACTGAGCGCCGACGCGCGATCGGCCCGATCGAAGATCTGGCCGAATCGCTCGAACAATTCGAAGTGGTCCTCGATCTCGATCGGGTGAGTGGCGAGCACACAGGGCACGCGGGCAGCGAGCCATTCAACATCGGCACGACGATTCTCGTCGACGTTGACGATGAGGTGCGTGGGCTCGAGCTCGATGATGCGGTCGAGCTTGGGCGTTTTGGTGCCTCCGATTCGGGGCACCGCGGCCAGGGCCGGTGCAGGATGCACGCAAAACGAGGTACGGCCGACCAGCCGATCGGACAGGCCGAGCTCGCACACCAGTTCGGTAAGACTGGGGACAAGCGATACGATGCGCAGGGCATCGCTCACCCGCAACCCGCCCTGCCCGAAAGTCGCCAACACCGGATGCCCGGACCGCTCGGCAGCGGGCATGGCCAGGCGCGACATCGAAGGGGCGGGGGGCCGGCGGTGGCCTGCGCGGGTGAGCGGGGCTTAGCCGCGCTTCCGGGACAAGGCGATCAGATGGTCGACCACTTTGAGCGCAGCGCTGTTCGACCCGGCCATGCTGGGCGCGGTCACGAACCGGCCCGCAACTGCGAGTGAGGGCACGCCATCGATGCCATAGGCCTCCGACAGCTGGGTCCCGCGACGGGCGCGCGTGCGCACCGCAAACGAGTCATAGATGGCTGAAAACTGCTTGACGTCGAGCCCGAGCACCTCGGCCATCTTCTGGGCCGAATCAAGCCGCTGGCGCTCGACGTGAATCGCATGGAACACCCTTGGGGCCAATTCATCCTCACGCCCCATGGCTGCAAGCGCGTAGTGCAACTGCTGGATGCGGGTCTCGCGAAAGCTCACATGCTCGCGACGAAACAGCACATCGCCCGGGAGGCGCTTGCGCCAGTCGGCGAGCACAGGCTCCAGCGAATGGCAATGCGGGCACCAGTAGGCGAAAAATTCAATCACCTCGATCTTGCCGGCGGCCGCTTCGACCGGTTGCGGATTGGCGAGCACGCGGTAGTCCCGCCCATCGGCCGGCTGGGCGGAAGCTGCGGCGGGGACGGCGGCGGCTGTACATACCGCGCCCAGCGCGAGCGTTCGAATCAGCGTTCTTCGGTCCTGCTTCATGAAATCCTCTCCTGCATCGGTGTACGACATCGCCACGGCGAGCCCTTGGCGCTTGGAACCTGAAGCTCAGCGCTGTCTGACCACAGTCGCCTCGATCCCGTTCTCGGCCAAGCGGAAACGGGCGAGATTCACATCGTCTTGCTGACTGTAAGGCCCGATCCGTACCCGGTACAAGCGCTCATTGCCCGCCTCGGTGGCGCTGATACGCGCCTCAAAACCGATCAAGGCGAGCTTGGCCCTCATGTTGTCCGCATCATCGGTGGACCGGAATGCGCCGGCCTGCAGCATGTAAAGGGCGCGCTCGGACGGGGCTGTCTGAGCTGCTGGCTCGGTGCCGGGCGTCGGTGCTGTCTGCGCGGGAGCCGCCTGGGGGGAGGCTGGCACCGGAGTTGCGGGGGCCGGCCCGGCGGGCAGCGCAGCGACCGCAGCCGGTCGCGATCCGGTCGCGCGATTGGGATCGGGCAGTTCGGCGCCCGGCTTGATTTCGGCAAGCCGCTCGCCAACCCGAGGCACTTTGTTGACGAAGGGCAGAGGCGCGCGGGTTACAAACACGGCCACCACCACCGCGAGCGCAAGGCCCACCAGCATGCCGATCATCAGGCCAAGCGCGAGCGAACCCTGTTCGGCACGGGCGATCGGAGTCGGCCAGCGGTGAGGCTGCATCACATCCTTTCGGGGGCGGACACTCCGAGAAGAGCAAGGCCGCTTTGCAGGACCTGCCGGACGGCCATCAGCAGCGCAATACGGGCTCGTCGAAGCTCGGCATCATCGACCAGAATTCGCTCGGAATTATAGTAAGCGTGCAAGTCCGCGGCGAGTTCGCGCAGATAAAAGGCGATCGAATGGGGTGCAAGCTCGTCCGCCGCCGCTTCAACCAGCTCCGGATACGCCGCCAGGCGCGCCATCAGCGCGAACTCGCGCGGCGCGCTCAAGCCGTCTAGGCTCAGCGCGCCCGCGGCGACTTGCCGCGCGATCTGGGCGGGCAAGCCTTCGGACGCCGAGCTCTCGTGAAGCCGCCCCGCCTGCTCGATCACCGAGCAGATGCGCGCATGGGCGTACTGAATGTAGTAGACCGGGTTCTCTTCGGTGCGCGCAAGCGCAAGGTCCACATCGAAGATGAATTCGGAGTCCGCCTTGCGGGATGCGAGAAAGAAGCGCACTGCATCCCTGCCCCGCTCTTCGGCGACCTCGGCCGACTCGGCCTCTGCGCGCGCGCCGCTCCACTCGATCAGATCCCTGAGCGTCACATAAGACCCGGCTCGCTTGGAGATCTTGACCTCCTCGCCACCCCGCATGACGGTGACCATCTTGTGCAGCAGGTACTGCGGGTAGCCCTCGGGAATGCCCAGGCCCAGGGCCTGCAATCCAGCGCGCACTCGTGCGATCGTCCCGTGATGATCCGAGCCCTGGATGTTGACCGCTCGCTCAAAGCCACGCTGCCACTTGGTGACGTGGTAGGCCACATCCGGGACGAAATAGGTGTAGCTGCCGTCGGACTTGCGCATGACCCGGTCTTTGTCGTCACCGAATCGGCTGCTGGCAAACCAGAGGGCCCCTCCGTCTTCGAAGGTCACCCCGGCCTTGATCAGCCCCGCGACCGCCTGATCGACTCGTCCGTCGGTGTAGAGCGAAGACTCGAGGTAGTAGTGGTCAAACCGGACCCCGAAGGCGCGCAGGTCGATGTCCTGCTCGCGGCGCAGGCAAGCCACGGCAAAGCGCCGAATCGCCTCGAGATCTTCGGGATCACCTGCCGCAGTCACGGCCGGGACTCGCTCGGACTCGACCGTAGCCCGCTCAAGATAGGCCTCGCCGATCTCCTGAACATATTGGCCGCGATAACCGTCCGTCGGAAAGCCTGGATGCTCGGGGCCCAGCCCGCGCGCCCGGGCCTGAACCGACAGGGCAAGGTTGTGGATCTGCGACCCGGCGTCGTTGTAATAGAACTCGCGGGTCACCGCCCATCCGTTGGCCGCCAGCACCGCCGACAAGGTGTCGCCCAGCGCCGCCTGGCGGCCGTGACCGACATGCAGCGGCCCGGTCGGATTGGCCGACACAAACTCCACGACCACCTGCCGGCCGGCGCCGCGATCATTGCTGCCGAAACGCGCGCCCTGCTCGAGGATCTGACCCAAGACGAATCGGCGCGCCGACCCGGCGATGCGCAGGTTGATGAAGCCGGGTCCGGCAATCTCGATGCGATCGATCATCCGATCGCCGGCGGCGTCAAGGCGCCCTACCGCCTCGACCAGGGCCTCGGCCACTGGCCGGGGCGCCCGCTTGAGCGGGCGGGCGAGTTGCATTGCCAGATTGCAGGCGAGGTCGCCGTGTTCGGGCTGACGCGGACGATCGAGGGCGATTTCGGGCAAAGCGATCGGGTGGCCGGCTGCTTGAGCGAGCTCGTTGGCCGCTTGCGCGAAAAGAGCGATCAGCTGCTGTTTTTGTTGCTTGAGCATGGGCGCGGATTGTACCCGCCGGCTGTCAGGGGGGCGAAAACACCCGCTCGCCCCAAAAGGCAAGGCACGAGCGGGTCGAGAATCAAGGGCCTTGCAATCGGCCCGGGATAGGACAATATGCGCGATGTTGCCGTATCAATGGCTCGCGCGGCCTCTTGCCCGCGGCCGCCTCACAGGACTACCAACATGAGCGTCTCC
The DNA here is from genome assembly GCA_044356835.1 of Burkholderiaceae bacterium. Classification (GTDB taxonomy): domain Bacteria; phylum Pseudomonadota; class Gammaproteobacteria; order Burkholderiales; family Burkholderiaceae_E; genus SYIM01. The sequence continues at coordinate 25,993 of JBIKVK010000012.1, forward strand.
GCGCTGACCACTGACCAGTTCGACACCACGATCACCGATCACGACATTGTCGTCGTGGATTTCTGGGCGCCCTGGTGCGGTCCGTGCCGCAGCTTTGCGCCCATTTTCGAAAAGGTCGCCACGGAAAACACCGACGCGCATTTCGTGAAGGTGAATACGGACGAGGAACAATCGCTCGCGATGCACTTCGGAATCCGCTCAATCCCGACCCTGATGATCTTTCGCGAGCAGGTCATCGTGTTCCAGCAGCCCGGGGCGATGCCCAAGGGGGCGCTTGAGGATGTGCTGCGTCAGGTTCGCGCGCTCGACATGGCTGAAGTCAAGCGCGCGGCCAAGCCCTATCAGGACGGTGCCGACACCCGACACTGATCGGCCACGGCCCGCATGGCCGCGAAGCCCCCGTCGAGGTCGGCGATCAGGTCGGCGGGGTCCTCCAGGCCGATGTGCACGCGGATCAGCGCGCCGCCCGACCAGGGCTCGATGCTGCGAGCCGTCTCGAGGCGAGCCGGCATGATCAGGCTCTCAAAGCCGCCCCAGGAATAGCCGATGCCGAAGTGACGTCGGCCATCGCACAGCGCCGCAGTCGCAGGGTTGAAGCCCCCCTCGAGTCCCCCCGTAGCCTCTCGGGTGAGTTCGAATGAGAACAGGCCGCTCGCACCCGAAAAATCGCGCTGCCACAGGGCGTGCTGCGGATGCTCCGGAAGGCCCGGATGCAGCACCCGGGCCACTTCCGGGCGCTCGGCGAGCCAGCGCGCCACAGCGAGCCCATTGTCCTGATGGCGACGCATCCGCACCTCGGCCGTCCGAAGCCCTCGCAGGATCAGGTAAGCATCGTCGCTGCCGACGCACAGGCCCAGCTGGCGCACCGCAGTCCAAAGAGGAGTCCATAGAGGCTGCCGGACCACGACCGCGCCCATCAGGACATCGGAGTGCCCGCTCCAGTATTTCGTGAGCGGCAAGACCGAGGCATCAACCCCCCAATCGAAAGGACGGGAGAACACGGGCGAGGCCCAGGCGTTGTCGATTGCGGTCAGCACACCACGCCGGCGCGCGACCGCACAGATGGCCGGGACGTCCTGAACCTCGAAGGTGTAGCTGCCAGGGCTTTCAAGGTAGATCAGACGGGTGTTGGCGCGGATCTTCGACTCGATCTGCGCGCCCAGGGTGGGCGCGTAGTACTCGACCTCAACCCCGTGGGCACTGAGCAGACCGTCGCAGAACGCGCGGGTCGGCCCGTAGACCGAGTCGGGCACGAGCAAATGTTCACCGGGCCGCAACAGCGCAAAGAGCAGGGTCGAAACCGCAGAGAGCCCGGAGGGCATCAATGCCGCACGGCAGTCGTGGGGCCCGCCCTCGAGCTCGGCCACGGCATCCATCAAGGCCATCGTGGTCGGGGTACCCGCCGTGCCGTAGCTCGTTGCATGCAGTTCGCCTCGGCCCACAGCCTCGCCGACCCGGGCCGCCTCGTCGAGGTCGCGCAACAACACCGTCGAGGCCCGGTGGACCGGGAGGTTGGCGGTCGCGACCGGCGAATCGAATGCTCGGCCGGCGGCGATCAGACGCGATGAAGGACCGGAGGGTCGCACGGTATCCGACAGTAATGGGGAGAGGGGCTGGCGCGCCCGGCGCGGATCGAACGCGCGACCCCTGGCTTCGGAGGCCAGTACTCTATCCACTGAGCTACGGGCGCCAGAAAACAGCGCGAAGGATAACCGCTTTCGGCAGTGACGTCACGGCGAAGGGTCGTCTCTCACGCTCCAGCCGAGGCGGCGCAGACGCGAAAGTGGCGAATTTGTCGATACAATGAGCGGTTTTCGGACACCGAGCGGTTGGCAAGCCCATATGAGTGAAGAACACGAAACCCCCATCAAGACCCCCCGGCAACTGATCACGGTCGTCGTGCTCGCCTTCGTGGTGCCCGTGCTGATCATCGTCCTGCTGGTCAAGTTCGTCGGGGCCGGCAAGCGCACCGGGTCCGGCAGCAACGCCATGACCGCGGAGGCGATCGAGACTCGCATCCGGCCGGTGGCGGGCTTCGAATTAGTCGATGCCAATGCACCCAAGGTACTCAAGTCCGGCGAACAGGTCTATCAGGCCCAGTGCGCAGCCTGTCATGCCCAGGGCGTGGCTGGGGCCCCCAAGTACGCCGACGTCGGACAGTGGGCGTCTCGTCTGTCCACCGGTCTCGACGCGCTGGTCACGGCAGTCCTGAAGGGCAAGGGTGCGATGCCTGCGCAGTCGGGCGGTGCGGCCTCGGATTTCGAACTGGTCCGTGCGGTGGTTTTCATGGGCAACGCCGCAGGCGGCAAGTTCGAGGAGCCGGCCCCGCCGGCTGAAGCCGGCAAGTAAACCGCTCGGCGCAGGCCCACCGCTCGCGGTCGGGCCTCTCAAGGTCCAGCGTACCTCGGCCCATCCTCCTGCTGCCCGGTTTCTCTGTCGAAGAGCCTTCCGCCCGGTCACCCCGTCGGGGGCCCTGCCTTTGAGGCAAGGAGCGCGCGCAGCGCGCCCAGTTTTTCCTTGCCGGAGGCGCGACTGACCGTCACAGCCTGAGCGGCGTGGCTGGACAGCGCCATTTCGCCCATGAAGCGCGAGGGCTCGCGCGGCACAGTCTCGCGGGCGCGTTTGCGGTTGCGGCACCACGAGAGCGTGAGACTGCGCTGCGCGCGCGTGACCGCCACATACATGAGCCGCCGCTCTTCCTCGATCCGCTGCAGCGCCGCGGTGGCAGAGGATAGTCCCGCCTCGCGCGGACCTGACCCCGACGGCTCGTTTGAGCTGCTGCCGGCCGGCTCATCATCGAGCGAGCCCAGGTGCGGCAGCAGGCCCTCTTCGCAGCCGACGATGAACACATGCGCGAACTCAAGACCTTTGGACGCATGGATGGTCATGAGCCTCACCGCATCGGCCTCATCGTCGCGCCGGTCGAGCTGCGCCAACACCGCAATCGACTGGGCCAGCTGGGCGAGCGTCGAGCCATCGGCCTGGGCGCGCTTTTTCAGCCAATCCAGAAACTCGCCGACATGGCCCCAGCGGGTCGCTGCGGTGCGCTCATCGCAGGTCTCGGCAAGCCAGGCACGATAATCGATGGCGGCCATCAGGTCATCGAGCACCTGCGCGGCCGGCTCGCGCGCGGCGCGCCAGACGATACGGTTCACGAAGTCGCCCCATTCGCGCAAGGGCACGAGCTGCCGAGCGGCCACGCGGCTCTCGAAACCGGTTTCGAACATCGCCGCAAACATCGACTGACGGCGTTCGCCGGCGTACTGGCCCAGCGCAGTGAGGGTGGCCGGCCCGACGCCGCGCTTGGGCGTGGTGACAGCGCGAATCAGGGCTGGGTCGTCCTCGTCATTGGCGATCAATCGCAACCAGGCGAGCAGGTCCCGGATTTCTGCACGTTCGAAAAACGACTGGCCCCCGGATAGGGTATAGGCGATATTTTCCTTGCGCAGCGCCTGTTCGATCACCCGCGCCTGGTGGTTGCTCCGATAGAGGATGGCGTAATCTCGCCAGGCGCTTCGGCGTTCGAAACGGTGCGCCTGGATACGCATCACCACCGACTCGGCCTCCGCCTCCTCGTCCTCGCAGGGCACCACCACCAGAGGGTCGCCGGTCCCCAGATCCGACCACAGGCGCTTGGGGTGGAGCTTGGGGTTGCGTTCGATCAGCCGGTTGGCGGCCTCCAGAATGCTGCGGCTTGAACGGTAATTTTGCTCAAGCATGATCCGCTTCAGGTTTGGAAAATCGCGCTCAAGGCGAGCGAGGTTGTCCAGCGTCGCGCCGCGCCAGCCGTAAATCGATTGGTCGTCATCGCCGACCGCGGTGAAGGCGCCTCGCGGACCGACCAACAGCTGTAACAGGCGGTACTGCGCCGCGTTGGTGTCCTGATACTCGTCGATCAGAAGGTAGCGCAGGCGCGCGCGCCAGGCCTGCAGACCGTCGGGGTGCTCCTCGAACAGTCGCACCGGCAGGCCGATCAGATCGTCAAAATCTACGGCCTGGTACGCGCTCAGGGTTGCAGCATGTTCGCGCCAGGCCCGGGCGAGGCTCGCCTCGGCGGCCGATTGCGCCGCAGCGATCGCCTCATCGGGCTGCGCGAGCGCATTCTTCCACAGCGATATCCGGCTTTGCGCGGACCGGATCAGCTTGCGATCGGTGGTGGCGAGCGCCGACGCGAGGATGCCGGCACTGTCATCGGCATCCAGAATCGAAAAGCTGCGCTTGAGCCCGACTCGGGCGCCCTCCTCCCGCAGGATCTGCAGTCCCAGCGCGTGAAACGTGCACACGGTGGGCCGCCGGCCGGGCGCAAAGCGATGCATGGCATCGAGCCGATCCGACATTTCCCGAGCGGCCTTGTTGGTGAAGGTGATCGCGCCGATCGCCTCGGGCGCGATGCCCGACTCGACCAGGTGCATGATCTTGTGGGTGATGACCCGGGTCTTGCCACTTCCGGCCCCGGCGATCACCAGGCAGGGGCCGTCAAGATAGCGAATGGCCTCGCGTTGGGCGGGATTCAATTGGGCAGACATGAATGACGACATCGTGGCGGGGGGCCAGCGCTTGCGGCCGGGGGGGTCATCGGGTCAGATCTCCGCCGGGTCGATCTCGAGCTGCCAGGCCACGCGGTTGGCGGGCGACTCAAGTTCGGCGAGCCATGTCCGGATGAATTCGTGGAGGACGGCCCGTGAGCGGGACTCGACCAAGAGCTGCGCCCGCTCGC
>JBIKVK010000406.1:0-2636 GCA_044356835.1 Burkholderiaceae bacterium
GGAGACCCTTCACTACTTTCCGTTCATCCTGCTCAACGTTTCGGTGGCGCTGGCCAATATCGACGTCTCGATGGAAGAGTCGGCCCAAAACCTCGGCTCGCGCGGCTGGCGGCTGTTCAGGAAGGTCGTCTTCCCCCTAGCCCTGCCCGGATACATTGCCGGGGCGTCGCTTGTCTTCATCAAGGTCTTTGATGATCTGGGCACGCCGCTGGTCCTCAATGTCACCAACATGCTGGCCCCGCAGGCGTATCTGCGGGTGACCTCGATCGGGCTCGAGGATCCGGTCGGCTATGTCATCTGCGTCATCCTCGTACTGTTCTCGATCGGCGCAATGGCGGGTTCGATGTGGTTTTTGAAGGGTCGCGACTTCTCGACGATCCAAAGGGGCAGCCAGTCACTGCGCAAGCGGGAACTGACCCGGCTTCAGGAAGTGTTCGCCTGGAGCTGGATCGGTCTGATGCTGCTGATCGTGCTGTCTCCCCATATGGGCGTTTTGCTCCTCTCCTTCGCCAAGGTCTGGAGCTTCAGCGTGCTGCCGGATGCGTGGACCCTGGATCACTACGGTGTCGTCCTGCGTGACTCGACCCGAATGATCGTCAACACCTTCGTATATTGCGGGGCGGCCGCCCTGATCGACGTGGTGCTCGGCACGACGATCGCCTACATTGTGCTCCGAACGACCGTGCCGGGTCGCCGCTGGCTCGACCACATGGCCACCGTCGCGCTGGCCATGCCCGGGGTGGTGCTTGGCATCGGTTATCTGCGCACCTTCCGGGACGTCACTTTGCCCTGGTCGGACACGCCACTGCTTGCGAGCGGACTGATCTTCATTCTCGCCTATGCGATCCGGCGTTTGCCTTACGCGCTGCGTTCCTGCACAGCCGCGCTCCAGCAAGTGCACATCTCGATGGAAGAGGCGGCCCAGACTCTGGGCGCATCGCGTCGGCGCACCATCCTTCGCATCGTGGTCCCCTTGATGGCGGGCGGAATCATGGCTGGCTTTCTCACGAGTTTCATCACGGCCGCGGTTGAAATTTCGGAGACGATCCTGCTCACCACCCGCGAAAGCCTCGCGCCGATGTCCTATGGGATCTACCTGTACATGCAGTCGATCGCCGGGCGCGGGCCGGGAGCTGCACTGGGCGTCATTGCCGTGGTCATGGTGGCGCTGGGCACCTACCTGTCCCATCGAATCATCGCCTCTCGCGATCTGAGTCAGCAGGCCCGACAGGCCTGAGCCCGAGGACACTCGAAATGAGGTTTTCTTCATGAGCCATCCGGTCCGGGTCGAAGCCCAGCGCGTCAGTCTCTCATTCGGTTCCACCCGGGTCCTGCGCGATATCGAGGTCACGATTGAGCCGGGCGAGTTTTTCGCGCTCTTGGGTCCTTCGGGCTGCGGCAAGTCCACCCTGCTGCGGCTCATCGCCGGCTTCAATCAGGCCCAAAGCGGCCGTCTGTTGATCGATGGCGAAGACGTGAGCGGAGTGCCCCCGTGGAAGCGCAACGTAGGCATGGTCTTTCAGAGCTATGCGCTATGGCCTCATATGACGGTGGCCCAAAACGTTGCATTTGGCCTGGAAGAGCGCAAGCTCCCCCGCCCTGAAATCGACACGCGTGTCCAGCAGGCCCTGGACCTGGTCGGCCTGGCCGGCTTTTCGGCCCGCCGACCCGGTCAATTGTCCGGTGGCCAACAACAGCGGGTGGCACTTGCCCGCACGCTCGCGATCGAACCCCGCGTGCTGCTCCTTGATGAACCGCTGTCCAATCTCGATGCCAAGCTGCGGGTGCACATGCGTCGCGAGCTGCTCGCCATGCAGCGCAAGCTGGGCATCACCACGATTTTCGTCACCCATGACCAGGAAGAGGCGATGACCACCGCCGACCGCATTGCGGTGATGCATGAGGGGGTGATCCAGCAGGTCGGTTCTCCCATCGAACTCTACGACCGGCCGGTCAACCGTTTTGTGGCGGAATTCGTTGGCACGATCAACCTGCTGCCCGCCCGCCTTCACGACGGTGCCGCAGTCTGCGCACTCGGAGCGCTGACTTTGCCCGAGGCGAAGCGCTCGAACGGGTCATCCGATTCGGTCCTGCTCGCCCTACGACCCCACAGCCTGAGCCTGCGGCCCACCCAGCCGGAGCCGCCCTCGGACGGCAGGCTGTGGCACTCGGGTGCCGTGCTCGAGCGAGAATTTCTGGGCGAATTCATCCGCTACCGGGTTCAGGCAGGATCGGCCGAACTGATTTGCGACTGCACCCACCATGCGGGCGACCCGGGACACGCGCTCGGAAGCGCGGTCTGGGTGGGCATCGATCCGAGCGCGGCGGGGCTTCTGCGCGACTGATTCCTCGCGCCTTGCTACGGGCTTGAGCATGCATAGGCCGCCCCGAGGCCGTATCATCACCGCTATCGACGAGGCTGGCCGAGCCGCATCGGGCTTCACCGAGGCTCGGCCGAGCAAACACCGGAGAATCATCATGCGCGCCCTGCGTTTTGCGCTCTGTGCCCTGTTCACCGGATCGGTTGCGGTCTTTCTGGGCGGCTGCGGAGGGCCAAGCCGCTCCGAACTGGCCCGCGAGCTTGCCGAACTCAAAGAGGCTCTTCAGACTGCGCAGGGCGAAGTCAAGACTCTGCA
>JBIKVK010000407.1:0-2635 GCA_044356835.1 Burkholderiaceae bacterium
TCTCGGCTCAAACCATGGGCCCTGCAAAAGCGACGGGCGTCAACCTTGCCGAGTGTCGAGTGGTCGCCGCCGCGGCCCTTTGCAATGTCGTGAAAGAGCGCAGCCACGACCAGCCGCCAGGGCTTGCTCAGGCCAGCGATCAACTGGCTGCACAACGGGTATTCGTGCGCATGCTCGGGCATCGAAAAACGGCGGAGGTTGCGCACCACCATCAGGATATGCTGATCGACGGTGTAGACATGGAACAAGTCATGCTGCATCCGACCGACGATGCGGCGAAACACTGGCAGATAGCGCCCGAGGATGGACCATTGATTCATGCGGCGCAGAACTCGTGTCACGCCGTAAGGAGACTGAAGGATGGCTAAAAAGGCCGCACGATTGGCCGGGTCGGATCGAAACTGGGCGTCAATACGGAACCGAGCATTCCACAGGGCGCGGAGGGTTTCGGTGGTCATGCCGTTGAGTTCGCGGTGTTCGCACAGCAGCTGAAAGGCACGCAGCATCGCCGAGGGATTGCGTTCGAAGCCGAGCGGGTCAGCGATCTCAAGCAAGCCCCCCCGATCGTTGAACTCTTCGGTCAGCCGCTCCGGTTGTCCGACCTCCGCCTGAAAAATCTGCTGGCGCAAATTCTGGAGGATGATCGTGCTCAACTGGACGACCGCTTTGGCCGCCCAGTAATACCGCTGCATCAATTCCTCGGATGCTCGCCGTCGGTCGGCTTGATTGAATCCCAGCATGTGGGCGACCTGGGCCTGCAGATCGAAGACCAGTCGATCCTCCCTCCGCCCGGCCACTGCATGCAGCGCGGCCCGAATGCGTTTCAACTGGCGCTCGTTGTAATGCAGCTGGCGCAACTCCGCGGAAGTGACCAAGCCCTTTGAGGCCAGATCCCGCCAGCCTTGACCTACCCCGGCGGCGCGGGCCACCCAGAGGAGCAGATGCAGATCACGCAGACCGCCGGGGCTTTCCTTGACGTTGGGCTCCAGACTGTAGGGCGTATCCTCGAAACGACTGTGGCGCTGTCGCATCTCCAGCACCTTCTCGTCGTAGAAGGTTCGAGGGGCAATCAGGCCATCAAGGGCAGAAAGCAGTTGTAAATACAACGCGCGAGGCCCGGCGAGCAGCCTCCGCTCGAGCAAAGCGGAGCGTACTGTGAGATCCTGGGCCGCCTCGGCCAGGCACGCCGCCTCATCGCGTACGCTGTGCCCGATCTGCATGCCGATATCCCAGCAGGCGGAAACAAAGGTCTCGAGCGCGCCCGTCACCTCCGAAGTCTCAGCCTCGGGCGCGAGAATCAACAGGTCGACATCGGAATGTGGGAAAAGGTCACCCCGGCCGTAACCGCCGATCGCGATGAGGGCGGCCTTCGCCGGCATCGCGCATCGCTTCCACAGCGATTTCAAGGTGACATCGGTCAGCGTTCGGACGCGTCTGATCAGCCGGTCCGGATTGCGATCTGAGCGAAAGGTCTCGGTCGCCGCGCTCATGCCGGCTCGGTAGCTTTGGCGGAGGTCGGAAACCTGAACGCTCACTGTCGGGATCAGACGGCGGTTGGAACAGTAACGAAGGAGGGCGGTGCCGGCGAACCTGCCGAGCGGGTGAGTACTTCGTAACCCGTTTCAGTCACCAAAACTGTGTGCTCCCACTGCGCTGACAGGCTGTGATCGCGGGTCACGATCGTCCATCCGTCTCCGAGTTCCTTCACCTCGCGGCGACCTGCGTTGACCATCGGCTCGATGGTGAAGATCATTCCTGGCTCCAGCCGAAGGCCGGTGCCAGGCTTGCCGTAGTGAAGGACCTGGGGGTCCTCGTGAAATCGCCGGCCTATGCCGTGCCCGCAAAATTCACGCACGATGGAAAAGCCCATCGATTCGGCATGTCTCTGGATCGCGTGACCGATATCGCCCAGGGTCGCCCCGGGTCGTACCTGAGCGATGCCCAGCCACATGCTGTCGAAGGTCACCTCGCACAGACGGCGGGCAGCGATCGAAGGTTCTCCCACGCAGAACATACGGCTCGTGTCACCGTGGAAGCCGTCTTTGATCACGGTGATATCCAGGTTGACGATATCGCCCTGCTTGAGGACCTTCGGCCCGGGGATGCCATGACAAACCTGGTGGTTGACCGAGGTGCAAATAGACTTCGGATAGGGCTTGTAGCCCGGCGGGGCATAATTGAGCGGCGCCGGAATCGTGCCCTGTTCATTGACCATGTAGTCATGGCACAAACGGTCCAACGCTTCAGTAGTGATGCCTGGACGGACGTGGGAGGCTATGAAGTCGAGGACCTCGCTCGCGAGGCGCCCGGCCACCCTCATTGCGGAAATCTCGTCCGCGGTCTTAATAGTGACGTTCATGCTACTATTATAGGTTGCATTGATTGCACCTGTTCTCAGGTGGATTCGATGCCCGGGTCAGGCCAGAGTGCTTTTCAAAAGGTCTGTCCCGAGTTCCGCGCTCCGCCAGACCAGGGTGCCGCATCGGGCGAGAATCAGTTTCGCTCAATCGGCTCAATGGCGGTTGCGTCAGACCCAACCCACAGTCGGAGAATGCCATGTCCGCCACTATGAGGCAGATGCTCGAAGCCGGAGTTCATTTCGGCCACCAGACCCGTTTCTGGAATCCGCGGATGT
>JBIKVK010000121.1:0-9611 GCA_044356835.1 Burkholderiaceae bacterium
GGCAAGAATGTTCTCGACCGCATGCTGGCCCGTGCCCTTCACCGCCCCCAGACCATAGCGGATCAGGCGCTCTGCGATGGGTTCGAACCGATAGCTCGAGGCATTGATGTCGGGGCCGAGCACAGTAACCCCATTGGCCTGGGCATCCGTCACAAACAGCTGGACTTTGTCGGTGTCGTCCATATCCGACGACAGGGTGGCCGCCATGAACTCGGCCGGGTAGTGAGCCTTGAGCCAGGCGGTCTGATACGTGACCACCGCATAGGCTGCCGTGTGGGACTTGTTGAATCCATACTCGGCAAACATCGCCATCAGATCAAAAAGCTTGTTCGCCAGATCGACCGGATAGCCTTTGTTGCGCGCACCCTCGACAAAGAGTCCGCGGTGCTGGGCCATTTCTTCGGGCTTTTTCTTGCCCATGGCTCGACGCAGCAGATCCGCCCCACCCAGGGTGTAGCCCCCGATGATCTGCGAGATCTGCATCACCTGTTCCTGATACACGATCACACCGTAGGTGGGCTCGAGACAGGCCGTCAGATCCTGATGGAAATAATCGATCGACTGCTGACCTTTTTTCCGCAGGATGAAGTCATCGACCATGCCGGAGTTGAGCGGCCCAGGTCGGTAAAGCGCCAGCACCGCGATGATGTCCTCGAAGCGATCAGGCTGAAGCTTTTTTAGGAGCTTCTTCATGCCGTCACTTTCAAGCTGAAACACCGCGGTGGTGTTGGCGTCCTTTAGCACTTGATAGGCCGCAGGATCGTCAAAGGCAAGGGCTGACAAATCGAGTTTGAGCTCCGGATGGCGGGCATTGATGAAGTCCGCCGCCGTCCGGATGATGGTGAGGTTGCGCAGTCCCAGAAAGTCGAATTTGACCAGGCCGACCGACTCCACATCATCTTTGTCGAACTGGCTCACAACACCGCTGTCGGCACCTGGCTGCCGATAGAGCGGGCAGAAATCGGTCAGCGCGCCCGGGGCGATCAGGACTCCGCCCGCGTGCATCCCGACGTTTCGGGTGAGGTCTTCGAGGGGCTCGGCCAGCGCAAGCAGTTCCCGCACCTCGTCCTCGTTTTTTTCGCGCTCGGCGAGCACGGGCTCAGCCTCGCGGGCCTTGGCCAGTGACAAGGGCTTGTTTTGCACCACCGGGATGAGCTTGGAGAGCTGATCGCAGAAGTTGTAACCCATGTCGAGCACACGACCGACATCCCGGATCACCGCCTTGGACGCCATGGTGCCGAAGGTCACGATTTGCGATACGGCATGCTCGCCATACTTTCGTTTCACATAATCGATGACCAGATGCCGACGGTCCTGACAGAAATCGATATCGAAGTCCGGCATCGATACCCGCTCAGGGTTCAAAAAGCGCTCGAAGAGCAGCGCGTAGGGAATGGGATCCAGGTCTGTAATGCCGAGCGCCCAGGCAACGATCGAGCCTGCGCCCGAACCACGGCCCGGCCCGACCGGAACATCATTGCGCTTGGCCCAGTTGATGAAATCGGCAACGATCAGAAAATAGCCGGGAAAGCCCATCTGAACGATGGTGTCGCATTCGTAATCGAGGCGAGCCCGATACGCCGAGAGACGCTCGCGCTGTGGATCAGAGAGCGCTTCGGGATCGGTGCCCTCCAAGCCCAGGCGGCGGACAAGCCCCTCGATGGCAAGCTCTCGCAGGTAGGCCTCGATGGTGAGGCCTTGCGGAACCGGGAAATGGGGCAGACGGGGTTTACCGAGCGACATGGACAGATTGCAGCGCTGGGCCAGTTCGACGGTATTGGCGAGCGCCTCGGGTAGATCGGCAAAACGCTGAGCCATGTCCTCCTGGCTGCAAAAATGCTGCGCCTCACCGAAACGCCGGGCACGTCTGGGGTTGGCCAGGATCTCGCCCTCCGCGATGCATACACGCGCTTCATGGGCCCGAAAATCATCGCGCTTGAGATACTGAACCGGATGGGTGGCGACGATCGGCAGTCCGATGCGAGCGGCCAGACGGGCTGCAGCCACGGTCTGGCGGTTCGAATCCGGCAGGTCGGTGCGCTGGACCTCGAGATAGTAGGCATTCGGGAAACGCTGCGACCAGACCCGCGCGCACTGTTCGGCCAACGCCTCGTTGCCGGCGAGCAAAGCCTGTCCGACATCGCCCGCATCGGCCCCGGAAAGCGCGATGAGCCCCTCCCCCGCAGCACCGCCATCCGGCAGGGTTTCGTCGAACCAGCCGGCGCGCAGCTCGCCTCGGCCACGGTAGTCATTTTCGAGCCAGGCGCGACTGATCAGCTGGCACAGTCTGTGATATCCCCGGTGATTTCGGGCGAGCAGCAACAGGCGGTAGGGTCGATCACGGTCAGCTTCATTGGTGACCCAAACATCGACCCCGGCAATCGGTTTGATGCCTGCCGCACAGGCCGCCTTGTAAAACTTGATCCATCCGAACAGATTGCCCAGATCTGAGACCGCAAGCGCCCCCTGGCCGTCAGCACGGGCCGCTTTGACCAGGTCGTCGATGCGCACGATCGAGTCGCTGATCGAATATTCGGTGTGGACTCGCAGGTGGACAAAACGCGGGGCGCTCATCGGTAGAATTCTACCTTTTTGAGCCCGCGGATCGGCCGACAAAATGAGTTCACCATGGTCTGACTGGCCCTCCAGGCGCTCGGGCGCAGCCCTGCTGCTCGTGGTCTGCGCTGTCCTCTGGAGCAGCGCCGGCCTTTTGTCGCGCCTACTCGATTCATCCAGCGCCACCGGAACCGCTTTTTGGCGCAGCCTTTTTTGTGCGCTCACCATGATCGTGATCCTCGCGATTGAGCATCGGGGTCAGGCGGGCCGTGCCGTTACCCGCATGGGTATGGTCGGTGTGTTCTCGGGTCTGATGTGGTCGGTCATGTTCACGAGTTTCATGATCGCGATCATGATGACCAGTGTCGCCAACACCCTGCTGATGATCGGCCTGTCGCCGCTTCTTGCAGCATTGCTCGGTCGGGCTGTCCTGGGCGAGAGGATCGCGGGGGCGACCTGGATGGTGATTGGCATCGCCGCCGCAGGGCTGTGGTGGATGGTCCGCGAGGCCCTATCGACAGAAGGGCCGGAGGGACTGCTGATCGCAGCAACTGTACCGCTTGCCTCGGCGATCAATCTCGTCACGATTCGTCGAACGGGCGTGCGGGTCGACCTGGCGCCCGCCGTACTGCTGGGGGCCCTGCTGTCCTGCCTGGTTCTCCTACCCTTCATGGCCTCGGGCGGTACCCTTCCGAACGCCGAAGACCTCCTGGTACTGGCCCTTCTGGGCGCGTTTCAGCTTGCGCTGCCGTGCTGGCTGATGGTGCGCGCGGCGCGCAAGCTCAAGCCCCATGAAGTGTCTCTCATCGCGCTCCTCGAAGTCGTGCTTGGGCCGCTGTGGGTCTGGCTGGGAGCAGGCGAGGCGACCTCCATGACCACCCTGCAAGGGGGCGCTCTGATCGTCATCGCTTTGATCGTGAACGAAATCCGCAGCGCGCGCGAACCCAGAGCGGTCTTTGAGTCCGAACCCGCCGGGGACCATACAGGGACCGGGCCCGGCTTGAACGGAACTAGGTCGTCATGAATGCCCCCGCTGCAAGCCCTCGCCCCCTCGCCGACCTCCCGGCAAGCGCCATCGATGGCCTTTTCACGGACCTGGATGACACCTTGACGACCGACGGCCGCCTCAGCGTCCAGGCCTATGCGGCACTGTGCACCCTGTCCGACCACGGAGTGCGCGTAATCCCCGTCACCGGTCGAAGCGCGGGATGGTGCGACATGATCCTGAGGCTCTGGCCGGTCGCAGCAGTGATTGGCGAAACCGGCGCCCTCTGCATGGTCCGCGAGGGAGGGGGCATCCGAACGATCCTGATGCAGAGCGAAGCTGACCGGCGCGCCACCGCAGAACGGCGTACCCAGATCGGCCAGCGCGTGCTCAGGGAAGTTCCGTCGGCGCGACTGGCCGGAGATCAACCGTTTCGCCTGGTCGACCTGGCGATCGATATTGCCGAGGCGATTCCGAGACTGACCTCGCCTCAGATCGAGCGGATCGTCCATATCCTGCGCGAAGAGGGGATGCAGGCCCAACCCAGCAGCATTCATGTGAACGGATGGTTCGGACAGTTCGACAAGGGGTCCAGTGCCCTTCAGCTCCTGACGCAGCACTGGGGACTCGATGCCGAACAGGCGATCACCCGCTGGGCCTGCATCGGTGATGCCCCCAACGACGCCACTCTGTTTGCCCGATTTGAACACTCGGTCGGGGTGGCCAACATTTCACGCCACCTGGCCCATATGGCCCATCGGCCGCGTTATCTGACCCAGGCCCCTTTCGGCGCAGGTTTTGCGGAGCTGGCCCGACGACTGATCGAGGCTCGTCAGCGCTGAGCACAGCTCCCTGGAGGCCGCCTCAGCTGCGGGCGCGCTTGGCCGCGAATTCCGCAATCCGACGTCCGTAGAGCCGGCCCGTTTCGATGTCACCCTGGGGAGGGCTTTGCTCGGGGGGCACATTGTCGGCCTGCGCCATGACGCCGATGTAAGAACCGATGCGGTTCGCCAGGTCCGGAGCGCCCGGCTTGGCCGCCGGCATCTGACCCAGGCTGACCCATATCATGCCCTGCTGCATGGCAAGGGTGACCATGGACATCAATGTGGCGTACTTGTCGCCGCTCATGGACAGGGAACAGGTGAAGCCCCCCGCGATCTTGTCCTTCCAGGCCTGAGTGAACCAGGCTTTGGAACTGGCATCAGCAAATGCCTTGAACTGGGCCGAGGGCCCCCCCATGTAGGTCGGAGCTCCGAACACGATGGCATTGGCAGCCGCGAGAGCGGCCCAGCCCGCATCGTCGATCTTCGACACATCGATGCTTTGAACCTCGGTTCCCGCCACCTCGGACGCTCCGCGAGCCACCGCATCGGCAATCACGCGGGTATGGCCGTAGCCGGAATGAAATGCAATCACCACTTGGGTCATCTAAAACTCCTGATCAGAAAAGTAAGGAACGACCATTCATGGAAGGTCGAAGACAAGCAACTCGGACTCACGACCGGCTTGAACCGTGATTCGATTCGCACCGGTCGACATCAGCGCATCACCGGCCCCAAGAGGCTGGCCATTGATGTAAGACTCCCCGCGAGCCGCATGAACATAAACGCGGCGGCCGTCTGCAATTTGAAGCTCCGCGCGCTCGACTCCGTCGAAGCAGCCCGCCCAGACACGCACATCCTGCCCGATGCGGACCGCACCCGCGCCCTCATCCGGCGATGCGACCAATTGAAAGGCTCCACGAGTCGCCTTGCGATCGAGAGCACCCTCCTGATAACTCGGAGCCCCGCCCGGAGCGTGGGGCGTGATCCAGATCTGCAGCATGTGGGTCTGCACAGACTCGCGATTGTGCTCGGAGTGCATTACCCCGGAGCCGGCACTCATGCGCTGCACCTCTCCAGAACGAACGACCGACTCGTTTCCCATGCTGTCGCGGTGCGTGATGGCCCCGTCGAGGACATAGGTGAGGATCTCCATATCTCGGTGGCCATGCATGCCGAACCCCGTTCCCGGCGCAATCCAGTCCTCATTGATCACCCGCAGAGGACCGTATTGAACGAATTGAGGATCGAAGTAGGAGGCAAATGAAAAACTGTGGCGGGACTGAAGCCAACCGAGATCGGCAAAACCCCGTTCGTGGCTTCGACGGATTTGATTCATTGACATTCACCGGATGTGCGACTGGAGCCTGCGGAAGACTGACTGACAGACAATACTCTGCCTGCGCTTCAGATCGAAAGGGCCAGTACAATTCGAAGACAGCATTCAAATAATTTGAACAATGAGCATTTCTCTGGATGCGCTCGAGACCATCGATCTGATTGCGCGACTGGGCAGCTTTGCGGCCGCTGCCCGCGCACTCGGTCGTGTGCCCTCGGCGCTCAGCTATCAGATCAGGCAGCTCGAGGAGTCGCTCGACGTACTGATCTTCGACCGCCGTGGTCGGAGGTCAGAGCTCACCGCCGCGGGTCAAGCCTTGCTCGCGGGTGGGCGGGAGCTCTTGCGCCAGGCTGAAGACCTGCGCCGGGAAACGCAGCGCGTCGCGAGCGGTTGGGAGCCCGAGCTCTGCATTGCGCTCGATGCCACCATCCCCTTTGAGCGACTGATTCCGTTGATTGCTGATTTCGACCGCCTGAAGGCGCCGACCCAACTCCGCATCTCGGAAGAGGTCTTGCAGGGCTCGTGGGATGCGCTGATCGGAGGGCGGGCCGATCTGGCCATCGGCGCCCCCTTCGAAGCACCGGCAGGCGCCTCTGGCGCTGAACGCTTCGGCATCGCCTCGCTCGGCGAGGTCCGATTTGCATTTTGCGTGGCGCCGCACCACCCGCTCGCCTCGATTCGGGCCCCGATCGAGGATATCCAAATCGAACGTCATCGCGCCGTGGTGGTGGCCGACACCGCACGCGCGCTGACCGCGCGCACCAGCGGCGTGCTGCCAGGCCAACCCACCCTCACAGTGTCCAGCTTTCAGTTAAAACTTGAGGCACACCTGGCGGGTCTGGGATGTGGCTACCTCCCTTGGAACTTTGCCCACCCCCATGTCGCGGCGGGCCGTCTCGTCAGCCTTCGGCTCATTTCCCCCAAGCCCCCTGCGAGCCTGCGCTACGCATGGCGAAAAGTGGGGCGAGGCCACGCGCTCGACTGGTGGCTTTCCCGGCTGAAGGTGGGGCGGGTACGGACGCGCTTGCTGGCCTCACCGGCCCACATCGGAAGCGGTCTGCCCACATGAGCAGCGCCCGCGCGATGCGCCAGGCCTACGTGGGCCGATTCGCCCCGTCTCCGACCGGTCCGCTTCATGCCGGATCCCTGGTCGCGGCCGTGGCGAGTTTTCTGGATGCACGCGCCCACGGGGGGCATTGGCTCCTGCGAATCGAGGACATCGACCAAGCCCGCTCACGCCCTCAGGCTGACCGCTCGATCATCGACACCCTGGCTCGGCTCGGCATGCACAGTGACCGACCGATCGTCTGGCAGAGCCACCGAATTCAGCTGTACGAGCACGCCTTTGAGCGTCTTGAAGCCGCGGGTCGCGTCTACGCCTGTGCCTGCTCGCGCCGCGAAATTGCCGACTCACGCATTCTGTTTGCAGGCGCGCCGATCGAGGGTGAGCCGGTCTACCCGGGCACCTGTCGGAACGGCCTGGCCCCGGGGCGCCCCGGCCGGGCGTGGCGGCTTCGCATCGACCCGGAGGCCCGGATTCAGTGGACCGATCGGGCGGGCACTGAAACTCAGGAAAATCTCCCTGAAAGTGTGGGCGACTTCGTGCTCAGGCGTGCCGATGGGCCCTGGGCCTATCAGCTCGCCGCAGTGGTTGATGATGCCGAGCAAGGCGTGACCGATGTCGTTCGGGGGGAAGATCTGGCCGGTTCCACGGCTCGACAGATTTTCCTGCAGCGGTGCCTCGGGCTTGAGCGACCGCGTTACCTTCATCTGCCCGTCGTTGTGGCCGCAGATGGACGGAAGCTTTCAAAGCAGAACGGCGCAGGTTCGATCGACGACCAGCCGCCCATTGACGCCCTGAATGCTGCGATTGTTCACCTCGGGCTGAAGCGGATCGAGACCGATGCACTCGATCAGTTCTGGCCCATCGCAGTCGACCAATGGCAAAAGAGCCGGTGGATGGCGCGTTGAGAAACTCAGGGCTTGGGGCCGCCGCCGAGCAAGGCCGCTACAGCCCGCCGCGGACGGGTAACGGAACGGGACGGAGCCTGAGCGGACTCCCGGGGATCAGCGGCCGCCACAGGCTCATATGGGGTATAAAAAAACGGATCCACCGGCACGCGGTGCGGTTCAGGCGCGCGCCTGGACCGATCCGCCTCGACCGTGCCGCGTCTTCGCGATGAATCGCGAGCATCGTCGGCCGCTGCACGGTCGCGACGCCGCTCGGGATGGTCCGCGGCGTCGATTTGAAGATTCTGGAGCGGAAGTTTCCGCTTGAGAAGCCTTTCGATCTCAAGGTGAAGGCGCTCGTCGGGGCCCGCCGTCATCAACGAAAGTGCCACCCCAGAGGCCCCCGCCCGGCCCGTCCGTCCGATCCTGTGAATGTAGTCCTCGGGACTGTAGGGGAGGTCGTAGTTGATGACCGCGGGCAACTCTGCGATATCTAGCCCGCGCGCCGCGACGTCGGTCGCAACGAGCACGCTGACTGCGCCCTTCTTGAACTGCTCCAGAGTCAGCAAGCGCTCCTGCTGCGACTTGTCGCCGTGGATTGCGTTGGCGTTGAGCCCGTCACGCTCGAGCTGGCGCGCGAGGCGACCGGCACCAATCTTGGTGTTGGTGAAGACGATGACCTGCGAAAGGTTTCGGCTGCGAATCAGCTGCGCCACAGCGAGGCGCTTGGATTCGGAATCAGGCACGCGATAGACCACCTGCTCGACGGTATCGGCAGCGGCATTGCGACGCGCCACTTCAATCGATATCGGGTCATTCAGGAAGCTCGCGGCGAGCCTTCGGATGTCCTCGGAAAAAGTCGCCGAGAACATCAGGTTTTGCCGCTGACGAGGCAGCAGGTTGATGATGCGCTGGATGTCGGGCAAGAACCCCATGTCGAGCATGCGGTCGGCCTCGTCCATCACGAAAATCTCGGTCTGCGCAAGAGAAACGGTTCGCTGGCCGACGTGGTCGAGCAGTCGCCCCGGAGTCGCAATCAGCAACTCACACCCCTGGCGCAGCGCGGCGATCTGGGGGCCAATGTCCACACCGCCAAACACCACCGCCGTCCGCAGGTGGGTATGGCGCGCATAGTCGCGCACATTGACGAAAATCTGGTCGGCAAGCTCCCGGGTAGGCGCCAGAACCAGAGCCCTCACTGGGTGTCGCGCCGGCGAGGCGCTCGGATTGGCATGCACGAGCAGGCGCTGGATGATAGGCAATGCGAATCCCGCCGTCTTGCCGGTCCCGGTTTGGGCGGCCCCCATGACATCCCGCCCCTTCATCACGATGGGAATGGCCTGAGCCTGGATCGGGGTGGGTACCTTGTAATTGAGCTCGCGGACGGCGCGAAGGATCGGCTCTGCCAGACCGAACGTCTCAAAGCCCTCGGGCTCGACAGGCGAGTCGGCGCCGGTGGGGTTGGGTGTTTCCAGGCCGGGCGTTGCCGGACCGGGTTGGCTCTCAGAATTGAACGAAGTCAAGCGGGTTGATGTCCCGGATCGTGAGGACCGATCCAAAGCGGTGGAGAGATCGGAGAAACTGAATAGTATCGCGCTTTTCGCTCCAAAGAGTCTACCTTGGTCGCCTCATGCCCCCTGCCAGTCTCAAAAAACCAGCTTCGCTGCGGCGGATAGGGCCTCGGGAGTTTTCCGGAGCGAATCGCATTCGACTGGGACATCCTGAAAGACGGGTTGCGCGATTCGCACTGCTGATGGCGATTGTCGGGGCGACCACCGCATGCTCCAGCCTGCTGCCGCGCTCGCAGGAACGTACCGATATGCCCTGGTCGGATTTTCAGAGCGCGCGTGCGGCGGTCGATGCGATCGAGCCCGGAAAAACACAATTGCAGGAATTGATGTCCGACGGTTTCGAACCGCAGAATAATCCAGCGGTATCCTGGCTTTCATGGCCCGAATTA
>JBIKVK010000272.1:0-4717 GCA_044356835.1 Burkholderiaceae bacterium
AACAAGAATGAGGGGGCCGCTACCCGTTCCTGTTTGTCACGCAACGAAGTCATCAACAAACTCCGAAACCGGGGTGACGCCTGTCACCAGCAGGTGATCCCTTGCACGCGTGCAGGCCACATAGAGAAGGTGCCTTTCGGTGTTGTAGACTTCCTCGAGGTCCGCGTCGTCGGCTACCGTCTCGATACGCTCGGATTGCGGGATCACTTCGTCGTCGCAGGCCATGACGACGACGGACCGGAATTCGAGGCCCTTGGCAAAGTGCATTGTGCTGATGGCGACGGCGCCTTCTTCGACTTCGACCTTGTCGCTCAACTCGACGGCGCGCACACCAGCCTCCTTGACCGCGACGCGCGCGCGTTTCAGTTCTGCCTCTGACCGCACAAAGACGCCAACTTCACGAGGCGCAAGTCCTTCCTTCAGCCGCTCCGCAATCCAGTTTGCAACCGTTCGGTTCTCGTGGTCGACATCACGACAGGCCAAGACCATCGGCGGCGGTCCGTCGAAGATGGAAATCGTTCCACGTCGCCCTTCCGAATTCCCGTCGACATCCGAGACGGCCGACGGCAGGAGTCGGTCGGCTTGCATCCGGATCTGGTGCGACGTGCGGTAGTTGATCCGCAGCGTGAATGACCGGCCACGGACATCGAGGCCCAGCGCCTTCCAGGAGAAGGGTTGCTGGAAAATGCGCTGGCCGAGGTCGCCGGCAAAAAAAAGCGCGTCACTCCGCCCGGCCGCCAGGGCGGCAAAGAATCGCGCCTCTGCAACCCCGAGGTCCTGCGCCTCATCGATCACGGCAAAGTCGTAGGGCCGGTGGCCGCTCCTGGTCAGGCTGTCCGTGAGGCGGCCAAAGATGTACGACCATGTCACCAGACCACGCTCTTCCAATGCGGCACGGACGCGCGCAAAGATCGCCCATAGGGTCTCGCGCTGCTTGCCGCCGATCCGCGTCTTCCGTCCCAGCCGAGACACGTCGCGATAGTCTTCCCAAGAACGCAATTGCCACGCATCGACGACGTCCGCCCACTCTCCGATCAGGAATCGGGTGGCAAAGCGGTGGCCCGCCTCCTCCGTAGCGGCCTTTTCGATCAGTGACCTGATCAGGGCAGTCGGCGCGATCTGCGGCTGTCCGAAGCGTTCGGAATAGAGGTCATAGCCGACGGCCGATACAGCCTTCACGGTGATGCGCGCTGAGATCTGCGGCTCGTTGCCCGCAAGGCTCGCGAGCTTGCGCCGGAGCGCATTGGCCAGCGGCTTCGAAAACGTCGTCAGCAGCACGCTCGCCTGGGGATTGCTGCGGGCAAGGTGAACCGCGCGATGCAGGGCCACGATGGTCTTTCCAGTACCGGCCGAACCCGAAACCCGAGTCGGGCCCGAATAGGAGCGTTTCACGAGGTCCGCTTGGGCAGGGTGCAGGAACACCGCCCATTTCTCCCAAGGGAAGTCGAGCGCCATCCTAAGCTCATCTGCATTGGCCAGCACGCGGAAGCGGCGTTGGGCATCCGGGTGGGCAAACGGGTCGGCCCCCTCCGGCGCGCGCTCGGCAGGCTCCGGCTTCTCGCCAACGGCGAGCTTCAGGAGAGCCTCCTGCGCCTCTTGCGGCAGATGCGCGATGGTATCGAAGAGATTGTCCTCGGTCGCTGCCCGCACGTCGTCGATCCACTCGTCGGGTACGCCGAAGGAGAGCAATTCGGCCTTGCGCAGATTGTCGAACAGTTTCGGGAGTGTCCTGCCCGCGTCAGGATTGGAAGGCTGATTCCCGAGGGGCGAATTGCCAGGTGGTACCTTCGCAGCTTCTCTGTCGGCGAGGCGGAACAGAAGCGTGCCTGCTTCAAACCGCTGACGCACCTCGACGAGTTGCATGGCGCCGGTCGTCGGATGGCGCGCCTTTGGGCCCATCGATAGGCGTCGTCATGGTGGTCGACATAGACCAGCAAGATGCTGGACGCGGTGCGGTGAACGATGATCCGGAGGTCGGCATTGACCCGCACAGACCAGAAGTTTGGGTCCTTGGCTCGGTCAAGCCTGTGGAAGGACAGGCCGTTCCCACTCGGATCCAATTGCAGGTCGAAAGCGGTGGTCTTGACCGATTTCTGTTCTTGCGCGGTCAGGCGGGCGAGGCTATCGGTGAAGGTGTCGGCAATTCGGAATTCGGTCATTGTGACCCAACTCCAGTCCTTCCCACATACACTTCTTTTCCGGTCAAGGCGTTAAAGTAGACATCGAGACCTCTCTCATGTCGGAGAAATTGCAACGCCTTGTCTTTCCGGCCGTTGGGAACGAACCCAAACGTCTGACTCAGGGACCCCTCAATTTGCCAGCCATCAGGAGTGAAGAGCTGGGTAGAAGTGCTGCCCTTTATCCTCGCTGCCGAAACATCACCACCGGAGAGCGGGATCTTCCCAAACTCGATCCATTCACAAGCGACCATGGTTCCACGCATTTGATCAACCACGACAAGATCAATCGCTTGACCATCCCGAATGTAGGTCAACCCTTTTAGCTCCAGCAGGTCGATGAAAGCCTTTACGTCCTCCGGATCCATGAAGCCGACACGCATCAACTCGTTGTCAGCGACCAGCGTTTCGTTTGGCACGATCTGCTTGAAGGCCTCGAACGAGCCGAAGGCAGCCAAGGCGCGCTCTGCGTTAACAACAACGGAAATCGCTTCGCAAAGAACCGCCATCACCCCACCTCAAACACCTTCATCACCTCGTCCCCGAGGTGGTTGATCACCTTCACCGCGATCCGCCCCGACTTGGGCTTCGGGAACGGGCGCGACACATCAGAGTTCAGGCTCTCCCACGCCTCCTCGTCGATCTCTGCCTTGAGTGTCGTCTTCAGCGCCTTGTAGGGGTCGTTGGCGCCGAGGAAATAGGCGTGGCGGACGAAGAAGGACTCCTCGTTGTAATCGGTGTCGAGCATCCACAGCGCGATGCCGTCGGTCCCCTCGCTCTGCACCTCGCCGGTCTGGGGCTTGAAGACGTCGACGCCGAAGACCTGCACCTGCACCATCCCATCCCCCACCTCGGAGATGCGGATATCCGGCTCGCCGAAGATCACGAACAGGTTGCCCTTGCCGGTCGATTTCAACTCGCCGCCCATGTGCAGGTCGGGGTTCATCCGGGCCTTCAGCACGCGGATGCGCCCCAGCTTGTCGAACTCCGAGCTGTGCGCATCATAGTTGAAGGCGCAGGCCACGAGCACGTCGAAGCCCGCATCCCCCGCCTCGCGCGCCGCCGCCACCAGATCGGGGCGGCTGACGGTGCCGAACTCGGGGCCGATGAAGATGCCCGCGCGCCTCTCCGCCTCGCCCTCCATGAACCGCCCCTCGGCCGCGATCCGGTTGCCGGGCCAGCCCGAGAGGCTCGTGAAGGTGATGCGGTCTTCCTTGTGGGCCTGCTGGACGCCCGCGGATCTGAGGTTGCCGAGGATCATCTGCGCGAAATCAAGGACCTCGCGCGGGGCCTCGGCGGCCTTGCGCCTGCCCTCGGCGGCCTCGTGGGTGTCGATCAGCTCGTCGTCCCAGTCGACCGCGAGCGTCCGGTGGGGTGAGAGGCTCTCGACCGTGAAGGGCCCCGCGACGCGCACCCGGCCGGGGTCGGTGAAGGGCTTGTCGTAGAGGAACTCGAACTCGGCCTTGGCGGCGATGCTGGCGTCGATCTCACGCTGGCGACTGATGCGCGCCTCCCAGAAGCGTTTCAGGGCGGCAAGTGCTGTGGCAGGCCAGCCGGAGGGGGCCTCGCGCGGGATTTCCCATTCCATGAAGCCGTTCGCCGGGGCCGCCTCGCCCGAGGGGAGCTTGACCTGCCCGCTCGCGGTGAAGTCGATCTTCGCGCCCGCGCGGCCGCCGGTTTCCACCTTGAAGGGCTGCGGGTGGCCCGCAAGGGCGGCGTTCAGGTCGGTGATGGCGTCCTCGACGGCGGGTTGGAGCCTGTCCCAGATCACGTCGATTTCGGCGTTGTTGGCGATGGATTTCAGCGTGATGTGCGGCACGCGGTCGTAGACAAAGCCCTGGCGGATGCTGCCGTGGGTGGGTGTGGATCTGGGGACGGAGCGCGTGACCTCGGCCTCTTTCTGCTGGCCTTCGGGGCTGTCGGCCAGCAGGTAATAGGGATAGCGCGCGCCCATCAGGCGGGAGCGGGCGAGCGCGATGGCGACGCGGCTGGTGTCGATGGTGATCCAGCGCCGCCCCCATTGTTCGGCGACATAGGCCGTGGTGCCCGAGCCGCAGGTAGGATCGAGCACCAGATCGCCGGGGTCGGTGGTCATCAGAATGCAGCGTTCGACAACTTTGACGTTTGTTTGGACGACGTAAACCCGGTCCGAGGAAAAACTATTAATTGTATCTTCCCACAGATTATTCTGAGGTCTTGCCGGATAGTCATCTAAGTAAGTCGCGAACCAAATATTTGCCCCAGACAATAGAAGGCGACCAGCTTTTTCAACCCTAACCATTCCAAAATCACTAGTTCGCCAAACTCGCCTTCCCGGCCGAAATTCCAACCCCCCAAAGTGAATTGGATATCGTGTTTTGTCACTTCCTGATCCTGAAGTAAGATTGTCAGACCCAAAAAGTCTCCAGCCCTTCTTGACTAGATCATTCACATCGTCGCTTGCCGAAACACGCCTCCTTTCAAGGTTAGGACTTTCAAGCCAATTTATTGCACCAGCTCCCTTTTCTCCATATTCTTTGGGCCAAAACAACTGGCGATAC
>JBIKVK010000265.1:0-4866 GCA_044356835.1 Burkholderiaceae bacterium
ACTTTACGGCATCTTTCTTTTTTGCATACCAAATGATAACATCAAATACACCAGCTAGCGTGTTTGTTTTTCCGGAAATACTACCAGCACCACTGGTTTTCCGAAATGCGATTTCTGCAACAAAATTCTCATCCCCAAACACCTCATCCATCAGCGCCCGCACGCGGTGGACGTTCTCGTCGCCGATCTGCACGAAGATGCTGCCCGACTCGCTCAGCAAATCCCGCGCCACGGTCAGCCGGTCGCGCAGGTAGGTCAGGTAGGAATGGATGCCGTCCTTCCAGGTGTCGCGAAAGGCGCGGACCTGTTCGAGTTCGCGCGTCACATGGGTGCGGTCGCCATCCTTCACATCGCGCGAGGTGGTGGACCACTGGAAGTTGGAGTTGAACCTGATGCCATAGGGCGGATCGACATAGATGCACTGCACCTGACCGCGCAGCCCCTCACGCTCGGCCAGCGAGGCCATCACCGACAGGCTGTCGCCACTGATCATCCGGTTCGACCAGTGCTGATCGTGCTGGTAGAACTCGGTCGCGGCCTCGGCATCCGGCAGGCCGTTGAAATCGGCGAAGAGGTCGAACTGCGGGGCGGGTCTGGCGGCACTCGCGCGCGCCGCAGTCTCGCGCTTCAGATCGTCGATGATGACCTTGGGGTGGACCTTTTCCTGGATATAGAGCGGCGGCGCCTGCACGATCAGGTCCGACCAGTCCTGCTCATCCTTGCCGCGCCAGACCAGCTGGGGATCGAGATCGCGGTTGCGCCGCTCATAGGCGAGCCGCACCGGCGCCTTGTCCTGCTCGCGCATCAGGCTTTCGTATTCCGCCGTCGGGATGTTCCTGCGCGTGGCGTCATGAGTGAGGGTTTCGACCTCGATGGGTTTTTTGGCCATCAGTGCGGGTTCCGGACGAATTTGATGAATCTGTGCTGGGCCAGGTCAGTCTCGATACGAGTCGCCAATGTTGACAAAGCAACGCCACTTTCAGCGGGTAATGCGTCTAGGAAGCCTTTCCTTGCCGCGTCGTTCCTGAGCCGGAACGGAAAGCCACCGGCGAGCATCATGTATGAGTCAAGCACCCGGGCACCGTTCAGTTGCGACCAGGGCGTTCCACTTAGGATCGTTTCGATCTTTTCGGATGCGTCCTGGAATCCGTTCCGTTCCAGCGCATTGTAGAAGCGGATAAGGCGTTTGGAGTTGCTAGCTCCACCTGATCTGACGGCATTCCGCGCGAAACTGTCGTAAAGCGTCCAGCCCTTGGGGCGAAGGAACCAAGCGAGCTTGGAGACGGCCGACATGGGATTGTGGTATAGTACCAAATTCGACTTCATGCCAGTGTCACAAGTCAAGCACCACTGCGCCCGACCTGCAAGATCGACCGGCCATGAAGCGATTGCCTCGTTCATGTGGTTGGCGACCTCTTGCAGCCTATTTCCTTTGCCGAGGTTCCGGCGCACCAGGTATTCGGACGCGATCTCTTCGACAGTGGCGGCGGTCAGTTTGCCGTCTTGTCTGATTCGTTGCAGGAATGGGGCATCTGTGCAGAGGTGTGCGCGCGCGCGCTCAATCACAGCGATAGTGAGAGTCATCTTTTCGCTCCGGTCAGAGTGCCGATCAGGTTGGCAAACTCGGATTGCATTTCGTAGACGGCCGTGAATTCGGCGAATTGCCAGCGGCCGAAGCGGCCAAGGTTGTTCACCCCGGGCACCCAGTAGCTGCGCATGGTGTTGGCCTTTTCCTTGGCATCCTCGCCCCGATAGCCCTTGATCTCGACGATGAGGTTCAGCGGGTCTGGCCGGCCGTCATCGACGCGGACGATGAAGTCGGGGATGTATCGGTGCCGCGTCGAGCCCATGAGGTAGGGCACCTCGAACCCCAGCCCCTGGTTCTTGACATAGGCGAGCACGCGGGGGTGGCTCTCGACGACGCGGGCGAACTCGGCCTCCCACTCGCCGTCGCAGACGACCCAGTTGACATGCGATCGGTCGGGTCGGGTCTGCCAGCGCAGGGGCTTGGAGGTCGTGAAGTTGACGAAGCCGGTCGAGCCCGTGGGGTTGTAGGGGTCGAGGATCGCCTTGACCGGCTGCGATCCCTCGAGCGTGAGCGTGATCGCGGCCTTGATGCGTTCGGCGGCCATGTCGGCGATGTCGGGATAGAGCACCTGCGCGGGAAAGGTTCCGCCGGTGCAACGCAGATATCCGCCATCGATCCATTGGCGAGTGATGCGTTTGAGCTGACCGAACAGATGCAGCTTCGGGTCATCGCCGGCGTCACGGTATTTGCGGTAAAGGAGGTGTTGGGTAAGTCGAAACAGGATCGTCGACATCCGCATTTCGTGCAGATGCTCCAACGTCAGATCAACCCTCTCGCCGACGATCCCGCTCATGCTGACGACCGAAGGGCCGACAAGTTCAGGCGAGAGGTCCAGCACATGGTCGGGGGCAAAGCTGGCCTCCAGCCGCTCATCGGGCAGTTCGACCCGGTAGCCTTCGACCCGGGGGTAAGCGATCTCCAATGCATCCCGCTCGGGTTTGACGGCGTGGACGCGCACCGTCTCGCGTGGTTTGGCCGAGGCGGAGACGACTGGTTTGGCCGCGAAATCGAAGGGGATGCCAAGAACATCGGCATATTCGACGTTGAAGAGGCCTTCGTCGTTCAGGTCATAGGATTGGCGGCGCAAGGCGCGGCCCACAACCTGCTCGCACAAGAGCTGTGTGCCGAAGGCGCGTACGCCGAGAACATGGGTGACGGTGTTTGCGTCCCACCCTTCAGTCAGCATTGAGACCGAGACAACGCAGCGGACCTGCTCTCCCAGGCGCCCCTTCTTGCCGACGGTGTTCATCACCTCCCGCAGCAGGGTGGCTTCATCGATCTTGTCGCCTGCCGTGATGTCACCCGTCCGCTCGATCAGTTCGCGCTTGAACTGCGCGATCTCCGCCGCTGCCAGCTCTCTGAAATCCTTGTCGAGCGCGTCTCCGGACTCGAGCTGGGCGCTGTCAATCAGGATCGTGTTTGGCCGCGGCAACCGCGCTCCATTTTCGTCGTAATTTCGGAAGAGAGCGAGACGACCGTTTTCGAGGACCGATGAATTCCCATCGTCTTTTTCTCGGATGAAACCGGAGATATTCTTGTAGATCAGTTCGGAGGTTGCCGTATTGTTGCAGACGACTATGAAAACCGGCGGTACGCCGATACCCTCTTCCTGCCAGAGCTGATAGGTCTTTTCATAGTGCCCATAAAGAGCATCGAGTGCGCCGAGTAGTTTCGGCGGCAGTTCAAGCGGATCCGCAGCCTTTCCGCCCGCCGTCCTGCCTTTCTTGGGAAGCGCCTTGCCGATGTGGTCCCATAGATTGCGAAAGACCAGGCTATCTTCAGGCGAGTTCTGCGCTATCGGTACGCGCGGCAGTTTCACGATCCCGCATTCGATGGCGTCCATCAGGGAAAAGTCGGACATGGTCCAGGGGAAGAGCGTGCCTTCACGATAACCAGACCCACGCAGGAAAAATGGTGTGGCCGACAGGTCGTAGACAAGGCTGATGCCGAGCTTCCGCTTGACCGCCTCGAGACCGGAAATCCACATCCGGGCGGCTTCGTTGTTCGCTTTCGCTTCGGACTTCTCGTCGCCCTTCAGGTCGTCCTCGGTCTCGCCATCGGCGTCATTCACCTTCTCGCGATAGCAGTGGTGCGCCTCGTCATTCAGGACGACGATGTTCTTCTGCCCCATCAGGTCGCCCATGACCCTCTGGATCATCTCGCCTTCGGTCTCGAGCGTTCGGATCCTGTCGCCGCGCCAGCCCTCGAGCGCCTGCCGGGTACCTTTGTTGATCTCCAGTTTTTCGCGCAGCTTGAATGCATGGTAGTTGGTGATGACGATCTTGGCCGCCTGGATATCGCGCAGCATGTCGGGGGGCGTGATCTCGCGAGTGCGGTAGTAGCTGTCGGGATCATTCGGCAGCAGCACGCGCAACCGGTCCCGGATCGTGATGCCGGGCGAGACGATCAGGAACCGATTGGAAAATTGCTTGCTGTTTGGATGTCGCACCGCGTTGACCGTCTGCCACGCAATCAGCATCGCCATGACAGTGGTCTTGCCCGCGCCGGTCGCGAGCTTCAGCGCAAGCCGCACCAGTTCCGGATTGGCCTGCTCGTTGGCTCCCCGGAGATGCTCCCAGAACTTGGCGACGCGCGCCCCCATCTTCGGTGCGACTTCGGTCAGCCAGATCGCGGTCTCGACAGCCTCGATCTGGCAAAAGAAAGGCTGGACGCCCCCGAATGCGTGATGTCGCCAATGTTGCAAAAGCCGCGACGTCTCGGGCGTCACCAGCCACTGGTCGGGCTTGGGCAGATTGCGCCAGGTTTCGACATGGGCCCTGACCTCATTGATTATGGGGGTAGGGTTGTATTCCTGCTCGAGCGTTGACAGGCCATCACCCGCGTCGAGTGACAGATCACCCTGTCCCCTGTTCTGACGCTGCCTCCTGCTCCTCGGGACGGGCGTTATGAGGTCGGAGCGACGTCGCGACTCGATGATCCGGTTGGTCGGCTGGCCGTACTTGTCAAGTTCCCAATGGCGCCCTGGGTAGTGGTAGGGCGAGTTCAGAATGGGCTTTTCGAAAAAGCTCTCAGACATCGGGGCGGTCCTCTCGGACGTTCCCGTTCAAGTGTGAAAGGAGTTCGCAAACTCGGTGACCAAACCCAAATCTCTCAAGTGGTGCGCCACGCTTCTCTGGAAGCGAAAACCGGCCGAGTTGGACGGTTACATGAAAACCCTGTTTTTCAAAGCTCTGCAAACGAAGACCTTGGAAAGACAGAGAGCGCCGACCGACCAGGCAAGCGCGCTCTACGCTACAATGATCCCAGGTTGCCACATC
>JBIKVK010000122.1:0-9577 GCA_044356835.1 Burkholderiaceae bacterium
GGTCAGCCGGCAGGTGCAAAGCCTCGAAGCCTTATTGCAGGTGACGCTTTTTCACCGTTCGGGCCGGAGCATTCGCCTGACCGAAATCGGCGCGGGCTATGCGCGAGAAATCCGGGCTGCGCTCGTGCAGATCCGCGGGGCGACCGCGCGCACGATTGCGTTTAGAACCGGCGTCGGATCCCTGCATCTGGCCATCCTGCCCACCTTCGGTTCGAAGTGGCTGCTGCCGCGCTTGAACGATTTTCAGACGCGCCATCCTGGCGTGCTGATACATATTCACTCCCGGATCACCCCCTTCGAATTCAGCGAAAGCGGTATGGACGCAGCCATCACCGCGGGCATGGGGCCCTGGCCGGGACTGATCGCGCACCCGCTGCTCGAGGACGATCGGGTGCTGATCGCGAGCCCGAAGCTGCTCGATCAGAAGCCCTTGACGTGTCCGGAAGATCTTTATGGGCACACGCTGCTGGGCGTCTCAACCCGCCCGCACGCCTGGCAGGACTGGTTCATCGCGCACGGACTGTCCCTGCGCAAGATGCAACAGGGCACACTCTTTGAGTTCACCGCGCACCTGATTCAGGCCGTGGTGGCGGGCATGGGGGTGGGCGTGGTTACGCGGGTGCTGGTCGAAGAGGACCTGCGTCAATCGAACTTGGCCATCCCTTTTGCCGATTCGGTGCCGGGCCGACACCGATACTGCCTGGTGCACCCGCCCGAGAAGGACGGGTTCCCACCCCTCATCGCGTTCCGGGAATGGTTGCTGGATCAGGTCACACGTGCCCGAAGCGGCTAAGGGCTTCAGCCAGCGTCATGCCTCGGGCCAATTCGGCCCGGATCTGCCGCTCTTTCTCGCACAGGCCCTCGGCCTGCTCCAGGACGGTTTCAACCACTTCGACCGGGATCACGATCACACCGTCTTCATCGCCCAGGATGAAGTCGCCCGGCCTCACGGTGACCTGAGGGCGCGTCGCACCCCGCATTGAAACCGGGCACTGCCATGCGTTGACCTTCCAACGTCCAATGGACTGGGTGGGCGTGCGGTAACGCGCATAGACCGGAAAGCCCATCTCGCCGATCCAGCGAAGGTCACGCACTCCGCCATCGACCACCGAACCGACGCAGCCGCGCTCGCGCATGCCCAGAGCGATCAGCTCGCCGAAGTAGCAGATCCCTTCGCCGTCACCGCTCCAGACGCTGATATCACCCGCAGACAGGCCCTGGCAGGCCTTCATCTTGTCCGGGTCGCCGCCCATCGGGTAGGGGGTCATCTGGCCGCGCAGGGTGTAGGCCCAGCCGGCCAGCCGGCCAGCGCCCGCAGGCTGCGGGGCAAACTCCGGCGCAAGGCTCTGGTCGAAGAGTCCGAGCGTATCGAGCACGTCGGCGACGTTGGACGTATCTACCTCCAGATAGCGTCGACGGATCGATTCGCGCTGGCTCGCATCCATGCTCTTGACTCCCCGTTGCGTTCCAAATGGACGGTCTGACCGAAAGCCGCGATGCTACCGGATCATCCGCCGGTGTCCCCCCGCGCCGTCGGATCACACGATGATGCGAACGGGCCTCCGATGCACCAGACTGAGGCGCCGAGCGGGAAGAGTCGCACCAGCCCGGATCAATCTCGTCTTTTACCGCAGCGGCACGGACTTTGCGTATCATTGGACGGTTTTATTCTGACGCTCCGTCCCTCTGTCCTCCTTCTTAGAGGTCCTATCCATGAAAAGACTGCTTCTTTCTGTTGCAGCCAGTGCGCTCCTGGTCAGCGCCGGTGCTCAAGCTCAGACCCGCAACATCAAGTTCCAGCTCGACTGGCGCTTCGAGGGTCCTTCTGCCCTCTTTCTCGCCGGAAATGCCAAGGGCTTTTACAAGGCGGAAGGTCTGGATGTGACCGTTGACGCAGGCAACGGCTCGGGCAACGCCGTCAACCGTGTGGCCTCGGGCACGTACGAAATGGGCTTTGCCGATCTCGCCGCGCTGATGGAATTCGTCGGCAACAACCCCGGCGCGCCCAGTAAGCCCGTGGCGGTGATGATGGTCTACAACAACACGCCCGCCGCCGTGCTGGCCCTGAAAAAATCAGGCATCAAGGGCCCCGGTGACCTGAACGGCCGCAAGCTCGGCGCTCCGGTGTTTGACGCCGGTCGCAAGGCGTTCCCGATTTTTGCGAAGGCGAACAATCTCAACCTGTCGTCCATCCAGTGGACGTCGATGGATCCGCCGCTGCGTGAAACCATGCTCGCCCGCGGCGATGTCGATGCGATCACCGGGTTCACCTTCACGTCGTTGCTGAACCTCAACGCACGGGGCGTCAAGGATGCGGACGTCGTGGTGTTGCCCTATCCCGATTTCGGTGTGCGGCTTTACGGTAACGTCATCATCGCTTCCGAGCAGATGATCCAGAAGGACCCCGAGGCCGTGCGGAGGTTCCTGCGCGCCTTCACCAAGTCGGTCGCCGACGTCCTGGCCAATCCGGATGCGGCCATCGATCACGTGAAGGCCCGCGACGGCATCATCGATGTCGCCTTGGAGCGCCGCCGCCTGCGCCTGGCCATCGAAAGCTCGATCGCCACAGCGGATGCCCGCGCCGAAGGCTTCGGTGCGGTGAATGAGGCCCGCCTTGCGCTGATGGCGAGCCAGGTCGCCGACGCCTTCAGCACGAAGACCCGCATCGATCCCGCCACGATCTGGAACGGCAGCTTCCTGCCCTCGGCCAAAGAACGCGACATCCTGGGCAAGTGAGCGCATCTTGAGCGATTCCTTCGTCGATTTCCGGGGGGTGTGGCTCGCCTACAGCGAGGAGCTCCTCGCCCAGGGCGAGTTCGCCGTCGAAGACATCAATCTGAGCACCCGCGATGGCGAGTTCATCGCCATTGTCGGGCCCTCGGGATGCGGCAAATCCACCTTCATGAAGCTCGCCACCGGTCTGAAAAAGCCCAGCCGTGGCGAAATCCGCATCGACGGACAAGAGGTAACGGGACCGCTCAAGATCGTCGGCATGGCCTTCCAGGCCCCCACCCTGCTGCCCTGGCGCACCACGCTCGACAACGTTTTGCTGCCGCTTGAGATCGTTGAGCCCTACCGCTCGCAGTTTCGCGATCGCCGCAAGGAGTTCGCCGAGCGCGCCTCCAGGCTGCTCGCCACCGTGGGCCTTGAAGGTTATGAGGACAAGTTCCCTTGGCAACTGTCGGGCGGCATGCAGCAGCGCGCCTCGATATGCCGCGCGCTCATCCACGAACCCAAGATGCTGCTGCTGGATGAGCCCTTCGGTGCGCTGGATGCCTTCACGCGCGAAGAGCTCTGGAACGTGCTGCGTGATCTTTGGACCGCCCAGCGCTTCAACGTCATCCTGGTCACCCACGACCTGCGCGAGGCGGTCTACCTGGCCGACACCGTCTATGTGATGAGCAAGCGGCCGGGCCGGCTGCTCGCGAAAAGCGAGATCGATCTGCCCCGCCCGCGCGACCTGGACATCACCTACACCGAGGCCTTCACCCACAGGGTGCACGACCTGCGTGAGCGGATCGGTGCGATCCGAAAGAGCTGAAGGGAGCCTGCACCCGTGAAAGCCAAGTCCCTCGAGCGGGTAGCCCCCCTGCTGCTGCTCGCCGTGATCCTGATCCTCTGGCAGGCGATCTGCTCGATCTTCTCGATTTCCGAATTCATTTTTCCGAGTCCGATCCAGATCGTTCATGCCCTGATCGACCTGTTCGGTCCCATCATGAGGCATGCCTGGCGGACCTTCTGGACGACCATGGTCGGCTTTGGCATCTCGATCGCGGTGGGGTTGGTCCTGGGCTTTATCATCGGCTCGTCGCGTGTCGCCTACTCGGCGATGTACCCCTTGATGACAGCCTTCAACGCCTTGCCCAAGGCCGCGTTCGTACCGATTCTGGTGGTCTGGTTCGGGATCGGCATTGGTCCGGCCATCCTGACCGCCTTCCTGATCTCGTTTTTCCCGATCATGGTCAATATCGCGACCGGCCTCGCAACCCTGGAGCCGGAACTCGAGGATGTGCTGCGGGTGCTCGGGGCGCGGCGCATGGACGTATTGATCAAGGTGGGCCTGCCCCGCTCCATGCCGTATTTCTTCGCCTCGCTCAAGGTGGCGATCACACTGGCCTTCGTCGGTACGACGGTCTCGGAGATGAGCGCCTCCAACGAAGGGATTGGCTACCTGCTGATTTCCGCAGGCTCGGCCATGAAGATGCCGCTCGCTTTTGCGGGGCTCTTGGTGGTGGCGGCGATGGCCATGGCGATGTACGAGCTCTTCTCCTGGGTCGAGCGGCACACCACCGCCTGGGCCCATCGGGGTCAGACCGCATGAGCCGGCTGACCACCCATGTGCTTGACACCGCGCACGGCTGCCCGGCCGCCGGCATGGCCCTCGCGCTGTATCGCCTTGAAGGCGGCCGCCGCGAATCGGTCGTCAGTACCCGCACCAATGCGGACGGGCGGTGTGATGCGCCCTTGTTGTCCGGAGCAACGATGCGCCCGGGCACCTACGAGCTGGTGTTTCAGGTGGCGGCCTATTTCTCAGGCCGTGGCACGCCGCAGGACGACCCGCCCTTTGTCGGCGAAGCCGTGATCCGTTTTGGTCTGGCGCGGCCCGATCAGCACTATCACGTGCCGCTGCTGGTCTCGCCCTGGAGCTACAGTACCTACCGGGGGAGCTGAGCTCCGGGCCCCGGACTGGGCTCCGCTGCGGGCCCTCACCAAGGCCGCCGCTCAGGCGTTCGCGGCCAGGTCCTCGAGCAGCGCGCCAAAGGCCCGACAGGCGAGATCGGCATCATGCTGGGTGATCGCCTCAAGCGGGTTGTGACTGATGCCATCATTGAGACCACGAACAAACAGCATGGCCTGAGGCATGAGGGCATGCAGTTTCATTGCATCATGCCCGGCGCCGCTGGGCATTCTGTGAACGTGAAGCCCCTGGCCTGCGACCGCCCGCTCCCAGCGAGCCTGCCACACGGGATCACTGGGTGCAGCCGAGACCCTCATGACCTCCTCGAGGCGGAATTCAACGCCCCGCCGGGTACAGATCGCTTCGATCTCTGACCGGATTCGCGCGAGGCAACCGTCACGCAAGGGATCGGTCGTTGCGCGCACATCGAGGCTGAACCGGCAACGCCCCGGGACGACGTTGATCGAACCGGCCGGTACCTCGCACTGACCGATGGTGGCGACCGTCTCGGGATGCTCGGATCCGATGCGCTCGACCGCCAGCGCACATTCGGCGAGCGCCACCAGCGCATCGCGGCGCTGCCCCATGGGCGTGGTCCCGGCATGACTCGCGCGACCGATCACCTCGCCCAGCAGGCGTACCGACCCGTTGATGGAGGTGACCACGCCGAGGGGCAAGTTGCGTGCGGCCAGCACCGGGCCTTGTTCGATGTGCACCTCGACAAATCCGAGGTAGTCCGATGCGGTGCGCTGCAGGGCCGCAATGGACCCGAGCGACGCCGGCAGGCCGGCCGCCCGCATGCAGTCACGCATGCTGTGGCCATCGGCATCGCACTGATCGAGCCAGGCGGGATCGAACGCCCCCACCAGGGCCGAGGAGGCGAGAAAGGTCGCCTTGAAGCGTTGCCCCTCTTCCTCGGAAAAGGCTACCACCTCGATCCCGAAGGGCAGGCGCCGACCGGAGCGGTGAAGCGCCTCGACACTGAGGATCGGCACCAGGATACCGAGCCGGCCGTCGTATCGACCGCCGTTACGCACGGTGTCGTAGTGGCTCCCGGTCATCAGCCAGGGCGCGGGCGCACCAGCCCGGGACATGCCGTGATAGCGTCCAACCACGTTGCCGACCGCATCGATCTCGACCTCGTCGAAACCCGCCTCGCGCATGCGCTCCAACAACCACCTCGCGCACTGCTGGTGGGCTTCGGTGAGGTATGTGACGGTCAGTTCGCCCCGCTCGGCAAACCCGGGGTCGCTGAAACGGGCAAGCGACTCGGACAGCTCAAGGATGCGGTCACCGAGGGCTGGAACTTCGGCAAAGCGCTCGGCCAGGCGTACTTCGGCGATGCGGTGCACATTACGCAGGGCCTCCTCGAATTCATGCTCAACCGAGTGCGCAAGGCGCCGCTCGAAGGTGGCGATGATCTCGGCACGACTGAGCCCGCGGCCATGGGGGCCGCGCACGGCGAGGATGAACGGAAAGCCAAAGCGATCGTTGTACGCACGGTTCAGTGCCTGAAGCCGGGCGAACTCCTCGGGCGAGCAATGGGTCAGGCCGGCCCGGCTCTGCTCCTGGGTGGAATCGGAGGTGAGCGTACCGGCCACCATGGCCTTGCCGGCCAGCTCGGGGTGAGCGCGCAACAAGGCCAGGCGGGCATCGCGATCGGCCTGACTCACGGCCTCGATCAGCCCCTGCCGCAGGGCCGGGAGCGATACGAAGGGCCGCGACGAGGCCGCGGCCCGCGCGACCCAGGGGGAATGTTCGTAGATGCCCTCGAGCAAAGCGACGAATTCCGCAACCGGGGCGGCGTTCAATCGGTCGATGGAGAGGGGCGATCGATCGGCAGAACTCAAGACAGGCTCCCTGCGATGAGGCACAGCGCACTCGCCCCGAGTGTACACAGAGGCGGCAACTCCCTAAACTGCACGGGATTGAATTTCGCTCTGCAAGGACCGCATGGAACTCTACGTTCTCGACTGGCTCAACCTGTTGCTGCGTTGGGCTCACGTGATCGTGTCGATCGCCTGGATCGGCTCATCCTTTTACTTCGTTTTTCTGGACAACAGCCTCACGAAGCCGACGGATCCCGATTTGATCAAGAAAGGGGTCGATGGCGAACTGTGGGCCGTTCACGGCGGCGGGTTCTACAACCCGCAGAAATACATGGTGGCGCCGAAAAGTCTCCCCGAGAAGCTGCACTGGTTTTTCTGGGAAAGCTATTCGACCTGGCTCACCGGCTTTGCGCTCTTCACGGTGCTGTATCTGTTCAACGCGGAGAGCTTTCTGATCGACCGACGGGTGTTCGACTGGACGCCGTTCGCCGCGATCAGCACTGCGCTTGCGATGCTCGCCGGCTTCTGGATCGCCTATGACGCGATCTGCCGGACCTTCACAGGACGCCCCAATGGCGAGAGGACCATCGGGCTTCTGGTACTGGGCCTGGTGGTCGTATCGGCCTGGGTCGCCTGTCAACTCTTCGCCGGGCGGGCGGCCTTTTTGCTGACGGGCGCGATGATGGCAACCGCGATGAGCGCCAACGTACTCGTGTGGATCATCCCGGGGCAGCGCAAGGTGATTGCGCAGATGAAGGCGGGCCTGCCGGTTGACCCGATCCATGGCCAGCGCGGCAAGCAGCGCAGCGTCCACAACACCTACTTCACCCTGCCCGTGCTGATCGCCATGCTGTCCAACCACTACGGCTGGCTCTACCAGGGAGACCACAACTGGCTGGTGCTGGTGAGCCTGATGTTTGCCGGGGCCCTGATCCGGCACAGCTTCGTGATCCGCCACAAGGCGCTGACCCTGGGCCAACCGGTCAGCTGGCGGGCAGCCCTGGCGGGCAGCGCCTTGATCGTGCTGATCATCGTCGCCGTGGGTCTTCGCGACGGGCGCTTTTCACAGGGCGCGGCCAGCGACCGAGGGACGAGCTCCGGGGCCGCAAGCCCTTCGGGACCATCGATCGAGTTGAGCGACGCCTCGGTCCGTCAGGTGATCGATCAGCGCTGCGTGGCCTGCCACAATGCGGGCCTCGCCCAGAAAAATGTCGCACTGCACACACCCGAGCTGCTCAGCCGACACGCCCAGGCCGTGTATCAACAGACCGTCATCACCCGACAGATGCCGATGAGCAACGCCACAGGGATCACCGAGGCCGAGCGCGACCTGATCCGGCGCTGGTACGAGGCCGGGGCCAGGGCGCCCGGCCGCTGAGGCGAAAAACCTGAGACCGACCGGGGGTTCGAGCCCCCCGGCCCGCCGACTCAGTCGATCTTCATGCCCAATTCACCGATGACCTTGCCCCACTTGGCGAGCTCACCCGCAATCAGCTTGCCGGTTGCTTCGGGGCCGGCGTAGGCAGGCTCGACACCGGCATCAAACAGGGCCTTGGCGGTATCGGGCTGCTCCAGCAATTTCTTGATCTCGACGTTGAGTCGATCAATGATCGGAGCAGGCGTGCCCGCGGGCGCGAGAAGAGCCAGCCAGACCGAGGCGTCGTAGCCCTTCACCCCGGCCTCGTCAAAGGTCGGCACGTTGGGCATCTGCGGGATGCGCTTGGCGGTCGTGACCCCCAGAGCCTTGAGGCGACCCGAGGGCACATGGGCCATCGCATTGGGAACCCCGGCCACACTGCTCTCGACGATCCCCGCCACCAGATCCTGCGACGCGCCGGCACTCCCCCGGTAGGGCACGTGCTTCATCTCGATCCCGGCCATCGAGGCAAACATTGCAGCCATCAGGTGCTGGGAGCTGCCATTGCCCGAGGACGCATAATGGATTTGCCCGGGCCGCTCCTTCGCATAAGCGATGAACTCGGCCAGCGTGTTGGCCGGCACCTTGGGATGCACCATCAGCACATAGGCCGAGTCGACCAGCTTTGCGACCGGCGCGAAAGAAGTGATCGGGTCGTAGTTGATCTTCTTGTAAATCGCCGGGCTGACGGTGTGCGTGGTGGAGATCATCACCAGGCTGTAACCGTCCGGGGCCGAACGCGCCACCGACTCGGTGCCAATCGTTGACCCCGCGCCCGCGCGGTTCTCGACGACCACGCTCTGATTGAGCGCAGCACCGAGCTTGGCGCTCAGGATTCGGGCCACCACGTCGGTAAACCCGCCCGGGGCGAACGGCACCACCAGCCGGATCGGCTGTCGGGCCGGAAAGTCCTGAGCAAAGACGCCCGTCGAAAGGGCGGCTGCAACAGCCACAGGAAGCACCTTGAGAAGAGCGCGCTTGCGCATGATCGTCTCCTTGAAGGGTCAGAGTTCAGCCCTGATAGATGGGCTCGGGCATCGTGAAATAGGCATGCAGAATGTGGTAGACCATCTTGTAGTTCTTCTGCTGGAAGCTCGCGTGCGAAATGCCCTTCATCACGCTGAACTGCTTGTTGGTATTGGGCAAGCGCTTGTAGAACTCGATCAGGTCTTCAAAGCTTGCGATGCCGTCGTACTCGCCACGCATCACCATGCACGGCACGTTGATCTTGGCGGGGTCGACCAGCGGCAATTTCGAGCACATGTCGACATAGGTGCCAGTGGGCATCGAGTCGTCGAGCGTCAGGATCGCGTCGGCAAATGCGTTGACGGTCGCCTTGTCGGCGGTATCGGGGTGGTCCCGCTCAAAGATGCTGTGCACGAAGGCACGGTCGATGGGCCGACGGTTCTTCGCGATGTACTCGGGCAGCTTCTTGCGCCGGTTTTCCAGGGTATGGGAATTCTCGCCGGTCCACACAAACGCATCGAGCGCCAGTCGGCCGACCCGATCCGGGTGGTTCTGTGCAAAAAGTGCTGCCTTCAGCGCCCCGGACGAAATGCCGTAGATCAGCAGTTTGCCGCCGCCGTTGCGCTCGAGGATGTAGCGGGTGCCGACCTCAAGATCGGCCGCGCCGTTGGTGATATCGCAGTTGAT
>JBIKVK010000421.1:0-2618 GCA_044356835.1 Burkholderiaceae bacterium
GAACTTGCAAGGCGTGCCCAGTGCTCTCTTGCGCTCCTCAGCAGGCGTCACCAGCGCGTACGTGCGAACAAATGGGTCGAGGCGCCCGTCAAGATCGTGAGCTGCCCCGGGAATCACCGCCTTCCCGAACATAGCCATCATGGCCAGGCACAACGCCCAGGTATAGACCTGCGCCTGCTTGGTCTTATACACGAGCTTCTTCTTCGCCTTATCCCAGACCTTGCCCTCTAGGTACTCGTGCTTGTGTGTAGCAGAGACGCCTGGACAGGGCTTGCTGAGATCCAGAACTTGTTTCGAGTTGGACATACACTTGGTCCTTTTCTGCCATGGTGTGCCATACGCACACTGACAGAGATCGGCCACATAAATTGAGCCTGGCAGTTGTTGATCTTGGCGCCACTGCTCAAACTCTGAGTGCCAAGTGGCGAACTGGCGAAACTGCCATAGGAAACTACTATATGGGTTTTCGACCATCCAGACTGCGCCCACTGGTAGAGCTTGAATGGCATCGATCGTGAACTGACCTAAGTAGTTGCCCAGCTCGACTGTCCGCTGGTCATCCACGGCCAATCCAGGAAGTCCTTCTACGAACTGGCTCGATCTAACGGGGACTGGCCCACCATCTTCTTTACGCGCTTGAGAGAAGGAAGAACAAGGCGTACCAAAGTGCACCAAGTCCACAACTTTCAACCACTGAAAAATTTTAGCTCGCACGTGAGGCTCGGTGACGTCAACAACCTCTGTCACGATCTCATTCAGCTCTATGTCGACTGGAGGCAGGACCAAGTAACCTGCATCGATCATGCATTGCGTCAGTCGAGCCTTACCTGCAAAAACTTCGAGAAACACTTTCTTCCTGTCTGGAAACGGTTCATATAGCCATCGAAATGGCTCTGCCGGCATCGTCGACCAAGTCCATGCTGCTAGATCCTGACCAGGATCTTGGCTGTGACTTGGCCCGGCCGAGGTGACCCCCGCCGGGCTGCCATCCTAGCCCTTGAAGTGCACCTCGTACCACTTGTGCTCCTGCCCGCATTCCAGGCATATGTGCTTGAGCTTGCATTCTTTACCAAACTTACAGTCGGACGGCAAGTTGAAGAATTCGCAGGCCTTCAGCTTCGAAGTCTTCTTGAGCTTGATTGCCGCCTCCCACATCTTCTTCGGTGCCATGATACGCTCTGCCTTGTCGGTCTTGGCAGGTGGCGGTGGCGGTGGAGTTCCTCCTCGAGCTCCGGTGGGAATCTTCTTTAGAGCCTTCTCGGCCGCCTTTTGCTTGCGCAGAGCACGTTTCCCTTGGCCAGGTGGAGAGGGTGTGCCTGGCTTCGCTTCTCTCTTGGGCGGAGGAGTCCTCGATCGCTCAGCTCTAGCTCGAGCTGATGCTGCTGACTGTGGAGTCGAGCTCATGGCCTCGTCTCTGGCGTCTCGCCACAGATACCTATGCTCGGTCAGCACGTGCGTGAGCGCGTCCATGTACTCCTTATAGTCCGAGCGGTAGTTATGGCAAAGGCGTTCGACCATCTGACGTATCTTCTTATCGGCGAGCACCGTAAACAGCAACGTCGATCGTCCTGTAGTGTGAGCGAACTCGGCACGCTGCTTCTTAAGCTCTGCCAAATATGCGATAGATCCTCCCTTCATACTGCCCTCGACATAGGTTGCCGTCCTATATGGGCAAAGACCTGTATATTCGAGGGAGATAATAAAGGCAGTAATTCTGTTCATCGCATCATCGTCAGTGCTAACCGCAGCAACGTCCACCGTTTGGGCAATCTGGATCAACTTGTCTGCGGTCTCAGCCAGTCCCGATCTTGGTACGATCTTTTCTGCTCGAACTCTTATTTCTCCGAGCTCATAGAAGGGCAAGACTCCGATCACCGTATGGTCTCTGATCATTTTCTCGATGAACTTCTTGTGCGGCTCGATGTCATAGGAGAGAATGATGTCGGAGTGGCGGGCCACGAACCTGTCTCTCATGTCAGTGTACTGTGGAGTAGGAATCTCGGGCACTTTGTGCGGCTCCTCCTCCATCCGTACTCTCTGATCGGCTCGAGCTTTGGCAAGGTTCTGGCACTGATACCACACTGTACCGAAGAACGTGAGGATAAGCTCTCGTTCGGCTACCCTGTCGGGCTCGTCTCCTGGCGGCAGCGCCTCGTGGAAGACTTTCTCTGCGACCTTCTTGAATCCTGTAAGATCCGACCCCAGAGAAGCAACCTTCTCGATAGACCTTAGTTTCAACTTCGCAAAGAGGAGCTTATGCTCATCGGACAAATCTTGCTTAACAAAGATCTGCTTGAGGTCGAGATCTGGGTCTGTCCCTACTGGATAGCTGGCAAGGTCGACCATGGTGGCTTGAGTCGTGCGTGCTTTCTCGAGCCCATCAACTGCAGGAAGGTCTTGAAAAACCAAAACAGGCAAAAGCGGAAGCGCAAGCAGGACGAGCACACGAAAAGCAAAGAACTGAACTCGCTTACTCGAACTTGCGCAGGTCGATCCTAGCTCGAACACAGTCTTTACACAACATCGAGCTATCAGGGACGTTCAACCCGACAGGCTCGCAGTCCTTCACCTGCAAGCCCCTTTTATTGCAGGCTAACAGACATGGATCTCTACTGCTC
>JBIKVK010000123.1:0-9545 GCA_044356835.1 Burkholderiaceae bacterium
CCGACCACCACAGAGCAGTTGTTCAAGGAGGAGGACGAGGTCACTGCGATGCTCAAGGGCAAGGGCATGGTGATCACTCAGGCGACGGCCGACCAGACTGCCGATGCGGCCCGCAAGCTGGCCCCCTACTGGGACCAGTGGGCCCGCGAGCGCGGCCCCGAGGCGATCGAGGCACTGCAAAAGGTGAGAGCCGAGCTTCGCAAGTGATTGACCGCGACGATCCGTCGCCGCTTGCGCAGCGGGTGATCGACCGCCTGATCAGTGGCGCGGCGGTCGCTTGCGAGATCACCATCGCCGGCATGGCGGTGTTCGTATCGCTGGATGCGCTCCTGCGCTGGCTGGTCAACTGGTCTTTCCTGGTGATCGACGAACTGGGCGGCTATGCGATGTTGCTGCTGACCTTCGTCGGTATGGCGGTCGCGTTGCATCGGGGGGCCTTGTTCCGGGTCGAGGCATTGATCGACCACCTGCATGGGCGAGCTCGCCAAATCCTCCAGCTTGCGTTTGATCTGGCCTCGCTTGGTTTTGCGGCGATCTTGTTCTGGCATCTGCTGGGTCTTTCGATGCGCTCGTTCGCACGCGAGATCACGGCAGCTACCACGCTGCGAACGCCACTTTGGATTCCCCAGGCGCTGATGGCAGCCGGTGTACTGCTGCTTGTACTCGTTCTGGTCCTCCAGATCGTGCTCGGTGCTCAGCGCCTGCGTTCAACTGGGGGCCAAAGATGAGCGATGGGCTCGAGATCCTGCTGCTGCTTCTGTTCGTCGGGCTGTTGGTCTCGGGGCTATGGATTCCGTTTTCGGTGGGTCTCGCAGCGGTGGCCTGGATCGTCGCGAGCGGGGGGGTCGACAGTCTCCGGTCCTTGGGGCTGGTCAGTTGGGGCAGCATGAACAGCTTCACGCTGACCGCAATACCCCTGTTCATCCTGATGGCCGAGATCCTGCTCGAAAGCGGCCTGAGCCATCGTGTCTTCCGCGGCCTGTCGCCCTTGGTCCGAAGGCTGCCTGGCGGTTTGCTTCAGACTGGGATTGCGGGCTGCGCGATGTTCTCGGCGGTCAGCGGCTCGAGCGTTGCCTGTGCAGCCGCAATCGGCACGGTGTCGGCGCCGCAGTACCGCGAGCGCGGCTACAACCTTTCGATTGCGAGTGGAGCGCTCGCGGCCGGCGGCACGCTGGGCATCCTGATACCTCCCTCAATCGCGATGATCGTCTACGCGACCTTTGCGCAGGCCTCGATCCTGGAATTGTTCGCTGCCGGAGTCATTCCTGGCCTGATGCTCACCCTACTTTTCATGATTTATCTGGGAGTGCGCGCGAAGCTCGATCCGTCGATTGCGCCCGTTGAGCCCGAAAGCGAGGGCATCGACTGGATCGCGGTCGTGGCCGACGTGCTTCCGTTCTGTGTCCTGATCGTGCTCGTCATGGGCAGCCTCTATTCCGGCATCGTGACCCCTACTGAAAGCGCAGCGCTCGGTTGCTGTCTGGCCTGGGCAGTCGCGCGGATTTGGGGGCAGCTCGATTTCGCGGCACTGCGTCGTGCGCTTCGCAAGACCGCCCTGGCAACGGGTTCGATCCTGTTCGTTGTCTACGCGGCCTTCCTGTTTTCCTATGCGATCGGACTGTCGGGGCTCGCTGACGATCTCGCAAAGTGGGTCGCCGATGCCGGCGTTTCGCGACTGGGCTTTCTCATGTTCGTGATCGTTGCATTGAGTGTGATCGGCTGCTTTGTCGACAGCATGGGGATGATGGTCATCACCGTACCGATCCTGTTGCCTTCGCTCGCGCTCTATCAGATCGACGTCATTTGGTTCGGCATTCTGATCGTGCTGCTGGTCGAGCTCGGCCAGATCACTCCACCCATGGGGATG
Source organism: Burkholderiaceae bacterium (assembly GCA_044356835.1). GTDB lineage: Bacteria > Pseudomonadota > Gammaproteobacteria > Burkholderiales > Burkholderiaceae_E > SYIM01. Next base: position 1,868 of record JBIKVK010000123.1, read on the forward strand.
AATCTCTTTGTGATCCGAAACATCACAGGCGAGCCCTTGGGCTCGGTCATCCGTGGCACGATTCCGTTCTACCTGATCTACCTGCTTGCGATCGCGCTGATCATCGTGTTCCCGCAGATCGTGTTGTGGTTACCGGGCTCGGGTTGACCCCATTGACCAGGAAGAGGCTGAGCCGATGTTCGATAGTCCCCCCCGCGTTACGGCCGAGATTGCCTTCCGCCTTCCGGCACACTTGAGCCAGGCTGGGGAGCCGGCGCCGTGGCTGCGTCTTCACCGGCACGGTGCGCCGCTCGGGTCATTTCTTGAGGGTCCGTCCTTCGATGCCGACGGTAACCTGTTCGTTGTGGACATCCCCTTCGGCCGAGTCTTTCGAATCACACCGGCGGGTCACTTTGACACAGTCGCTGCCTACGACGGGCAGCCCAATGGCCTCAAGTTCGGGCCCGATGGCGCTGCCTGGATCACGGACTTTTTGCGAGGTCTGATGCGTTTGGACCTCCGCACCGGGCGGGTCGAGACTGTGCTGGATGCCCGCGAGCACCGCTTCAACGGACTCAATGACCTTTTCTTTCATGGCGACGACTGCTGGTTCACAGATCAGGGCATGTCGGGCTTGCAGGCGCCCTTCGGGCGCGTGATGCGCTGGCGGATCGGACAGCCGGCCCCGCAGGTGTTCCTGGACGGTATTCCCAGCCCCAACGGCATCGTGGTCGATCAGGCCGGCCGCAATCTGCTGGTGGCCGTGACCCGAGGAAACGCAGTCTGGCGCGCGCCCATCCTCCTCGACGGCGGTACGGCCAAGGTGGGCATCTTCATCCAGATGTCGGGTGGGTCCGGGCCCGATGGGCTCGCATTGGACCAGGCGGGCAATCTCGCTGTGGCCCATCCTGGTCTCGGCGCGGCCTGGCTCTTTAGCGATCGTGGTGAGCCGCTGCTCCGAATCGATTCGCCCGTGACGTCAGTGATCACCAACTGCGCCTTCGGCGGACCCGACGGGCGGGATCTTTACCTGACCGAGGCGGACAGTGGCGTGGTGCTGAAAGCCCGGCTGCCCCATCCGGGATTGCCTTTGCCCGCCGCTGCAGGCGATCGTGCTCTCGCCCAGCCCTTGGCGCCATGAATCTGCGGAGCGATCTCCGGAGTGCGGCGGCGCACGCTGATGACTCCGCTGACGACTGGCGTGTGTTCAGGGTCCGGCCGGCCTCGCCCGAGCCGCTTTATCACCAGATCTTCGAAATGTTGCGCGACCGGATTCTAGATGGCCGATTTGCGCCCGGCATGAACTTTCCGAGTGAGAGCGAGCTCGAACGTGCCCTTGCGGTCTCCCGGATCACCGCACGGCGGGCGCTTGATGAACTCGCGGCGCGCGGCCTGATCCTCCGGGGTCAGGGGCGCCGCTCGAAGGTCGCGCCCTACCAGCCACGAACCCGACTGCTGGCAGGTGTCGAGGGCATGATCGAGAACAATCGCCAGATGGGCGATCGCACTACGGTGCAACTGCTCGAGCATGCTGACGTGCCCGCGAGCGCCGATATCGCCCAGCAATTGCGTTTGCGTCGCGGTGAAGCGGTGCAGCGTTCCGTCCGCGTCCGTAGCATCGACGGGGCGCCATTCTCGTATGCGATCACGCATCTGCCGAGACGGGTGGCTCTGTTGATCCGTTCTGAGCGGATGTCGACTCAGCCGTTGATCGATTTGCTCGAGGGTGCCGGGATTGCGATCGGGCGCGCCGAGCAGACGATCTCAGCCCGAGCAGCCACCCTCGAGGTCGCGCGCGCCTTGCATGTCGAGGCAGGCGCAGCGCTCCTTGAGTCCGAACGGGTGGTTTACGACGTGGCTGATCGGCCGGTCGAGGCGATTGTGGTGCTCTATCGCCCCGACGTGTATCGCTACGCGGTGGATTTGCGCAGGACCGGGGTCGCTCCCGATCGAGTTTGGGCTACTGATTCCGTCACAGCAGCCACTGGGGATGTTCACGGGCCCAAGGTTGGGCGTCCTCGTATGCGGCCGCGACCCGGTAAATCAGGGGCTCGTTGAAATGCCGCGCCATGATTTGCAGCGAAATCGGCAGCTTCGGTCCGGTGGCAAAACCCATGGGCAGCACCAGCGCCGGCATGCCGGTGAGATTTCCCAGGCGAGTCATCTTGCCCCGCGCGGTCGGGGACGCAGCCATCAGGTCGGCCATGGTCATCGCTGGGGCCTCGCGGCCGGGCATCAGCAACAGGTCGAAGCGACTGCGCATCATCATATCGAGCGCCGCAGTGGTCTCGGCGGCCTTCCGGCGCGCCGAGCGATAGGCCTCCTCGCCGCGGCGCAGTCCGCTCTCGAGGCGGTGTCTCAGGCCAGCACCATAGCGCGCCGCAATTGCAGGGTTCGAGAGGCGCTCGCGATGCTCGAGCCAGGCCTCGTGTTCGAGGATCACGGTGCTGTCGGCATGGACCTGGTCGCCACCCTCGAGGTCAAATTCGATCACTTCGAGACCCAGGTCGCGCATGCACTCGAGTGCGCGCTGAAAGGCTGCTGTCACCTCGGGCACGTTGTCGCCCGCTGCGATCAGGTTGATCGGCACGCCGGCCTTCAGCCCCTTGAGTGGCTGGCCAATGGCCGCGCTGAAATCGAGCGTTTCGGGTGCTCGACGGCTGTTCGGGTCCAAGGGGTCATAGCCCGCAATGGACTGAAGCATCAGCGCGTTATCCCGCACGGTGCGCGTCATCGGGCCAATGTGGTCGAGTGCCAGGCTGACCGGAACAACGCCCTCCTGCGAAACCAAGCCGTACGTCGGCTTGAGCCCCACCAGTCCACACACGGAGCTTGGATGGCGGATCGAGCCCCCTGTGTCCGTCCCGATCGCTCCGAACACATAGCCGGCTGCGACCGACGCACCGGAGCCGCTCGACGAGCCCCCCGGCGAGTGCTCAAGCGACCACGGATTGCGGACCGCTGGAATGCGGTCATTCGCACCCGGTACTCCGTAGGCAAACTCCCAAAGCCCCACCTTGCCCATGAGGATCGCTCCGGCCTCGCGCAGCCTGCGGTAAACGCTGGCATCGTGGTCAGGCACGAAATCGGCCATCGCGTCCGAATGGCAGGTGGTTCGGATGCCCTCAGTCCAGACGTTATCCTTCAGCGCAACCGGTATCCCGTGCATTGCGCCCCGGTCTTTGCCTGCCGCGAGTTCACGATCAGCGGCCCGCGCTTGCTCGAGGGCCAGGTCGGCGGTCAGCGTAATGAATGCATGTGTTTTCGAGTCAAAACGGGCAATCCGCTCGAGCAGAAAGGCGGTGAGCGATTCGGCGCTGAATTGGCCGCGCCGGATCGCTTGGCCGGTATCGGTCAGGGTCATGAAGGGGTCGATGGTCACGTCCTGCTCCTCACATATTCAGAATTGCGGCGCAAACTGCCGCAGTGTATCGGTCGCTTCGGCCTCGAAGCATAGTTCAAATCACCGCAAATGGAGGAACCTCAGATGGATCGCAGAACTTTCATCCAGTCGGGCGCAGCCACCGGGCTCGCTGTTTCAGCCCCGGCCGTGCTTGCTCAAGCCGAGCCGCCGTCGGCCTGGCCCTCGCGGCCGATCAAGATGGTGGTGGCCTTTGGCCCGGGCGGGTCCACCGACGTCACCGCGCGCGCGATCGTGCCCAAACTGCAAGATGTGCTGGGTCAGCGCATCCTGATCGACAACAAGCCCGGCGCCGGATCCAACATCGGGACTGAATATGCCGCGAGGCAGCCCGCGGACGGATACACGATCCTCCTCGGTACCGTCGCCAATGCGATCAATATGCGACTCTACAAGAAGCTCAACTACGATCTGCTGCGCGACTTTGAGGCCGTCACGCTCGTGTCGACGGCACCGGCGGTGCTGGTGGTGCATCCGAGCTTGCCCGTGAACAATGTCAGGGAACTGATTGCGCTCACCAAGGCCAACCCGGGCAAGTACAACTATGCGTCGTCAGGGGTCGGGACGACGCCCCACCTTGCGGGGGAAATGCTGAAGAACCGCTTTGGGCTGGACATCACCCACGTTGCCTACAAGGGAGCTGCCCCGGCGCTGACCGACACGATTGGCGGCGTTGCCAACATGGGCTTCAAGACCGCACTGTCTGCGATTCCCAGCATCCAGGCGGGCAAGCTCAAGTGCCTCGCGGTCGCGGCCGACAAGCGGCTCGAATTGATGCCGGAGGTGCCGACGATGACCGAGGCCGGTGTTCCCGATTTTTTCATTACGTCATGGAACGGCCTGTTCGTACCGACTGGGACCCATCCTGAAATCATCCGAAAGCTGAGTGAAGCCTTTGCTCAGGTCCCGACGGTTGCGTCGATCCGCAAGGCGTTCGCCGATCAGGCCTCCGATGTGGTCGCAAGCAGTCCACAGTCCTTCAGGAAGCATGTCGAGGACGAAATCAGGCGCTGGGGCGTCGCGATCGACGCGGCGGGCATCTCGATCTGATCGGGCTGGGTCACCCGAGGTCCGGGGCGGCTCGGCCGCCCCGGCGCCGGCCTCAGTCCAGGGTCAGGTTGGCCCGTAGGGCGACTTCGCGCCACTTGGTCGATTCGGCTGCAAGAAAACGGCCGAACTCCGCAGGTCCGATCGCAACTGGCTCGGCACCGTTCTTCTCGATGGTCGAGCGGACCTCCTTGTCATCGATCAGGCGCGTGATCTCGGCATGTAGCCGGTCGACCACGGCCCGGGGAACCCCCGCCGGAGCCATCAATCCCACCCAGGAGTTGACACTGAGCCCTGGCAGACCTTGCTCGGCCGAGGTTGGTACGTCGGGCATGAACGGGGTACGTTGCGGCATCGTGACGGCAATTGCGCGCAGCTTGCCTGACTTGACCAATGAAAGAACCGACGAAAGGCCAGGACAGTAAATTTGCACCTGTCCGGCGATCAGGTCGTTGGCGGCGGGCGCACCGCCCTTGTAGGGCACATGCGTGATGTCGATACCGGTTTGACCGCGAAGCAGTTCGCCGCATAGATGAGCGGGCGAGCCGTTGCCCGAAGATGCATAGTTGAGTCGACCCGGTGAGCTCTTGGCGAGGGCGATGAGCTCCTGCAAGTTGCTGGCTGGAAGCGCCGGGTTGACGATGATCGCGTACGGCACCATTGCGAACAGGGTGACTGGTTGCAAGTCTTTGAGCGGGTCGTAACCCAGCTTGCGGTACACGTGCGGCCCGATCGCGATCGGGCCATTGGTACCGATCAACAGCGTATAGCCATCAGGCTGCGCTTTCGCGCCGAGCTCGGTGCCAATCGTCCCACCTGCACCGGCGCGGTTTTCGACCACAAATGTCTGACCCATCGAATCGGTCAGCCGAGCCGAGATCAGGCGTCCCAGAATATCGTTTGTGCTTGCCCCGGGGGGAAAGGGTACGATGACCCTCACCGCCCGGCTGGGATAGCTTGCCGTCTGCGCGAGGGCTTGCGCTGGCAGGGCCATCGCGATCAGCAGGCTGGTCACGCCAGCCACAGATACCAGTCGACGAGGTGCAGATGTGGCCAGGGCCTTGAGCGTCATGTTCACTCCTTCAAGTGCAGGTAGCAGACCACGCGGATCTCGCCGCCGCCTTCGGTGTGACCCGCGAGTCTGAGCCACCCGCCGAAGTGTCGGACCCTGATCGCATGAACGCCGGGCTCGGCGGGGATATCGCAGGGCTCACCGTCATCGATCCAGTGAAGTCCATCAGGCGATATCTGTACCCGAGCGCGGGCTTGGCGCGCGGTGGGATCGGCGTGCAGCACGCGTACGAAGAAAATCGCCTCGCTTGCCCAGCCACACTCGCAGGGCTCGCAGGACCAGTCACCCGACCATGAGGCGTTCCGGGCAACAACAGAGAGGTAGGCCTGGCGGATCATGGTGTGCACGAAAAGAGTACGGAGTCGAGATACAAAAAGGCGCGTTTATCCACGTCAGTCTCGACGAAGAAGATGGTGTTCAAAAGACCGGTGAGGTTGGGCCACTCCGGAAGCTCGAAGGGCGCCGGCAGATCGCGGTCGAAGACCCGCTCATTGCAGCGGAACTCGACAAACCGCATGGAGCGCAAATCGAAGGTGACCGAAAGGTAGTGCCAGTTCATCTTGGTGGGCAGTTCGTTGTGGCAGAGCGGTTGACGTCCGCCCGGCACATCGGTGTAGCCAATCGGCGCATAGTGCCCAATCGATGCCGTCTTGCCTGACGGTCCGATTTGATGGCGCTTCGGATGGTCGGTCTTGATCTGCCACTGACCGATAAGATGCCCCTCGCTCGCATTGAGGTAACGCAGTCTGGGCAGCAGCCTTCGGCTGTGGTCCTGAATGTCGAACAGGATGCCGAAGGCCCGGACATCGTGTTCGGTGAGCACCATCTGGGTAGCCTCTGACTTGATCCCGAACCAGGTCTCGAGCCGGATCAGTCCGATCGAACGCATGGTCAACCGCTTGGTGGCCGCACTCACTGCGCCGGCGCGTGCCTCGGTGGCGAGCTTGAGCGCATAACCGCCGTGCATGGTCCCGGCAGTGCCGGTATCCCACATCGCATAGTTCGACAGTTGCGGCGACAGAAAATTCATGTCGGGCAGGATCGTGTCGAGCGTGCCTTCGTAGTTTCCGATCGTTGCTGTGAATCCGCTATGTCCGTGGTTGAAATCGGCGTGGTAAATCACCCGCTCAAGCGGGTCGAAGCGGCTGAGGGCCGGATCGGCCCGCCGTAGTGCAGAGGTGAGTTCAGCAGGGGTCATGATGGTCATTGCAGAGCAGATTCAACGACAGTTTAGGGAGAGTTTTATGTTTCAGTCTAATTTAGAATTAATCCGTTATTGATATGAAAAACATATGAAAGCAAATGCCCACTGAACGCCAGCTGCGCTATTTCATCGCTGTGGCCGAGGAACTTCACTTTGGTCGCGCCGCGCGAAGGCTCAATGTCTCTCAGCCGCCGGTGTCACTGCAGATCCAGGCGCTCGAGGCGGACCTGGGTGTCACCCTGCTTCAGCGGCGAGGCCGAAGCACCGAGTTGACTGCAGCGGGACTGGTCTTTCTCGAACATGCTCGCGACATCGGTGGCCGGATGCAGGAGGCTGCCCGGGCGGCGCGGGCGGCCTCTCAGGGTCGGATTGGCCGGCTTCGGATCGGCTTTATCCACGCAGCGACCTTCGAATTGCTCCCGCCGATCGTTGCCCGCTATCGCAGACTCGCGCCTGCGGTCGAACTCGTCTTTCAGGAGATGCCCTCGGGCGCGCAAGTCGAGGCAATTGCGCAGCGCCGGCTTGAGGTCGGCCTGCTTCGCCCCCCCGTTTCGAGCGCGACCGTGCTGACCCAGCGCCTGAGCAGCGAGCCGCTGATCGTTGCGATGCCAGAGGGTCACCGATTGGCCCGGCAGAAGTCGGTGGGACTGCGCACACTTGCTGGCGAGCCAATGGTGATTTTTACGGCCAACCGGTCTCCACTGCATGGTCAGGTCCTGAGCGCATGTCTCGCGGCGGGATTTCAGCCCCAGGTGGTGCAGGAGGCAACCCACATCACGACCATCGTCGGACTGGTCCGAGCTGGGCTCGGTATTGCGCTCGTTCCGCGATCGGTGAGTGCGATGAGCATGGCGGGGGTGCGCTATCGGCCGCTTCGCTATAGCGGCCCTCGTGCTGAGACAGTGCTCGCCTGGCGTGCGGGCGACGACTCCCCGCTGCTGCGTGGTTTTCAGCA
>JBIKVK010000408.1:0-2613 GCA_044356835.1 Burkholderiaceae bacterium
GATCGGTGAGTGCGATGAGCATGGCGGGGGTGCGCTATCGGCCGCTTCGCTATAGCGGCCCTCGTGCTGAGACAGTGCTCGCCTGGCGTGCGGGCGACGACTCCCCGCTGCTGCGTGGTTTTCAGCAGGCGGCTGGGGTCCATGGGGCTCACCGCTGATCTCGCGCATTGTCGTGGCTTGCCGAGCTCCGGCGGCTCATTGCTGAATCTTGTCTACGAGATTCGAACGGCGCGGTGCGTATGTTCTGCGCCCATCGTGCGCTGACGGCCGATGAGTGTGGCGAAGCTGATTGACGCATTCTCCGAGCGAAATCTATACTGGCTTGGGCGCAATCTGCGTCTGGCCCACGAGAGGGGTGTGGCCCAAGCTGTGGACACCCTGCCGCATCGCATCGAATGCTCGACTACTCGACCTTCCTGATTGACCTCGACGGAGTCGTCTTCTCTGGAGACTCCCTGTGCGAGGGCGCGGGGGATTTCGTTCGGTGGCTGGAGGCGAACCGCAGGAAGTATTTGTTCCTCACCAACAGTTCCGCCGCGGGCCAGGCCCAGGTCGCTGAAAAATTGCGGCGCCTCGGTATTGGCGTGGATGCCGACCGCGTGATCGGCGCGGGCGAGGCAGCCGTTTTGAGCATCGCGCGGCGCTTCCCCGGTGCGGCGGTTTACCTGGTCGGCGAGCCAGCGATGGTGCAACTCCTCGTTCAACATGGGCTCACCCTGGCCAACGAGACCCCCAGCAAGGCGAGCGTGGTCTTGTGCTGTCTGGATCGGGCGTTTGATTACGCCAAGCTCGCGGGGGCTGTCGCAGCGATCCGGGGCGGGGCTGCTTTCATCACCGCCAATCGCGATCCCCTCCTACCCGTAGGCCCGGGTCGTATGGCGCCCGGCTGCGGTGCCATCGCTGCAGCGATCGAGGCCGCGACGGGCGTCACGCCTGAAGTCGTCGGAAAGCCCCAGCCGACTCTGTTCATCGAGGCCCTGCGCAAGCTGGGCAGCCCTGCGAGTGATACCCTGATGATTGGAGACAATCTCAACATTGATGTCCTGGGCGCCCACCGGGCCGGCCTTTCCACTTTGCTCGTGCTGTCGGGTGTGAGCACTCTGTCGGATCTGGCTTTCGCTTCGGTCGCGCCGGACCATATCTATCCTCACCTGGGATCTGCTTGCGCAGATCTACAGGTGTCGGGGGCGCTGCGCCCTGAGTTAAATAACACTTAGATACCCCATCGACCCCCATCACCCGCTCGCACAGGAACCCCATGAACAGACGCCTTGCCATCATTGCGGCCTCGCTCACGCTCGCAGCTGCTTCCGCAGGGGCCCAGCCTTATCCTGCCAAACCGATCCGCTTGATCGTCCCCTTCGCGACCGGAGGTGGCTCGGATACGGTCAGCCGAGCCATCTCGGACAGGTTGTCCAAAGCCCTCGGTCAGCCCCTTGTGATCGAGAATCGGCCGGGCGCCGGGGGTTCGCTCGGGGCGGACCTCGTCGCCAAGTCTCCGGCCGACGGATATACGATGCTCGTCACCGACGCATCGGCGGTCACCATCAACCCTTCGCTCTACCCGAAGTTGCCTTATGCGGCGAAAGATCTCACGCCCGTCATCAACCTCGCGACCTTCACGCTGGTACTGATCACCCCGGCCAAGTCCCCCATCAACTCCGTGGCCGAGTTCATCAACGCCGATAAAGCCAAACCCGGTGGCCTCAGTGGCGCTTCGCCCGGCAGCGGCTCGAGCCCGCATCTGATGCTCGAAATGATGAATTCCCTGGCGGGCACCCGGCTGGTTCATGTGCCCTACAAAGGCGGTGGTCCGGCCTTGACGGACGTGGTGGGCGGACAGGTGGATTTCAGCTTCAACGGCCTGAGCAGTGGCGCGATGTCGATGATCCAGGCCGGCAAGGTCAAGGCCCTGGCGGTCACTGCGGGCAGCCGTGCTCCCTCGCTCCCGCAGGTGCCCACGCTCAGTGAGTCCGGTTTTCCGGGGCTTGACGTCATCAGCGCGCAGAGCCTGCTCGTCCCTGCGGGCACACCCCAGGAGATCGTGGTCAGGCTCAACGCAGAGATCTCGAAGATTCTGGAGATGCCCGAAATGAAATCGCGATGGTCTGACGCGGGCTTTTTGCCGCAGCAGTCGCAGACGCCTGCTCAGGTGGCGGCCTGGTTTGCGCAGGAATCTCAAAAATGGGGCAAGTTGATCAAAGAAAAGAACATTACTGCTGATTGAAGGCGACCGCCCACCCCTCACGCCGACTGCAGGTTTCCAAAGCTCATGAAGATCACCGACATTCGGGTCACCGAGACATTCCATGTCCCGTGCGAGCCGCAGCAAGATGCCATCACCTCGATCCCCGGCGTCTTTCCATTCAACTTCTGCCAGATCTTCACCGATGAGGGGGTCACCGGTCTCGTGCCTGCGCCCGGCGGCAAGATGGTCAAGGCGCTGATCGAGGACGCGCTCAAGCCTTTGATCGTGGGCGAGAATCCCATGAACAACGAACGCATCTGGAGCAAGATTTACTGGGCGCTCTTGATGGGAGGGCGGCGTGGTTTTGTGATCACCGCATTGGGGATCGTCGACAACGCAGTCTGGGATCTCAAGGGACGCATCAC
>JBIKVK010000013.1:0-30354 GCA_044356835.1 Burkholderiaceae bacterium
CCCAGGCGACCCACCGGAATCTGACTCTTCAAACTCTCGGGAAAGACCGTCAACAGACGGGGGTTGGAACCGATCGGCCCCGGGGCCACCGCGTTGACCGTAATGCCGCGATGAGCGTTTTCCTTGGCCAAATAGAGCGTCAGGGCATGCACTCCGGCCTTGGAGGCGCCGTAAGCCAGGTTTCCGGCGCGCCTCTGCTCGGATTCGTCAAGCCAGGGCCTGGGGTTGCCGCCGTTTTTTGCAAGCACCGAGCCGATATTGATGATACGGCCGAAGCCTCGGGTGCGCATGCCCGGCAGCACCGTCTGACAGCATACAAAAACGCTGGTGAGGTTGGCGCGCAGGACTCGGTGCCACTCGGCCTCGGTCACGTCCTGCGATGCGCCATGCGAGCCCACACCGGCCAGGTTGATCAGGATATCGACCGGAGCCAGCTCTCGTTCGCAACGCTCGATGACGGCTGTAACGGCTGCGCTGTCGGACACATCGGCCTGCGCGACGATCGCGCGCCGCCCCGCCTGCCGGACCTGCGCGGCCACCTCAGCCGCGTCAATCAAGTCGACCAGGCAGAGGTCGGCGCCTTCGGCGGCAAAGCGTGCGGCGATCGCACGCCCCAGGCCGCCCGCCGCGCCGGTGAGAACCGCAGTACGCGAGGCGAGTCTCATCGATCGAGACTCACTCGGGCTTTACCTGGGCCGAGGTCACCACCTTGGCCCATTTGTCGATCTCGTTGATGAAAAACTGGCCGAACTGTGCGGCCGTGGTGCCCATCGGCTCGGCGCCATTGGTCCGGAAGGCCTCCTGTACCTTGGGATCGCGCAAGGCCTTGATGGTCTCAGCCTCGAGCCGGTTGACGATGGGTGCGGGCGTACCGGCCGGGGCAAAGAGCCCGAACCAGGCTTGTGCATCGAATCCGGCCACGCCCGCCTCAACCATGGTGGGGATCTCCGGAGCAATCGACGCCCGGGTCGTCGTGCTCACCGCGAGGCCTCGCAACTTGCCGGAACTTGAGAGCGGGCCGGTGGTAATGACGTTGTCGAAGGTCAGCGGAACCCGGCCACCAATCACATCGGTCATGGCAGGCGCCGTGCCTTTGTAGGGAATCGCCTGCATCTTGATTCCGGCAAGGCTGCTGAAGTACTCCATGAACAGGTGTGATCCGGAGCCCGAGCCCGCGGTCGCATACTGGAGAGGCTCCTTGGCGGCCTTGGCAGCCGCAATGAGCTCACCCACCGAACGGATGGGCGAAGAAGGATGGACTACCAGCATGAAGGGCGTGGTGGCGATCTGGCTGATCGGCAAGAGATCGGTCCGCGCGTTATAGGTCAGACTCTTGTAGAGCGAGGGGTTGATCGACAGCGAGATCGTCCCCAGCAGGATCGTGTAGCCGTCGGGGGCCGACTTAGCGACGTGGTCAGCACCGATATTGCTCGCAGCCCCTGGGCGATTTTCAACGACCACCGACTGGCCCAGTTGCTCGGACAGACGGGCGGCAATGGCCCGGCCCATGATGTCGCTCGCGCCGCCCGCGGTGAAACCGACGATCAATCGCACGGGTTTGCTGGGGTAGGCCTGCTGAGCCTGCGCGCCTGAACCTGCGATGAGCAAGCCTGCGGTGGCGAAGGCCGCGATCGAGAAAGCTCCGGGATTCAATTTCATGTTGACTGCTCCTTCATGTTCTTGAACAACTTTCAATCGACAGAGGGTGCGGCTCAGCGTCTGCGGGCCGCGTCGGTGCCGGCGATGCGGCCAAACACTGCCCCCTTGAGCACCGAAGTCGCGCCGGTGTAGTGGCCGTAGTAGAGTCCCTGCGTCTCGCCCACCGCATAGAGCCCCGGGATCGGGTCGCCCTGGTGGTTGATCACCTCGGCCAGCGGCGTGGTCTTTAGTCCGCCAAAGGTAAAAACGATTGAAGAGACGATCGGGTAGGCCTTGAAGGGCGGGCGATCGATCGGACGGGCCCAATGGCTCTTGGCCGGCCAAAGGCCGCGCGTGGCCAGGCCGTCGAGCGAACGCGGATCGAAACCGGATTCGGGTGGGCAGGCCTGGTTGTACCGGTCAATCGTGGCCACGAGCAGATCCGGCGGCAGGCCGATCTTTTCAGCAAGAGCCTTGATCGAGCCGGCCTCGATCGCGGGCTGTTCGGTCCGAATGGCGACTGAGAGATTGGGCACATCGGACAAGCGCGCATCGAGAATGACCCAGGCGATTCCGCGAGGCTGGGCAAAGATCTCGCGGGAAACCCCCTCGTAGGTCTCGTCGGTATGCCCTGGACCCTCATCAACGAAACGCTGGGCATGCTGGTTGACCAGCACGCCGTAGGGGTAGACATACATTGACGCCCCAGCGCGCCCCGATCGCGGATCCATCGGTGAGGCATGCCAACTGCCGAAATCGCCGCAGGGGGCTGCGCCGATGTCGAGCGCCATGCGGATGCCCTCGCCCTTGTTGTAGTGACAACCGTTGGACATCATCTTGAGATGAATGGCGCGCGGGCCCAGATAGCGGTTCATCATTTCCGCATTGCCCTGAAAGCCCCCGCTCGCAAGGATCACCGAACGACCCCGTAACGACACAGGCCGGTTGCCGGGGCCCACCGCCTCGACACCGACCACCCGACCGTCCTCGCAGATCAGTGACAGAGCCGCGGTTTCGTATACAACCGTTCCCCCCAGGCGTTCAAACGATGTCGCCAGGGCGTCGACCAGCGCCCGGCCACCACCGCTCGGCTGGATCCGGGGCTGGATCGATGTCGGAAAAGGTACCTCCAGCGGAATGAAGCGCACGCCGTGACTCTTGAGCCATGCAAGCGTGGGAGGGGCTTGAGCAGCCAGAGTGGAGACGACGTTGGGATCGACCATGCTCAATGCGCGCAAGATGCGCGGCCACTCGCTGGCCGGTCGACTCGCCTCAGCCACCAACCCCGGATCGAGGTAGCCTCCGGCATTGACCGCAAAATGTTCTTCGAAATCGTCGCTGACTTCGAACTCCGATTTCATGCGCATCCAGGCGCCGGTATGGCGGGTGTTGCCGCCACGTTCCTCGAAGGGGGCACGCTCGAGCACGCAGACACGGGCGCCTGCCTCGGCTGCGGCGACGGCCGCAGCAAGGCCCGCCCCTCCGCATCCGACCACCACAACATCGTATTGCTCACTCATCCGATCAGCCTCCGATCAATCTCTAAGCGGTGCCCGCCGCCGCATGCGACGCGGCCGCTCCCGCGCCAAAGAGATTCAGCACCTGCGAAGGAATACCACCGCCACGCATCAGATCTCGCTCGGCACCGGTCAACAGTGCTGCCCGCACGGTGAACACCGCAGTGGGCGGCCCCCCAGGATCACTCGACGCATGGACCCGGATCGGCGTGCCGCGATCCATGGCGGCCTCGATACCCTCAAAGTCAAAGTGCTCGGAGCCCGTGAGGCCCAGCGACGCCCATCCCTGACCACTCTCGAAGAGGAGCGGAAGCACGCCCATTGCGATCAGGTTGGCGCGATGGATGCGCTCGAAGGACTCGGCAATGACCGCAACGACCCCGAGCAGCACGGTGCACTTGGCCGCCCAATCACGGCTGCTGCCGCTGCCATAATCGCGACCGGCAAGCACCACCGTCGGAATACCTGCGGCCCGATAACGCATCGCGGCTTCGAAGACGCTCAGCCGCCGGCCGCTCGGGTGGTGCACCGTCACGCCACCCTCGACGCCCGGCACGAGTTGATTGCGCAGGCGCAGGTTCGCAAAACCTGCGCGGGTCATCACGCGGTAATTGCCGCGCCGTCCGACGTAACTGTTGAAGTCGGATTGCCGCACGCCCAAACCGGACAGATACTGACCGGCGGCCGACTCGAGCGGGATCTCGCCGCCGGGCGAGATGTGGTCGGTCGTCACCGAGTCGCCGAGCAGCACCAGGGCGCGCGCACGGTCGATTCGGTCGCGGTCAGGCCGTACCGCCGACGGCTGGGCCAGAATGCGATCGCCGAGCGCCTCGGACCAGGATGAGGGCTCCATGTCGCCCGCGCTCGACTGATCATCGATGGGACAAGGAGCAGCTCCGAAGAACGGCGGCTCGATCAGGTACGTGGATTGCGGGTCCCAGGCATAGCGCGCGCCCGTGGGGGCTTCAAGGGCATGCCACAGGGCAACGTCGACGCCATGCTCATAGACCGAACGGAAACGGGCAGGGTCTTCGGCCAACGGCAGGAGCGCCTGCAGCGCGGGCATGGCCGGCAGCAGATCGGCCGCGAAAACGGGATGGCCATTGGCCTGCAGGCCAATCGGTTCAGAGTCGAGATCGAGGTCGATTCGACCAGCGAGGGCGTACATCACCACCCAGTGCGGCGCACCGATGTAGTTGGCGCGAATCGCCTTGTGGATCCGTCCTTCGAAATTTCGATTGCCGGATATGACCGCAGCCGCCACCAGCCCGCCCGCTTCAATGGCCTCGGCGACGTCCGGGTTGAGCGGACCGGACTTGCCGCCGCAGGTGCTGCAGCCGTGTCCCACGATGCCGAATCCGATCGCCTCCAGGGGCTCGAGCAGTCCGGCCGCAGCCAGGTAGTCGCCCACCACCCGCGATCCGGGCGCCATCGATGTCTTCACCCAGGGCGGCGGGCGCAGGCCCAGCTCGACAGCCCGCCGGGCGACCCATCCGGCGCTCAGCATCGCGAGCGGGTTGGCGGTATTGGTACAGGAGGTAATGGCCGCAAGCACCACCGAACCATCGCGCAGACCACCCATCGGCGCGCTCGCGGCCGGTCTTGCATACCCCCCCGAATCGACGGGTGCATGGAGGCGAGTGCGAAAATCCCGGCCAACCTCTCCAACATCCAGTCGGTCCTGCGGGCGCCGCGGACCGGCGAGGCTCGGACGGGCCGCAGACAGATCGATCTCGATCACCCGGCTGTAATTCGGTGCCGGCGCATCAGCGTGTCTGAACAATCCATTCATCCGTGCATAGCGCTCGACCCGGCCAAGCAGCGCCGACTCGCGTCCGGTCGTACGCAGGTAGTCCATCGTGCGGATGTCCACCGGAAAGAATCCGCAGGTTGCGCCGTACTCGGGACACATGTTGGACAGCGTGGCCCGATCGGCGACCGACAGGCGCTCGGCCGCAGGCCCGAAGAACTCCACCGCGCAGGCGGTCACCCCTTCACGGCGTAAACGCTCGGTCACCCGGAGCACCAGATCCGCGCTCACCACGCCCGGCCCGGCCTCACCCTGGAGCCGTACCCCGACCACCGCCGGCAAGGGAAACCCGTAAGCCTGACCGAGCAAGGCCGCCTCGGCATCCAAACCGCCCACGCCCCAGCCGAGCACCCCGAGCGCATTCACCATCGTGGTGTGGGAATCGCAGCCCAGGACAAACTCAGGAAACTGCCAGAGCGAGCCGTCATGAGAACGCTCACCCACGACTTCGGCGATGCGCTCGATATGAATCTGATGAATGATGCCGCTGCCAGGGGGGTGAATGCGCAGGCCCTTGAAGGCTTGGTGCGCCCACTTGATAAAGCGGTACCGCTCCTGATTGCGCTTGAACTCCCGCGCAAGATTGAGATCGATCGCATCGGGACGGGCCCAGTAGTCCACCTGCAGCGAGTGGTCGACGATCAGATCGACCGGGAGCAATGCATCCACCTGGGAAGGGTCGACGCCGCGGTGGGCGAGCGCATCGCGCAGAGCCGCCAGGTCCTGCAAAAGCGGCAGGCCACTGGAGTCAGGCAGCACCACCCGGCTGACCTGAAGAGCCACATCGCGACCTTCGTTGTCCTGCCAGTCGACCAGTCGCGCGATCTCTTCGTCGGGCATTCGGTCGGGCCCGCCCCAGATGCGGCTGCGCAAGAGATTCTCGAGCATGACCCGGATGCAAAACGGGTAGGTTTCGACAGAGCGCCCGCGCTCTTTCAGGGCGAGTCCAATGTCGCACCACCGCTCGCCGGATCCAGTCTCGCGCAGCCATGCGGGCTGCTTCATGCCATCCCCCTGTGCCGGATCGACCGTCCGGTCTGAACGTCTGTCGTATGCTGAGGCTTCAGCGAGTCCGCAGTCTAGCGACTGGGGCGCGAAAGCGTCAACTCTTGGCCGGGATCGTGCGCATCCCGGACCTCGCGCCGGCGAGCTGCGCCGAATCTTCTTGAGCCCCGTGAGCAGCCGCTCTATGTTGCGTGCTTCGATCCTGGATCGATCACGAACCAACCGGGTGCAAGGCCGGCAAGTCTTGACTCAGGCGACAATACTGTTAACACTATTGCAATGCGTTTCGACGTCCCCTTTGCGCAGCCCACGGTCGCGCGACCGGCTGCGGGCACATTGTCCGACAGCGTGTTCGAGCACCTGCTGCAGTCGATTTATTCCGGACGCCTGGGTCCCGGCGCCGTGCTGAACGAGGTCGCGCTCGCCACCGAGCTGGGCGTATCGCGCGGGCCGGTACGTGAGGCCATCCGCAGGCTGCAGGGCGTTCAACTGGTCGAGCGCGAGGCCTACTTGAGGGCCCGCGTCGTCGAGCTCACGGCGTCTGTTGCTCGAGAGCTCTTCGAAATGCGCGAGGCCCTTGAGGGCATGGCCGGCCGCCTGGCCGCTTCCCGCATGACCGAGAGCGAGATCGAAGCGCTCAGCAAAGACCTGGACGATGCGCGACGGCAGCGCAAAGCCGGGGGCGTCCGCGCTGCGAGGCGGGTCAGCGCATTCGATTTTCATGAGCGTCTGGCCGTCGCGAGCGGCAATTCAAGAATTCACGCGATGTTGATGGGCGACCTGCGGCACCTGTTGCGACTGTACCGGGTTCGTTCCGGAGCGGTTCCCCACCGCAAGGACCTCGCCTTCGAAGAACACTGGCAAGTGCTGCGGGCCATCCGCGCACGTGACGCCGATCTGGCCGAGTCCCTGATGCGCGCGCACGTCCGGCGCGCCGCAGAGCAGCTGTTTCGCGAACTGCCCGAGCGCCCGCCCGGGGCGGCGCACTGACGATACGATCCATTCCATGACGAGCCGATCAAGATGACGCCATCTGCCGCTGCCCGGTTCAGGGCCCTGCTTGCCAGTGAAGAACTGATCGTCGCACCCGGGGTGTTCGATGGCTACAGTGCCCTCCTGGTCGAGGCTGCGGGGTTCAAGACCGCAGCCACCAGCGGCGCGGCAGTGTCGAATTCGCTCCTCGGCGTGCCCGACATCGGCGTCATGGGGCTGCGCGAGAACGTCGACCATTGCCGCAATCTCGCCCGCGCGATCTCCATTCCGCTGACCGCCGATGCCGACACGGGCTATGGCAACCCGGTCAATGTCTGGCACACGGTCCAGCAGTTCGAAGAGGCCGGGGTGGCAGGGATCAACATCGAAGATCAGGTAAGCCCCAAGCGCTGCGGTCACATGCCCGGCAAGCAGGTGGTCGAAGAGGTCGAGATGGTGCGCAAGATCGAGGCTGCATGCATGGCTCGCCGGAGCGATGATTTTGTAATCATCGCCCGCACCGACGCGCTCGCAATCGAAGGAATCGAGGGCGCAGCGCGGCGAGCGCGCCTGTATGCCGCCGCAGGGGCGGACATGATCTTCCCGGACGCAGTCCGCACCGAGGAGGAGATCGGGCGAATCGTCGATGCGGCCGGTATCCCGGTCACGATCAACATGGGGTTTGGCATCCGCTCAAGACCGACGACACCGCTGATCCCACTTCCTCGTCTGAAAGCACTGGGCGTGAGGCGTATCAGCCTGCCCAGAATGTTGTCCGGTGCTGCCATCCGTGGCATGAAGACCGCGCTCGCCCTCATGCAGCAGGTTGTCGCAAGCGGTCAGCCGATCGACCGCCCCGACCTGGTTGCGGGGATCGACGAAATTACCGAATTGATGGACTACGGCGGCATGCGAGAACGCGAAGCGCAGCTGCTCAAACTCTAAGCCCCCCGATCCGAAGCTCTCACACTGCCCACCCTAGGACTGCCCTGACCATGAGCGAATTCCGCATCGACCCCGCAAGCACGGCCCTGGTTTTGATCGACCTGCAGCATGGCATCGTCGCCATGAACACCGCCCCTCGGGCGTCCTCCGAGGTGGTATCAAACGCCAGCCGCCTCGCCGCCCGATTCCGCACAGCCGGTGCCACCGTCGTATTGGTCAACGTGGCGAACCTGCCCGACGGGCGCGATGCGCTATCGCCCACGATCGACAATCCGCCTGCCTCCGGAAAACGCCCGGACAATTGGGCCCAGTTCGTACCGGAACTCGCGCAGCAGCCCAGCGATCTGGTGATTACCAAGCGCCAGTGGGGCGCGTTCTACGGCACCGAACTCGATCTGCAATTGCGACGCCGCGGCGTACGCACCATCGTGCTCGCAGGCATTTCGACCAATGTCGGTGTCGAATCCACCGCGAGGGACGCGTTCGAACGCGCCTACGACCAGCTCTTTGTCGAGGACGCAATGGCGAGCCCCTCGGCTGAGGCCCATGCCGCCACCCTCAAGTTCACCTTCCCCAGGATTGGTCGCATTCGTTCGACCGAGCAGGTGCTCGCCGCGCTGGACTAAAACCCGCAGAAGGCGGCCTTCGCGCGCAGCCCGGGCAACCGGGCGGATCCCAAGCTTGCGCGCGAGGACCGGGATCTGTTTCAGCCTGCGTCCAAGTCGGCCTGCACCGGGTCCATCCCCTCTGGGGGCGCGTGCGGTGCGGCCCGGGCAAGCGCCATCCAGATCTGGAAACCCAGTTCGGGGGGCCCTTGCCGAAGGGCCGGGCGAGCCATGCGCAGCAGGGACCCCTCCTCAACCATAACTCCGTAGGGCTCAGGGATCTCTGAAGGATCGGCGATCGGCCTGCCGCAACGATCGGCTCCGAGCACATACCAGCACTCCCCTGCGATCGAGAGGTAAGCCTCACGTTTGTCGCCGCACTTCAGGTCTGCGTTCAGATCGGCCCTTCGGACTTTGATTTCGTCGATCCGCGGAGCGAGGCGCTGAGGCTGCGTGGTGTTACGGATCGAGAAGACATCGGGTCGGCAGAGTCGCCAGCGCGAGCGCGAGGCCGGCGTCTGCACCGACTCGCCGAAGAGATCAGACACAGCGCGATCCGATGCTCCGGGCTCGAGCCGGCCGCCCAGTGGCGGCATGGCAGCATCAGAATTGTTGTCATGACCACCATCCAGCGGTGCCCGCAGCGAAATGCCGGTCCAGACGATCCTCCCCTCGAGACTGCGTGTCTCGACGACACGCCTCACGAGTGCCTCGTGCGCGGAGAGCGTCCCGCGGTTGTGCTCGAGCGAGTGCTTAAGCCAGGCCAGCCCCTGCGCCGTGGGCCTGAGGCACTCAAGCGCCCCCGTCAGCCGCGATGAAAGACCCACCGGTTCAATCAGGCCGGCCGACAGGAGATCGAGCTCGATCGCATCGTGGCTCGGCCAGCCGGCGGATCTCCAGAGCGCGCGCAGCCGTCTGAGGTGCTTGCGCGACGGTTGCCAACCGGTCGACGCCAAGACCTGAGGCGGGGTCAGAACTTCAGATTGGCCACCTTGACCAGATTCTTCCACTGGGCAATGTCCGCGTGGATGACCTTCAACATGTCTTCGGGGGAACCACCCAGCACGGTCGTGCCCTCCGACTCGAACTTCTCCCGAACCGCCATCGTCCTGAGGACCTCGTTGAGCTCACGGTTCAGACGGGTCAGCACGTCAGCTGGCATTCCCTTCGGTCCACCGATCGCCTTCCAGTCGACCACCTGGTACTTCGGATACCCCTGCTCGGCGAAGGTGGCCACATCGGGCAATTTGGGCGACCGTGAGGTACCCGAAATGCCAATGGCGCGCACACGGCCCGATTTCACATGCTGAGCCGCAAACGTAGCACTGGTGAACATCATGTCGACGCTACGACCCATCACGTCGGTGAACGCCTGGGAAGAGCCTTTGTAGGGCACGTGCAGCAACTGCACATTCATGTTGTAGCCCAGTTCCTCTGCAGCCATATGGGCGATCGACCCCATACCCGCCGAGCCGTGCGAAATCTTTCCCGGGTTCTTGCGGGCCATGGCCTCGAGCGTCTTGGCATCGCGGATCGCCGAATCAGGGTGCACGATCGCAACAACCGGATCGCGCGAGACCATCATCACCGGCTGAAGATCGCCGATCGGGTCGAAGGGGAGCTTGTCGTTGACGGCGGCCTGAATCGCATAGGTGCTCGACATGTTGAGCAAGGTGTAGCCGTCGGGGGCGGATTTCAGAACATGCGCCGATCCGATCGCGCCGCTGGCCCCCGCCCGGTTCTCGACCACCACACCGGTAGGAAAGCGCTCAGACAGGCCCTTGGCCATCAGTCGGGCGATGACGTCGCCACCTCCGCCAGCCGCAAACGGCACGACAAAATTGATCGGACGGTTGGGAAAGCCGCTCTGGGCAAGCACCAGCGGGCTGGCAAGGCCGGCCGATGAAATCGCCAAGCCGCCACGCACGAAATCACGACGCTTCATGAAGCTCCTCCGCGTTTTTTCAAGTGGGACGAATCTATCATGCGACGCGCGCGCCAACCTATGGATGGAATCGCGCTCAAGCGGCGCGCAGATCCACCACAAATCGCCCGCGACCCCGCCCCTCGATCAGTGCCTCAAAGGCCTCCTGCAGATCAGCCATTGGGATCAGGCGGGCAATCGATGTCAGGTGGCGCGGCCTCAAGTCGCCTGCGATCCGACCCCAGATACGCTCGCGAAGCAGCATCGGGCTGTTGGCATTGATCCCAATGAGGCGAACGCCACGCAGGATCAGCGGCATCATCGACGTGGCGAGATCATTGCCCGCCGCATTGCCAAAACTCGCGACCAGCCCGTTGTGCAACATGGTGCGCAGCAACTGGTCAAGAGGTGCGCCACCGAGCGAGTC
Organism: Burkholderiaceae bacterium; assembly: GCA_044356835.1. Classification (GTDB taxonomy): domain Bacteria; phylum Pseudomonadota; class Gammaproteobacteria; order Burkholderiales; family Burkholderiaceae_E; genus SYIM01. The sequence goes on from JBIKVK010000013.1 coordinate 10,844, forward strand.
GATCGCGCCCGCCCATCGTCCACGCTCAAGCGGGCGAGCCCCGACCTCCGGGGGTGACAACACCTCGTAAGCCCCCAACCCCCGCAGCCAGCCGTCATCGGGCTTGCGGCTCAAGGCACTCACCTGATAGCCCCGACCCGCCAACATGTCGATGGCGATCGAGGCTACACCCCCAGTCGCCCCGTTGACTGCCACCGGACCGCCGTCGGCCGAGAGCCCGTTGAGTTCGAGTGCATCGATCGACAAGGCGGCCGTGTAACCCGCCGCCCCGATGGTGCCTGCATCGAGCAGCGACAGCCCTTTGGGCAGCTTCACGACCATATCGGCGGGAATCTTCATGAATTGGGTGAACCCGCCATCGCGCTCAGCGCTCAACCCGAAACCGTGGACGATCACCGGGTCGCCCGGGGAAAAGCGCGCATCCGCCGAACGCTCCACCGTTCCGGTCAGTTCGATGCCGCCGGTACACGGAAAATTCCGCACGATGGGCGCTCGGTCCAGGCCGGCCAGCGCATCCTTGAAGTTGACTCCGGCGTAGGCGCCCCGGATCAGGACATCCCCATCGGCCTCGATCTCGGTGAGCCGCCGTTCGGTCAGCTCGCTACGAAAGCCGGCCGCATCCTTGAACAGGCGCCAGGCAAGAAATGAATCGGTCATCGACCATGCTCCAAGGGATGGGCGCGGGGCCCGGATTAGACCATCCAACGGTATCGAACACCGGGGGATCGTGGCACGAGGGCCTGCAGCTTTACCGCGACCGGTGGCGGGCCCGATAATCGCTCAGGGCAAGCCCGAGATCAAGGGTCCGCGCCTGCGGCGATCATCTTCACATCCATTGCGAGTGTGCGTCCCCATGTCACTGAGTGTCCATGACCCGGAGTTCTCAACCCTCCTCGAGGGTTTGCGTCGATTCATCCGCCAAGAGTGCATCCCGCTCGAGGAGCTCATGGACCGCGAGGACCGGATTCCCGAATCCCTGGTCGAGAGGATGCGTGAGCTGGGCCTGTTCGGCCACAGCATTCCGAGGTCCTACGGCGGTGGTGGACTGAACACCGAGGCGCTCGCACGCGTGAACATTCAGGTGTCGCAGGCCGCCCCGGTGATCCGGGCCCGTTTTGGTGGAAATACCGGCATCGCATCCGAGGCCCTGATCGCCGACGGGACCGAAGAGCAGAAGCGAAGGTGGTTGCCCGAGCTCGCCTCGGGACGTATCACCGGGTGTTTCGCTCTGACCGAGGTCGAGGCCGGATCCGACGCGACCGCGCTTGAAACCCGCGCGAAGCGCCAAGGCGGAGGGTGGGTCATCCACGGCCGCAAACGCTACATCACCAACGCACCGATTGCCGATCTGTTCACCGTCTTTGCGCGCACCGACGGCGGGGAGCGGGGCGGCTCAGGCATCAGCGCCTTTCTGGTGCCCAGGAACACCCCGGGGCTCACCGCACCCCAGGGTCCGCGCAAGATGGGCCAACACGGTTCACCGGTGGGCGAAGTCATTCTGGAGGACTGCTGGGTCGCGGAAAGTGCCCTGCTTGGAGGGCGCGAGGGTCAGGGCTTTAAGAGCGCAATGAAGGCGCTCAACAAGCAACGTATCAATCTGGCGGCCTTGTGCGTCGGCCCCGCGATCCGCCTGGTCGAGGAGATGTTCGATCATGCGCGCAAGCGTAGGCAATTCGGGATGCCGATTGCCGAGTTCCAACTGGTCCAGCAGATGATCGCCGAGAGCAACACCGAGGTCCATGCTGCCCAGGCCCTGGTCCTGGAAACCGCCCGGGCCCGCGATCGCGGCGATGACGTGACGATGCAGGCGTCGATGTGCAAGCTCTTCGCCTCCGAGATGTGCGGTCGGGTGGCGGACCGGGCCGTTCAGGTGATGGGGGGGGCAGGCTACGTGGCAGGCAACGTGGCCGAGCGGTTTTACCGTGATGTGCGCCTGTTCAGGCTCTACGAGGGCACCAGCCAGATCCACCTGATGAACATCATGCGGCAGATGAACGCCCGGGCCGGCAAATCGCCCGATTGACCCTCCCGCCTTTACGCAAGGCCGAAGGCCCTCGTCGTTCGCGCGTTCAATCGGAGCGCCAGGCGGGAATCTCCCAGTCGAACTGAATGGCCAGCAGGCGCAACACGGCCACCAGAGCAAAGCTCATTGAGAAGCCGACAATGGGGTCAACCGCCCAGGTGTCGAGCAGCAGGTAAAGGGCGCTTCCGCCAAAGGCAAACAAGGCATAGGGTTTGTGGTCGGAGAAGGCCTTCGGGATGTCGTTACAGACGATGTCACGCAGCACCCCACCGAAGATCGCGCTGATCACGCCCATCAGGATCGCGACAATCGCAGGCTGATCCGCCTCGGTCGCAATCCTCGTGCCGAGGATGCTGAACAGCGCGAGCCCCAGGGCGTCCGGTATCTGGATGGCGCGCTCGGTCCAGTCGACGTGGCGTCTGCGCAGAAATGCGATGCCCATCACCGACAAGGCCAGAAGCAGCCACAGCCAATAGTGCTGTTCAACCCAGAAAAAAGGTCTGCGATCAAGGAGCACGTCCCGCAAGGTGCCGCCTCCGAACGCGGTCAGCCCTGACACCATGCACACACCTACCGCATCCAGACGTTTGCGCAGCCCTGCGATCAGGCCGGAGGTGGCAAAGGCCAGGGTTGCGAGAATTTCGATGATCAGTTCAAACGAGGACAAACACGGCTCCGGAATGCGTTGAGACCTACGGCGACGGGCGATAATGCAATGCCCGGCTAGACTTGCCCGGGTAACAGATCACCCGGCCCGACCCGATCAAGGAGAGCCCGCCACATGGCCGATATCGATGACCTTCGCTGGCCTTTCTTTGACGAGCGACATCGTGAGTATGCCGCACGGGTGGAGCGCTGGGCGAGCGTAACCCTCGACCCCCTCCTGGAGTCCCCCGAGTACCGGGACTGCGGGCTTGACGCGCGCTGTCATCGACTGATCGCGGCGCTGGGCGAAAGCGGCCTCTTGGAGGTGTGCGCACCGACGGAAGGGCCGGAGGCCTTCGACGTCCGCTCGATTTGCATCGCGCGCGAGACACTGGCGCAACGCTCGGCGCTGGCCGAGTTCATGTTTGCGATGCAGGGACTGGGCAGCGGGCCGATCACGCTTTTCGGAGATGCCGCCCAGCGCGAGCGGTATCTGCCTGCGGTGCGAAGAGGTCAACGCATCGCCGCGTTCGCGCTTTCGGAGGCAGAGGCGGGGTCCGATGCCTCGGCAGTCGCAACCCTTGCCAGGGCCAGCACCGACGGCTGGATTCTTGAAGGCGAGAAGACCTGGATTTCGAATGGCGGACTGGCTCACCAGTACGTGGTCTTTGCCCGGACGGGTGAAGCGCCTGGAGCGAAGGGACTTTCGGCCTTCATCGTGGACGCGGATCAGCCCGGCCTTTCGGTCGCTGAACGGCTCGAGATGATGTCGCCGCACCCGATCGCAAGGCTCCGTTTCGACGGATGCAAGGTCGACCGGTCAAGGCTGCTGGGCGCCCCGGGCGATGGCTTCAAGATCGCGATGGCCACGCTCGATGTGTTTCGCACCACGGTTGCCGCTGCCGCCCTGGGCTTCGCGCGCCGCGCCCTCGCCGAAGCGTCGCGGCGGGCAGCCACCCGAATGACCATGGGAAAGCCCCTCATCGAGCATCAGTTGATTCAGGGCAAGATCGCCGACATGTGCTGCGCCGTGGATCAGAGCGCTCTTCTGGTCTATCGATCAGCCTGGACTCGCGATGTGTTGAAGCGCCGGGTGACGCGCGAGTCCTCGATGGCCAAACTGTGCGCGACCGAGGCCGCGCAGCAGGTCATCGATGAGGCGGTACAGATCTTTGGCGGGCTTGGCGTCATGTCGGGCATGCCGGTCGAAGAGCTCTACCGCGATATCCGGGCGCTTCGGATCTACGAGGGCGCAAGCGAGGTCCAAAAAGTGATCATCGCGCGCCACCACATGAGCGCACTGGGCCGGTCGGATCCCATTGCCGGACGCGCCAGCGCGCCGGGCGCCTGATCGGAACGGATCGGACGGAGCCGGCCGCAATGGACTACGTTCTCTCGCTTGACCAGGGCACCACGAGCTCCAGGGCCATCGCCTTCGACCGCTCAGGGCGAGCCCTGGCCGTCGCGCAGCAACCCTTCACCCAGCACTTTCCCCAGCCCGGCTGGGTGGAACATGATGCCCTCGAAATCTGGCAGTCGCAGCGTGCCGTGGCGCTCGCAGTCATTCGCAAGATGGGCTGCGCGCCTGCGGCGCTGGGTCTCACCAATCAACGCGAGACCACCGTGCTTTGGGATCGCTCGACCGGTCAACCACTGGCCCCCGCGATCGTTTGGCAGGACCGGCGCACGGTGGCACGCTGCGACCAGATCCGCGCCAGTGGCACTCGCCTGGCGATCGAAGCCAAGACCGGGCTGGTCATCGATGCCTATTTCTCTGCAACCAAGCTCGCCTGGCTGCTCGATCACATCCCTGGCGCCCGGGCCCGCGCCGAGGACGGTGCGCTCGCCTTTGGCACCATCGACAGCTGGCTCGTCTGGAATCTGACGGGCGGTCGTCTGCACGTCACCGATGCGAGCAATGCGTCCCGAACCTTGCTGATGGATCTGGCGCATGCGCGATGGGACGAAGAGCTGTTGTCGCTCTTTGACATCCCCAAGGCCGTCCTCCCGACGATTGTGGCCTCCTCGGGCCTGCTCGGCGAGACAGACCCGTCCATCCTGGGCAAACCGGTCGCGATCGCCGGCATCGCGGGCGATCAGCAGGCCGCGACCTTCGGTCAGGGCTGCTTCAACCCCGGGCAGGCCAAGAACACCTACGGCACGGGCTGCTTCATGCTGATGAACGCGGGGCCTGAGCCCCGCCACAGCAACCACCGCCTGATCGGCACCCTGGGCTGGACAATCGCGGGCCAGGCCACCTACTGCCTTGAAGGCAGTGTGTTCATGGCGGGGGCTACGGTGCAATGGCTGCGGGACGGACTCGGGCTGATCTCGCAGTCCGCAGACATCGAAGCGCTTGCGGCGAGCGTTCAGGAGACCGGCGACCTCTGGCTGGTCCCCGCTTTTACCGGGCTCGGCGCCCCAGACTGGGACGGCCGGGCGCGGGGGCTCATGATCGGCATGACCCGTGGCACGAACCGGGCCCATATCGCCCGCGCGGCGCTTGAGTCGATCGCGCTGCAATCGGCCGATCTGATGGATGCGATCAAGGCCGACGCGAGGATGCCGATCCGGGAACTTCGCGTGGACGGTGGGGCGAGCCGAAACGATCTGCTCATGCAGATGCAGGCGGACCTGTCGGGGGTGCCCGTGCTGCGACCCGCGATGACCGAGACCACCGCCTTCGGAGCCGCAGCGCTTGCGGGGCTCGCGAGCGGTTTCTGGTCCGGGCTCGACGAGATCGCCGCCTGCTGGCGCCTCGAGCGGCGCTTTGATCCCGTGTGGAGCGACCCTCGGCGCGACGGTCATCGCGCACGCTGGCGCGAGGCTGTCGACCGCGCGCGCGGATGGGCGCTCGATTGAGCGGCGAGGGGTCGATTGCGCAGGCGCGGCGCGCCACGCTGGAGCAACTCTCCCGCCCGGAGGGCTTCGATCTGGCGGTGATCGGCGGTGGTTCGACCGGGCTGGCGATTGCCCTGCAGGCGGCCCGGGCCGGACGCTCGGTCGCACTCGTCGAGGCGGGCGATTTCGCAAGCGGCACCTCCTCGCGCTCGACCAAGCTGCTTCACGGAGGGGTGCGCTACCTCGCTCATGGTCGGATGGGCCTGGTGCACGAGGCGCTTCAGGAGCGCGCAAGCCTGCTCGCAATGGCACCGTCCCTCGCCCGGCCCTTGCGCTTCGTTCTGCCCGCCTACCGATGGTGGAACATGCCGTTCTATGGTCTGGGCCTGATGTTTTATACCTGGCTCGCCGGCCGCGCGAGTCTGGGCCCCACCCGCACCCTGGGCGTAGACGAGACGGCCAAGCTCCTGCCCACTCTAGTGCGCAAAAACCTGCGCGGAGGGCTCAGCTATTTCGATGCCCAGTTCGACGACGCCGGGCTCGCCATCGCAATGGCACGCGCCGCCCACCAGGCGGGAGCCTGCCTCGCCAGCCGCGTGCAAGCACAAGCGCCCCGACACGATGAAGGGGGCTGGCCGCGGATCCCTCTGATCGATCGCGAGACGGGCCGCGGGCTCGAGCTCCGCGCGCTCGATGTGGTGAATGCCTCCGGCGTCTGGGTCGATGGCCTGCGCGACGGGCGCCCCATGGTCCAGCCCAGTCAAGGAGCTCATATCGTGGTTGACCGCCGTTTTTTCCCGGTCGACCAGGCACTCCTGATCCCTCGAACCGCCGATGGCCGGGTGCTGTTCATCCTGCCTTGGCTCGGGCATTGTCTGATGGGAACCACTGATACGGCCCGCGACCTGGCAGACCTCCCTCTGGGTCGGGAGCCTCTGCCTTTCTCGGACGAGATCGACCTGATCCTGCGCGAGGCATCGCGTGTGCTCGACCCCGCGCCCACGCGCGTCGATATCCTGAGCGCCTGGGCGGGTCTGAGGCCGCTGGTCAGCACGGCCAAAGCCGCGGGCGCAGCCACTGCCACACGCCGAATGAGTCGCGAGCATTCGGTTGAAGTCGGTCAACAAGGGATGGTGACCATCACGGGAGGCAAGTGGACCACCTGTCTCGCGATGGGCCGCGACGTGCTGAGGCAACTGCCGAGGCGGCCGCTCGAAATCGTCGCGACCGAGGCGTTCAGGCTGCCCGCTGAGGCTCCGGATTGCGCGGCGCGCGCGCCCACCGCAACCGAGGTGGACTGGTTGGCTCGTCATACCTGGGCCCGCAGCGTCGAGGATGTCCTGGCGCGCCGATCCCGGCTGCTGTTTCTCGACGTTCGTGCGGCCATCGCCGCAGCGCCCGCCGTCGCCCGGGCCCTGGAGTCAGCCACGGGCCAAGACGCGGATCTCGACGGTTTCATGCTCACCGCCCGCGCATGGCTGGGTCGGATTTCCTGAGACCGGCTCCGCCGGGCGTCCACTGACGGCCCCCGCACCGCCCCTTGTCGCGTCGATCCCGCCGGATCGACAGGGCAACCACGATGGGGGGATGGTCAGTGCAGGCGCTGTATTACCATCAGATCCGAATCACGCCTTTGCCCAATGGAATCCTGACATGACTGCTCATCGTCTTCCCATCCTGATTTCCGGCGCCGGTCCGGTGGGGCTCGTCCTCGCCTGGCGCCTGAGTCGCGCCGGACTGCCCGTGCGGGTGTTTGAGCGCGAACCGCGGCTGGCTCCAATGCTGCGCTCCTCGACCTTTCATCCCCCCACGCTCGACATGCTGGATGAAGACGGAGTGTCCGCGGCACTTCATCAAGCGGGCCGTATCACGCCAACCTGGCAAATCCGTTTGCACGAAACCGGCGAGCGCGCAGAATTCGACCTCTCGATCATTGCCGATTCGACCCGCCACCCCTGGCGACTGCAGTGCGACCAGAGCGTTTTGGTGACCGAGCTCGAGACCCGCCTCGCGCGTATCGACCCCGGCATCGTCACCCGCGGCGCAACCGTCACCGCCGCCGGTGAAGACGACGCCGGCCCCTGGATCGACTGGCAAAACACCCAGGGCGAGACCCGCCGTGAACGCGGCCGTTTCGTGGTGGGATGCGATGGCGGACGCAGTGTCGTCCGCGATGCGATCGGCGCAAGTTTCGATGGCAGCATCTACCCGGAAACCACCATTCTCGCGACCACCACATTCCCCTTCGAGGATCATCTGCCCGGGCTGTCCGGCATCAACTATGTATGGTCGCCCGACGGTACCTACAGCCTGCTGAGGCTCGCGAATTTGTGGCGCGTCAGCCTGTACCCGCCGGCAGACGAAGACCTGGACCAGGCAATGCATCCTGAACGCATTGCTCAGCGCCTGGCGGAGATCACGCCGACCGCACGGACCGCACCGATCGGCGAGGTGAGGCCCTACCGCGTTCACCAACGCATCGCCTCGCATTGGCGGCGCGGCAAACTTCTGATCGCGGGCGACGCGGCCCACCTCAACAATCCCAAGGGCGGCATGGGCATGAACGGCGGCATTCACGATGTCTTCGAACTGGCCCAATGCATCATTGAAATCGATGGCGGTGCTTCGCCCGATACGATTCACCGATATGAAAACCGCCGGCGGCCCGTGGTGCGCGACGACATCATCGGTCAGGCCGATCAGAACCGAGCCCGCATGTGGGAGCCTTCGCTGGAGGGCCGCCGCAAGATGCTCGCCGATCTTCAAGCCTTGGTCGCCGACCGCGAGCGCTGCTACAAGTTCCTGCTGCGCTCGTCGATGATCGAAGGCCTGCGCCGCGCAGCCACGCTCGCTTGAGGAGTTCAAGCGATGCGCATCCTGGCTGAAATTCCGGCCTTGTCCGACAGATCAGGATCCGCCTCTGCCGAAACTGCGCACGGCGCGAACTCCGGCGCGCGCCTGCTGGTGGCGGGAGGCTGCGGGGGGATCGGCCGGGCGCTGGTGCAGGCCGCCTGCGCCCAAGGGGTCCGGGTAGCGGTCCTGGATCTGCCCGCATCGGTTGAACGGCACCCGCCCCCCGAGGGCGTCCTGACCTTGACCGCCGATGCGGCCGACCGCCGCTCGGTGGCCCAGGCCTGCGACCGCCTGGGCGAGTCATGGGGGGGTGTGGATGGCGCGGTCAACCTGATCGGCTTCATGGCCGCCGCCCGTCCGCTCGCCCAGACCCCCACCGAGATCTGGGACGAAGTGATGCGGGGCAATCTCGACGCTGCGCACGCGCTGTCCAGTTCATTGCAGGGTCTGCTGGCCCGCGGAACCGGTGCAAGTCTGGTCCACGTCGCCTCCGGACTGGGGATCGTCGCTCGGCCCAACTACGGCCCCTACTCGATCGCCAAAGCCGGCCTGATCATGATGACGCGCCAACTCGCGCTGGAGTGGGCGCCGGCCATCCGGGTGAATGCAGTCGCGCCTTCGGCCGTCGATACCGCCTTCCTCCGCGGGGGGACGGGGCGCTCCGACGAATCCCAGCCGACCCGCTTCGACACGGCCGCCTATGGTCGCTCGATCCCCCTTGGACGCATCGCCGAAGCCGACGACGTGGTCGGACCGGTCCTGTTCTTCCTGTCCGACGCCGCCCGCTATGTCACTGGTCAGACCCTGCAGGTCAATGGCGGCGCCTTCATGTCCTGATGAGCGAGGTCCGATCGTGAATGCACCCCGGGAATTTCCTTTTCGCAGCGTCGCCAGCCTGATCAACGGCCAGGCCGTCGTGGGCGATGGCCCTCGACTGCCCGTCGTCTATCCGGCGAGCGGTCTGCCCGTAGGCGAGGTGGTTGAGGCCGACACGGCGATCGTCGATCAGGCGGTCGCTGCGGCCCGCGCGAGCTTTCGCTCGGGCGTCTGGTCGCGCCTGTCGGTCGCACGCCGCCAGGAGACGCTGCTGCGGATCCATGACGTGGTCCGGGCGCACGCGGACGAATTGGCCGAACTCGAGTGTCTGAACACCGGCATCGTGATGCGTGAACTGAAACTGCGACACATCGAGCGCGCAGCGTACAACTTCAGATTCTTTGCCGAGCACATCGGCCAGAGCGCAGGTCAGGTGTATACGCAGACCGAGGGCTATCAGACCGTGGTGGTGCGTGATCCGGTCGGCGTGGCCGCTCTGCTGGCGCCCTGGAACGCGCCGGTGGCTCTCGCCTCCATGAAGGTGGCCGCGGCCATCGCCTTTGGCAACAGTTGCGTGCTGAAACCCTCCGAGCAGACGCCGCTTGCACTGCACCGCTTCGTCGAGCTGCTGCACGAGGCTGGCCTGCCGCCGGGGGTGGTCAATCTGATCAACGGGCGCGGACCGGTGACCGGCCATGCCCTGGTCTCGCATCCCGACATCGATCTGGTGTCCTTCACCGGCGGAACCGAAACCGGTCGATCGATCATGTCGGCAGCCGGTCGTAATCTCGTGCCCTGCACCATGGAATTGGGCGGCAAGTCGGCCAACATCATCTTCGCCTCAGCCGATCAGGAGCGCGCGCTCGATGGCGCCCTGCTGGGCATTTTTTCAAACAACGGCCAGCAGTGCCTGGCGGGCTCGCGCATCCTGGTCGAGCGCCGCATCGCAGACGAATTCATCGCTCGCTTCACCGAACGGGCCCGTCGTATCCGGATCGGCGACCCGATGGATGACCGAACCGAATTGGGCCCGCTCGCTTCCCGGGCCCACCTTCAGCGGGTGCTCAGCTTCGTCGATACCGCACACGCCGACGGCTGCAGCCTTCTGACCGGTGGGCGACAACCCGCTGCCGCTGGCTCGGGCTTTTACATCGAACCCACTGCGGTGCTGGCCCCGTCCAACGCGAGCCGCACTGCCCAGGACGAGATTTTCGGCCCCTTTGCGACTTTCCTGCTTTTCGATACCCTCGACGATGCGCTCACCATCGCCAACGACAGCCGGTTTGGCCTTGTGTCCTATGTCTGGTCGGATCACTTGCCCACGGTGATGCGCGCGAGCGAAGGTCTGCGATCGGGGGTGGTCTGGGTCAACACGCCGATGATGCGGGAGCTGCGCGCCCCGTTTGGCGGCTACCGCGAGTCGGGCGTGGGGCGCGAGGGCGGAGCGGCTTGCGAGGCCTTCTACACCGAGCCCAAGACGATCTCGATTCCGACCGTACCCCCCACGCTTCGCAAACTGGGCGGCATCTGAAGGGCCCGCTGGTCAGCCGGTCTCGTCTGGGCCCTCGGGGGTAGACAGCTCGGTCAGCCAGGCGTTGCGCGCGGCGGTCAGATCCGGCCGCAGCGCTCCATGTAGCGATGCCGCCAGTCCCGGCCTTCGATGAAGGAGAGCAGCGATTCGGCGGTATGGGGTGCCCCCTCGGAACGCTGAATCGCGTCCCACACGGTGGCAAGCAAGCAGGAAAACACCGGCGCCTGGCCCACGCGGGGCGTTTGAAGGATCGGGCCCAGGGTCGGCATGCCCGTTCCGAGCATGACAATGGCATCGACATTTCTTCCCTGCATCGCGGCCAGCGCCTCCGACGCTCCGCTCGCCCGGATGGAATAGATCGGGTGAAACTGCGAAGCATCGCTTGCGACCGCCGCGACGTGATCGACCACGAGACCGCGGCTCTGCCAGTAACGAACGCTCGCTTCGGTGAGCTTGGCCGGATAGGGCGACACCAGCCCGATGCGCGAGGCCCCCAGCGCCTTGAAGGCGGCGACCACAGCGTAGGCGGAATTCGTGACCGGTATGCCGCGTGCGGCCGACAGCCGCCCGAAGATCTCGTCCTCGCGCTGCGCACCGATGAGGTAGGACGCCCCGGTGCAGGCCGACGTGATCGCGGTCAGCGGCGCGTTGGCGTATTGCGTGAGGGACGAATCCAGGGATTCGTAGTAATCGATCAGCCGCTCCTCGACGGTCGCCCTCGAGCTGACCATGCGGGCGTTGAGCATTGCAAATCCGGCGGGGCACAGGATTGCGAATTCGGGTTCAACCGTCGTATTGGCCTGGGGTGTCAGTACACCGATCAGTCCGCGAGGCGCGTATTCGACCGTCATTGTCGGGCTCCTTGAGGTGCGGACAATCATACAATTTAGCTTAGGGATTTTCCCTAAATCGGAGAACTGCATGATCGAAACCCCGGTCTTGATCGTGGGTGGGGGTCCGGTCGGATTGACGCTGGCTGCCGAATTCGGTTGGCGCGGACTGGCGTGCACCCTCCTCGAAACCCGCACCGCGCCCACAGAGCATCCGAAGGCGACCTTGCTGGGTGCGCGCTCGATGGAGTACTTCAGGCGCTGGGGGATCACCGAGGACATCTACCGGGCAGCGCTGCCTCCCGACATCAATTACTTCATCACGTTCTCGAGCCGGCTTGCGGGCCATGAGCTTTACCGCATCACGTCGCCCTCCATCCGGCAGACCATCGAGCGTACGCCCGAGGTCATGGCGCGCTGGAGAGAGCTGCAGTGGTCGCCTTTTTACAAGACGCAGATCGGCCAGCAGGCCCTGGAACCAGTGTTATGGCGTTATGCACAGCAACAGTCCGGCGTGGACCTTCGACACGGCTGGCGCTTCGACGGCTTCGTCGAGGATGAGCACGGCGTAACCTCGACCGCGACCGAACTCGCCACTGGACTCACCGAAACGATTCGAAGCCGCTGGCTCGTTGCCTGCGACGGGGGCACCAGCACGATTCGACGCACTCTGGGCATCCGCTATAACGGCCGAGGCAAGATGAGGGCGAACGTGAGTTTCTACTTTCGCTCCAGGGAATTTCTGAAGATCCACGGCAAGGGCCTGGGCAACCTCTACTTCACCTTTGCGCCCGACAGCTTCGGCGTTTTCACCGCGATCGACGGCGCCGAATTGTGGAGCTTCCAGTACTACTTCCTTGACCATTCGAAGTCGACCGATTCGATCGATGCGCGCGAGGTCCTGACCCGCGCGGTCGGGCGGCCCTTCGAGTTCGAACTCCATGCCACGACCCACTGGCACCACCACCAGTCGGTCGCCCGGCAATGGCGGTCGAACAGCGGACGGGTGTTTCTCGCGGGCGATGCAGCACACCTCTTCGTACCGACGGGAGGCGTGGGCATGAATACCGGCATCGGCGATGCCATCGACCTCGGCTGGAAGCTCGCGGCCTTCGAACGCGGCCAGGCAGGCCCGATCATGCTCGATAGCTACGAGATCGAGCGCAAGCCCATCGCAGTGCGCAACAGCGTCGTGTCCGCCAACAACTCCGACAAGATCGACATGGTGATGGACGAAGTTCCACCCGAAATCGATGAAGACAGCCCGCGCGGCGAAGCGGCGCGCGCGCGCATCGTGCCCCGGATCCGCTGGATGAGCCGGCAGTTCAATTCGGCCGGACTGCATCTGGGCTACCGCTACGTCGACTCGCCGGTCATCGTGGGCGATGGCAGCCCCGAACCCCCTGACGATCCAGCCCAGGTGGTGCCGAGCACATGGCCTGGCTCACGCGCCCCCCACGCATGGCTGGGGGACGATCAGAGCCTGAGAGGGACCAGCACCCTCGACTGGTTCGGCCAGGACTGGACCTTGGTGCAAGGGTCGAACGTAGGCTCTGACCGGGCGCAAGCGACGATCGACCCGTTCAGGTCGGCCTTCGCGCGGCGCGGCATCGAACTGCGCGCGCGGGTCCTGCCCGGTCCCACCCACGATCGGCTCTTTGAGCGCGATTGGGTGCTGGTCCGGCCGGATGGCCACGTCGCCTGGCGCGGCGATGACATCGGGCCGCAGCTCGAAGAGGTGGTCGACCGCGTTTTGGGCTTTCCGATGGGGGCCCACACCAGCTTTTGAGCGGCCGATACTGCGTCCATGCGGCTTTGCCCCCGGTGCGCTGCGGGCGAACCTTGCGCCTGGACCCAGTGGCAGTAAACTCGCGTTTTGTTCCGAACTCGCGACCCGCGTTCAGCGGGCACTAAAGCCCATACAAACAGACGACCGGAGACTCCCATGCCTTTTTCCCGCCGACAGGCACTCACCAGCTCAGCCGCTCTCGCCTCCAGCGCCCTGATCCCGTCAGCCCGGGCCCAGTCCACCCCGCTGATCAAGGTAGCCACTTTTGTGCCGGAACAATCGGTCGGCGTGGCCAAGGTGATCCGCCCCTGGATGGTCGCGGCGCAAAACGACGTGGGCAACCGCGCCCGCTTCCAGGGATTTTGGGGCGGCTCACTCGGCAAGGATGCATTCAAACAGTTCGATCTGGTCCGCGCCGGGGTCGCCGATGTTGCCTGGATTCTGCCGGGCTACCATGGCCGCCAGTTCGAGGACATGCAGCTGTTCGAGCTGCCCTTCCTGTTCGAGAACGCAACCGAGGCCGCGCTGGTCGGCTGGCAGTTGTGCGAGAAAAAACTGCTGCGGGGCCTGGAAGACGTGCACCTGGTCGGTTTCTTTGCCTCGGAAGTGTCCAACGTCTGGATGGCCAATCCTTTGAAATCGCTCGATGAGCTCAAAGGCAAGAAGATCCGTTCGGTGGGTGCGGTGCACGCCGAATGGCTCAAGGTGATGGGCGCAAGCGCCGAGACCATGGACAGCCCGGAAATGAACGAAGGCCTGCAGCGACGCACGCTGGACGGCGTGATCCAGAGTTGGTCGGGCATGCGCACCTTCAAGACCCTGCCGCTGGTTCGCCAGAACCAACTCGCTCCGGTCGGGGTGATTCCATTTCTTCTGCTCATGAACCGAAAGACTTTCGACGGCCTGCCCAAAGACGTTCAGGACGCCGTCATGAAACACGGCGGTGCGACGCTCGCACGAAATGCCGGGGGCGCTTACGAGGGGGTCGGCCAGGAAATTCGCGAGAGCGTGGAAAAGGAAGGCCGTATCCAGCTCACTCAGATTCCGGCTGCAGACAAGGCCCGTTTCGCCGAGCAGGCCCAGGCCGTGCACAAGTGGTGGATCCAGAAGTCGCCCAATGGCGAAAAGATCTACGCCGAGACCTTGTCGTTGCTGAAGAAAGTGCGCGGCTGATCGGGCACGGCCTTGGACCGTCCGACTTCGGGCCGCCTCGAGTGGCTCACCGACCGGCTGGCCCTGCTGGGCTTTTCCGGGTTGTGCGTGGCCGCGGCGCTCACGACCTACGAGGGCGCTGCCCGCTACCTTGATCTGCCCCGTCTGCCCGGGCTCACCGACATCCTGAGCCTCGTGATGGCGGTCATCATCGCCTCGGCCTTCCCAGCCGGCCTGCTGCGTCAGTCCAATGTCACCATCCGGTTTCTGGGCAAGGCCCTGCCCCGGACGGGCTATCGGCTGCTCGAGGTGATCGGCAACCTCGTCACGCTGCTGTTTTTCACCTTGGTCAACTGGCAGTTTTTCCTGTTTGTGCTGGACCAACACGGCCGGGGCGCTACGACCCGAACGATCGAAGTCCCGGTGGCTCCCGCCTGGCTGCTCGCCACCTTGATGCTCGCCGTTGCGGTCATCGCCCAAGCGCTGGTGGTTGCGCGATGGGCGCGGGCCGCTGCGGGGCGGGCTGACGAGCCGGAGCACTGAGTCACGATGGATCCCTTGACGACCGGCCTTCTGGGCCTCGGGCTGATGTTTGCGCTGATCGCGATTCACGTCCCGATCGGTGTTGCCATGGGCATGGCCGGCCTGATCGGATGCGGTCTGATCATCGGCTGGGACCCAGCCCTGTCGCTGCTCTCTACCGAGCCCTCAAGCGCACTGGGCAGCCTCGCCCTCTCGGTGATCCCGCTCTTTCTCCTGATGGGCAATTTCGCCCATGCCGGAGGACTCTCGACCGAGCTTTACCGCGTGGCCGGAGCCTTTTTTGGGCACCGCCCGGGCGGACTTGCGATCTCCACAGTACTCGGCTGTGCGGGGTTCGGAGCCGTCTGTGGATCGTCCGTCGCCACCGCTGCAACCATGTCCAGGATTGCATTGCCCGAGATGACTCGGCATCGTTATGGCGAGGGCTTCGCGGCCGCAACAATTGCCACCGGGGGCACGCTGGGCATCATCATCCCGCCGTCGGTCGTGCTGGTGCTCTACGGGGTACTCACCGAAAACTCGATCACGGCACTCTTCGTCGCTTCGGTCATCCCAGGGCTGCTCACCGTCGTCTTCTACATGGTGGCCGTATCGATCTATGCGCGCATCGCGCCCCACCAGGCCCCCGTCGGACCCAAGACTGATTGGCCCGAGCGCTGGAAGACGGTTCGGGAGTGTTGGGCGGTCGTGCTGCTCGCCCTGGCAGTCGGGGTCGGAATCTACTCCGGGGTATTTACCGTCACCGAGGCCGCCTCGGTGGGTGCCACCTTCGCGTTTTTCATTGCGCTGGCACGCGGTCGCATGTCGATGCAGCGATTCGTCGAGTCGATCCGCGATACGGTCACCTCGACCGCACTGATCTTCGTGATCATCATCGGCGCGTCGGTCTTCAGCTATTTCGTGACCCTGTCAGGCATGCCACAGGCCATTGTGGCCTGGATCCAGGATCTGGGCATCTCACCGCTCCTGGTAATCGTCCTGCTGCAGATCATGTACCTCATCGCAGGTGCAATCTTCGACGAGATCGCCGCCATGGTGATCACGCTTCCGTTTGTCTACCCGCTAATCATCGGCATGGGCTACGACCCGCTCTGGTGGGGCGTCGTGAACGTCATTCTCATCAGCATGGGCATGATCATCCCGCCGATCGGCATCAATGTGTTCGTTGTTCAGTCGATGGCCACCCACATCCCGCTTACCCAGATTTACCGCGGCATCACACCCTTCGTCTTTGCCGACGTCGCGCGCCTTGGGGTGGTCACCCTGCTGCCTGCGCTCTGCACCTGGCTGCCCAAGGCGACCGGGTGGGCCTGATCCCCGATGGCCGGCAACGTGATCGCTGGCGTGAGCGCTTCGCCGACCGGGACCGGGACCATCGGGGGCATCGACCCAACGACCGCCCGAACGACACTCGCCGAACTTCAACGCACTCTGCGGGATGAGTCGGGCCGGCCGCGCACAGGACTCTTACGCCTCAAGAGAAGCACCGAGGGCGAGTCCCTGCGCTTCGAGCGACAGACCTCCTTTCATTTGAAACGGGTTGGCCGCGCCCAGGTGCAAGACACTGCCCAGGCCTTGCGGAGACTCTTCGCAGCGGCCGGGCTGTCGGCCCGGGCGCTGGGCGAGCTTGACCGCTACCTCCGGAATAACGATGAACGGGCGCAGGCGGCTCAGATTGCAGATCTGCTGGACCAACATTTGCCCCGCGAGGACACCGCGGGCGTTGCCACCCGCCCAACAACCGTTCTCGATCGGGAGAGCTCATCTTGACCACCCTTTATGTCGATGCGGACTACTTCAGTCCCTATGCCCTTTCTGCATTCGTCGCCGCCGTCGAGAAAGGGGTTGCCTTTTCGGTACAGACCATCGATCTGTCCCGGCCTGCGGGCGCGCGCGGCACGGCCTTCGGGCAGGCCTCACTGTCATCGCGGGTGCCGGCCCTCGAGCATGACGGCTTTACCCTGGTCGAGTCGTCTGCGATCGCTGAGTACCTCGATGAGTGCTTCGATGGACCCTACCTCTACCCGCGCGAGGCACAGCCCCGGGCAAGGGCCCGCATGGTGCAGGCCTGGATCCGCAGCGACATGCTGGCCCTGCGTAAGGAACGCTCAAGCCACGGAGTCTTCAAAGGCTTTGGTGCCGTGCAACCCCTCGGGCCGGACGCCCGGGCCGCGGCGGACAAGCTGACCGCGACCGCCGATCAACTGCTGGCCCACGGCGGCGAGCATCTGTTGGGGGCCTGGTCGATCGCCGATGTCGATCTGGCGATGATGCTGATGCGGCTTGCGGCGAGCGGCGAAGACATCGGCAGTCGCCTGCGAGATTACGCGGCGCGCCAATGGTCACGGCCGTCAGTGCAGCGCTGGCTCAGCGCCGGCGGACATCGCCAACCCTTGATTTGACCAGCTTTTTGCTTCCCATTTAAGGTAGGGTCCGTTTTGATCGAACGCGATCGACTGTGGAGATTCCGATGACTGGATTTCGATGGGCCAAGTGGCTCGCGCGCGCGAGCGCGCCTCTCCTGCTCGCCCTGGGTACCGGTACCTTGTCGGCGCAAACCGTGACGGTGGTGACCTCGTTTCCCAAGGAGCTCACTGCTGCCTACAAGGCCGCTTTCGAAAAGGCCCATCCAGGCACTCGGGTTGAGATCCTCAACAAGGGCACCTCCGCGGCGGTCGCCTTCGTCCGGGAGGCTTCTCCCGGCAACCGGGCCGATGTCTTCTGGGCGTCGGCACCGGATGCCTTCGAGGTGATGGCCAAGGATGGCCTGCTGCAGCCCTTTGACCCGGGCATCAAGGTCCCCGAGAAAATTGGCAGCTATCCGATCAACGATCCCAGGGGGTTTTATCGCGGACAGGCGCTTGCCGGATACGGCATCATGTGGAACACCCGCTACCTGCGGGCGAACAAACTGCCCGAGCCCCGCGAATGGGTCGACCTGACCCGGCCGGTCTATTTCGGTCATGTCTCGACCTCGTCGCCCTCGCGCTCGGGCACCACACACCTCACCGTCGAGACGATTCTGCAGGGTGAGGGCTGGGACAAGGGTTGGTCCCAAATCCTCCAAATGTCGGGCAACAGTGCCGCGATCACCGAGCGCAGCTTCGGCGTGCCCGATGGCGTCTCGAACGGTCAGTTCGGCATCGGCATCGTCATCGATTTCTTTGGATTGGCCGCGAAAAACTCCGGGTTCCCAGTGGAGTTCGTCTACCCCTCGATGACTTCGATCGTGCCTGCGAACATCGGCCTGATTGCGGGGGCCAAAGAAGCAGAGATGGGTCGTCGCTTCATCCGCTTCACCCTCTCGCCCCAGGGCCAGGAACTGCTGCTCGATCCCAAGATCAGCCGTCTTCCGGTGTTGCCCGAGACCTACCGCAAGGCGCCCGCGGGCTATCCTGATCCCTATGGCGGGAAGATCCAGGCCAAGGTGAATTTCGACACCGCCGTGTCGGAGCGTCGCTACTACCTGGTCTCGGCGCTCTTCGATCACACGATCACCTTCCGCCACAAGGAGCTGGTGGCGGCCACCCGGGCCATCCATGAAGCGGGTGCGAGGCTCGCTGCCAAGCCCAATCCCGAGGGCAAGCGGATGCTCGAAGAGGCCAGAAGGCTCGCCTTCACCCCGGTGGTCGGGCTCGACAAGGTTCAGGACGACAGTTTTGTCGCGGTTTTTCGCGACACCAAGCGCAGTGCCGACAAGCAAAAGCAGATGACCGCGCTCGAGGAGTACTGGGGCCGCGAGGCGCGCCGCAATTACGAGCAGGCAACCGATCTGGCCCGCAAGGCCGGAGCGCTCGCACGCTGATCGATACCCTGGGCTGACGGACCGAAGTCGGCGTCAACCCAGGCCTGCGGGACGTCCCGTCGCACGGTATACCGACAGGCCCGATCACATCCTTTGAAAGTCGCTCCTTGTCCCATCGAATCAGTTGGCCGGCTGCGCTGATCGCTCTGGCGATTGCAGTCTTCCTGGTCGCATTCCTGATCGTTCCGGTTGTCGCTGTCGTGAAGGCGGCCTTCACCACGCCTGAAGGCGGTCTGACCCTCACGCACTTTGTGAGCTTCTTTCAGCTCTCGCTGATGCGGGAGTCGTTCGCCAACAGCCTGTACGTGGCCGCGATGACCGTGCTCTGGTCGACGCTGATCGCGGTGCCGCTCGCCTATTTCACGGTTCGGTTCCACTTTCGAGGCGCTCTGCTGATCCAGACGCTCGGCGTGTTGCCCCTGATCATGCCGGCCTTCGTGGGTGCTTCGGCCATGCAGCTCCTCTTTGGCCGGTCGGGGTCCGTCAACCTGATTTTGGACGAATGGTTCGGATTCACTCTGCCGATCATGCAGGGCCTGAACGGCGTGATCTTCGTGGAGACCCTTCACTACTTTCCGTTCATCCTGCTCAACGTTTCGGTGGCGCTGGCCAATATCGACGTCTCGATGGAAGAGTCGGCCCAAAACCTCGGCTCGCGCGGCTGGCGGCTGTTCAGGAAGGTG
>JBIKVK010000410.1:0-2606 GCA_044356835.1 Burkholderiaceae bacterium
CGTGACGCAGGGCGACACCGAACCGGCCTCGGTCGAGCAGCAGCGCCACCTAGGCCTCACCTGTCCCAGCCAGTACGACCTGCGCAACCTGTTCCAGGTCAATGTCGAAGAGGGCCGTCACCTCTGGGCGATGGTGTATCTGTTGCACAAGTACTTCGGACGGGACGGTCGTGAAGAAGGCGACGCCCTGCTTGAGCGCCGCAGCGGACAGACCGACAACCCTCGTATTCTCGAGGCGTTCAACGAGCCCACGCCCGACTGGTTGTCGTTTTTCATGTTCACCTATTTCACGGACCGTGACGGCAAGTTTCAGTTGTGCGCCCTGGCCGAGAGCGCCTTCGATCCCCTGGCTCGGACGACACGCTTCATGCTCACCGAGGAAGCGCACCATATGTTCGTTGGCGAGTCGGGCGTGTCGCGCGTGATTCAGCGTACCTGCCAGATGATGAATGAACTTAAAACGGACGACCCGACCCGGCTGCGTGAGGCGGGAGTCATCGACCTCGATACGATTCAGCGCTATCTCAATTTTCACTTTAGTGTGACGGTCGACCTTTTCGGCGCAGACGAGTCAAGCAATGCGGCCACCTTCTATTCAACGGGACTCAAAGGGCGATTCGAGGAAGGCAAGCGCTCCGACGACCATAAGCTTCGGGGTCTCAGCTATAGGGTGCTCCACGTTCAGAACAATCAATTGCTCGAGCGAGAAGTACCGATGCTCAATGCCCTGAACGAGGTGCTCCGCGATGATTACATTCGCGACAGCATCGGCGGTGTCGAACGCTGGAATCGCGTCATCGAGAAAGCGGGGATTCCATTCCGCCTCAAGGTGCCGCACAAGGCCTTTCATCGCAACATCGGTTCCCTCGCCGGAATCAGGGTGTCTCCGGACGGACGGGTGCTCTCCGAAGGCGACTGGGCAGCGCACATCGACCAGTGGCTGCCGAGCGCAGCCGACCGTGCCTTCGTAGCGAGCCTGATGGGAAGGGTCGTGGATCCGGGTAAATTCGCCCACTGGATTGCGCCGCCGGCGATGGGCGTCAACCGCCAGCCCGTCGATTTCGAATACGTACGCTTCAACTGAGACGGCTGATCGGCCGGAGTCATCTTTTGGAAAAGGGCCCATGGACCTCGCCGACTCATCGCTGATCAAACAGCATCTGATAGATCCAGAGATCTGCATCCGTTGCAACACGTGCGAATCGACGTGTCCGGTCGGTGCGATCACCCACGACGCCCGCAACTATGTCGTTGACGCGGACCAGTGCAATCTGTGCATGGCTTGCGTACCGCCCTGCCCCACCGGTTCGATCGACAACTGGCGCGTTGTGCCCAAGGCCAAGGCCTACTCGCTAGCGGAGCAGCTGGGCTGGGATGTGTTGCCTGAGAACCTGAGCCCGGAGGAGCTCGCCTCGGCTCTGGGCGTCTCTGCCGCGAAGTCGACCGGAGTGCCCCCCGCGGCTCAGGTAGCGGAGGCAGAGGATCTTGCTGCCCCTCCTCAGGGACAGGCCGGGACCCAGGGCTTTCCATTCGGCTCCAGGCTTCCCCCCTGGTCTGCAGCGCATGCGTTTACCCACCTTTACGGCCCGAAGTCTCCAGTGCACGCGGTCAAAGCCACTGTCTCCGGCAATTTGCGGGTCACGGCGGTTGGTCAGGACTATGACACGCACCATGTGGTGCTCGATCTAGGGCAGACCCCATTTCCCATTTTGGAGGGTCAATCCGTCGGCGTCATACCCCCCGGCCTCGACGCCTCGGGACGCCCGCATCATGCCCGTCAATATTCTGTGGCGAGCCCTCGAAATGGCGAACGCCCGGGTTACAACAATATTTCGCTCACGATCAAGCGGGTCCTTGAAGACCACCGGGGTCGCCCGGTCAGGGGGGTCGCGAGCAACTACCTGTGTGACCTCAAGGTCGGAGACAGCGTCGAATTGACTGGCCCCTTCGGCGCGAGCTTTCTGATGCCGAACCACCCTGGTAGCCACATCGTGATGATCTGCACGGGGACCGGCAGCGCGCCCATGCGGGCCATGACGGAATGGCGCAGGCGCTTGCGAACGAAGGGTCAGTTCGATGGCGGCAGGCTGCTTCTCTTTTTTGGTGCGCGCACGCGTGAGGAACTGCCTTACTTCGGACCTCTCCAGACCCTGCCGCGTGACTTCATCGAAGTCCACCTGGCTTTTTCCCGCATGCCGGGACAGCCCAGGCAATACGTTCAGGACCTGATGCGCGAGCGCGCGGAGGACCTTGCAACCCTGCTGTCAGACCCGAATGCATACTTTTACGTTTGCGGCCTGAGGGCTATGGAAGATGGCGTGCTACGAGCACTGCGCGATATTGCGGCCCAGTACGGTAAGCACTGGGATGAGATCGTTCGAGACCTGAATGAGGGCGGCCGACTGCATATTGAAACCTACTGATCAGGACGCATACCCACCCGGCGCCTGCGAGAAAACCCTTGCGGGCGAGGTGGGTCAGGCAGTGCGCCGCAGCGGCTCGCTCATCGAGGCCCGGTTCGCGGCCAAGGTCTTCAGTGCATGTTCGAGCGGAGCGATGGCGCGCTCTGTCCGACCGAGCTTTTCGAGTCCGAACAGACCGAGACG
>JBIKVK010000409.1:0-2606 GCA_044356835.1 Burkholderiaceae bacterium
AAGCGCGTACTATGCAACCGTGAAGTGATCCTTTCGGCGGGCGCGGTTGGCAGCGTTCAGACGCTTCAGTGTGCTGGAATCGGGCCGCCCGAGGTGCTTCAGCGGGCGGGTATCCCGGTTCGACATGCGCTCGCCGGGGTCGGGCGTAATCTTCAGGACCATCTTCAGCTGCGCATGATTTATCGGGTGAGCGGCGTGGCGAGCCTCAATCAGTTGGCCTCGTCCTGGTGGGGCAAGGCCAAGATCGGGTGGGAGTACCTGACCCGGCGTAGCGGCCCCATGGCGATGTCACCCAGCCAGCTCGGCGCGTTCGCCCGCTCCTCTCCGGGCCTGGAGCGGCCGGATCTCGAATTTCACGTCCAACCCTTATCGCTCGATCGTTTCGGCGAGCCCCTCCATGACTTTCCCGCGTTTACCGCCTCGGTCTGCCATGTGCGGCCGAGTTCCAGGGGCACTGTGGAGGTGGCCTCCCCCGATCCGGCAATTGCCCCCAGGATTGCGCCCGGCTACCTCTCCGATCCCGAGGACCGAAAGGTGGCCGTTGCGGCGATCCGCTTGACCCGTCGGATTGTTGCCGCGCCCGAGCTGGCCGCCTATCGCCCGACCGAGTTTCTCCCGGGGGCGCAGGTCGAGTCCGAGCAGGCCCTCGCCGATGCCGCGGGGGAGATCGGGACGACCATCTTCCACCCGGTGGGGACCTGCAAGATGGGACCCGCGTCCGATGCTAGCGCGGTGGTCGACGCGCGCTTGCGGGTGCACGGTTTGACCGGGCTGAGGGTCGTCGATGCTTCTGTGATGCCCACGATCACATCGGGCAACACCAACTCGCCGACGCTGATGATCGCTGAGAAAGCCGCGGCGATGGTGGTCGAAGATGCGCGTCACGCTTAGCGGGACGGGTCGCGGGAGGGGTCGCAGTTTATTCATGCGCCCTCGTCGCCGGGCGGGAAAGACCGGGAGGGCCTGTGGAGTCGGTTGAGGCCCTGGTCGTTGGGGCAGGGGTGGTCGGGTTGGCGGTGGCCCGCGCGATCGCGCGCTCGGGCAAGGAAGTCTGGGTCGTCGATTCGGAGTCGGCCTTTGGCACGCACACGAGCTCCCGAAACAGCGAAGTGATCCATGCGGGCCTCTACTACGCGCCCGGCTCACTCAAAGCAAAGCTGTGCGTTGCCGGGCGGCAGCAACTGTACGACTACTGCGCCTCTCGCGGGGTGCAGCACCGGCAATGCGGCAAGCTGATCGTGGCAACCGAGCCCGATCAGCGCTCAGCGCTCGAGAGGATTGCTGCGCGCGCAGACGCGGCTGGGGCGGGTCAGCTGAAGTGGTTGACCGGAGAGCAGGTCCGGTCGTTCGAGCCTGCGTTGCGGGCTGAAGAGGCGCTTTGGTCTCCGGCGACGGGCATCATCGACAGCCACGGGTTGATGCTGTCGTATTTGGGCGAAGTTGAGGACCACGGTGGCTCGATTGTTTACCAGGCGTCCTTTCGTCGAGCGACTCCGCTGCCGGGGGGCGGCTTTGAGGTCGACGTCGAGGGCTCAGACGGGATCGCGCGGTTCAAATGCCAGTGGCTGGTCAATGCCACGGGCCTCTTTGCAAGCGATACTGCGCGCCGAGTTGAGGGCTTGGCCGATCAATGGGTGCCGCAGACACGGTTTGCCAAGGGCAATTACTTTTCTCTGACCGGTCGGGCGCCGTTTTCGAGATTGATTTACCCGGTGCCGAGTGAGGCGGGCTTGGGCGTGCATCTCACCCTTGATTTGTCCGGCCGTGCTCGGTTCGGTCCGGATGTCGAGTGGGTGTCCCGCATCGACTATGAGGTGTCCGCGGAGCGGGAGTCCGTGTTCTATGAGGAAATTCGTGCGTACTGGCCGGGCTTGCCCCCGGGCTCCTTGGTGGCCGACTACTGCGGCATCCGCCCCAAGTTGGTGGGCGAGGGCGCCGCGGCGGCCGATTTCCGGATCGACGGACCGGGCGATCACGGGCTCGATGGCCTGGTGAATTTGTTCGGTATCGAGTCGCCGGGGCTGACCGCGAGCCTGGCGCTCGCGGACGCCGTGCTGGTCCGCCTCAGAGGGTGAGAGCCTTTGTCTGGGGCGGGGCAGGGCGAGGGCTTGTTTCACGTGAAACATGCGCCTTCGGCGACTCCGCCTCGCGGCGTGCGCGGCCTGAAATTCGGAGGGCGGGGGAGGGTGAGGATGCGTGCGATATCAGTGGCGCAGACTCGCCCGCCAGAGCCTGCGGTACCGCGGGGGGCGCCTCGCTCGGGGCGGTCTGCTGCGTGCCGGGGCGCAGACCTCTGCGGGGTTGACTGTCGCGAGGCGCTGGCGGCTGTGAGGGCTGACCTGGGCGGGGGCTGGCGGCGGTGAGGGGCTGACGGCGCTGGGGACTGACGGCGCTGGGGACTGACGGCGCTGGGGACTGACGGCGCTGGGGGCTAGCGGCGGTGAGGGCTGACTGGGCGGGGGCTGAAGGTGCTGGGCTTAATCTTGCCGTTGAGCGGAAGGTCGCCCAGCGATGTGTTGGGTTTGGAGCGGCCCGTCGTGTTGTCCGGGCGCCGTTCCTGCTGCTGGGACCGCGTGTGCGTTTCGCTGCCTGGTTCGGGAAGCTTT
>JBIKVK010000124.1:0-9459 GCA_044356835.1 Burkholderiaceae bacterium
CTCGCTGGTCAGGCCCAGCGGTTGACTCTCGAGAGGTGGAAGTGGCAACCCGCTGCCGCCCCCTGCCTCGTCGGAGGTCGCCCGCACGGCCTTGAGAGCGCCTTCCAGACGGCTGGCAAAACTGTCACTGGACGTCCCGGAAGAGGCCGCCCCGGAAAAATTTGAACTGAATTTTCCTTCGTTCTTTCCATAACTTAAGGAAAGCTTCTTAAAGTCGTTTGTCACATTTTTTTCGGTGACAAGATTCGTTGCCAATTCCAAGCCAGGCATGTTCCAAGCTCCTGAAGGGAGGAAATGTGGAGCGAGAAAGCAAGAAACATGACAAAAACCGAGAGTACGCAAAAAACATCAACAGGGGTGTCGGGTTTCGGATGGCATGGGGATTGCTGTGATCCGCCCGGAACGATTCAACCCTACGCCCGATCAACCGCGACGCTCTAAAGACAAAGCTTCAAAGCCGATGGCAACCCTCTCACTGTCAGATTTTCGACAAGTCCTGGGCCGTGTAGGCCCCACCGGGCTGGGTCTTCCCGCGCTGGTGCTGATGATCGTCGCGATGCTGGTCGTGCCCCTGCCGCCGATCCTGCTCGACCTGTTTTTCACATTCAACATCATTGCCTCCCTCGTGATCGTCATGATCGCGATCGGAACGCGCAAACCCCTTGAGTTTTCGGCCTTTCCCGCTCTTTTGCTGATGGCCACCATGTTGCGACTGGCCCTGAACGTCGCCTCCACCCGGGTGGTCCTGGTGAACGGCCACAACGGGCCGGATGCTGCAGGCAAGGTGATCGAGGCGTTCGGGGAGTTTGTGATCGGCGGCAATTATGTGGTGGGTTTCATCATCTTCGTGATCCTGATGGTCATCAACTTTGTGGTGGTGACCAAGGGTGCAGGACGGGTCTCAGAGGTCATCGCGCGTTTCACCCTGGACGCCATGCCGGGCAAACAGATGGCCATCGACGCCGACTTGAGCGCCGGCCTGATTGACCAAGCCACCGCCCGCAAACGCCGTGAGGAAGTGTCTCAAGAAGCCGACTTCTTCGGATCGATGGACGGTGCCTCCAAATTTGTACGTGGTGATGCCATCGCCGGCCTCCTGATTCTGATCATCAATATCGTCGGCGGACTGGCGATCGGCATGGCCCAGCACGATTTGTCGTTCACCGAAGCCGGCAAGATCTACGTGCTGCTGACGATTGGCGATGGCCTGGTCGCGCAAATCCCGGCGCTCTTCCTTTCTCTTGGCACGGCCATTATCGTGACCCGGGTCACCACGAGTGATTCGCTCGCCCAGCAAGCCAGCAGCCAACTGGCCAATCCGCACGCGCTTTACATTTCGGGTGGAATCCTCGGGTTGGTGGGCCTGGTGCCAGGCATGCCCCATGCGATGTTTCTGACCCTGGCGGCGATGACCGCAGGCACCGCCTACATGATCCAAAGAGCAGGCACCCCCGAGGCGGCAGCTTCGGGCGCCGGCGCAGGCCCCCAGACGGGGCCGAACAAGTCGGGAGGGCCTGCACCTGTCGCCGGGGGAAGCTCTCCCAGCGACGCCGGATCAGCCGCGGAGATCAGCTGGGACGACGTAGAGCCCGTCGATCTCATCGGGGTCGAGATTGGCTACGGTCTCATCCCACTCGTAAATGCTGATACCGGCGGACAGTTGATGAGCCGCGTCAAGGGTGTACGCAAGAAACTCTCGGCCGAGCTGGGCTTCCTGGTCCAGCCCGTCCGTATCCGGGACTCGCTCAACATGAACCCGGACCACTATCACATCCTGCTGAACGGCGTCGTGCGTGGGCGCGGCGAAATTCGCGTCGGCCGGGAACTCGCCATCAACCCGGGTCAGGTACATGGCCGACTCGAGGGTGAAACTACGCGGGAGCCCGCTTTCGGTCTGGACGCCGTTTGGATCGACCCCGCACAGCGCGATTACGCTCGGACTCTGGGCTACACCGTGGTTGACCCCAGCACGGCCATTGCAACCCACCTCAATACCCTGCTCCGCCAGAACGCGTCCGAATTGTTGAGCCATGACGAGACCCAGCAACTGCTCGACAAGCTGGCCTCGCGCTACCCGAAACTGGTGGAGGATCTGGTTCCAAACCGCTTGTCTCTGGGCGTGCTCACCCGAATCCTGCAAAACCTGCTCTCCGAAGCCGTGCCCATTCGCGATATGCGCACGATCGTGGAGACGCTGACGGAGGGCGCTGCACGCACCCAGGATCCGGACGCCCTCACCAACCTGGTCCGCCCCAAGCTGGGCAGGATGATTCTGCAGAACCTGGTCGAAACCGACGACGTGCTGCAGGTGATGACCCTTGATCCCTCGATCGAGCAACTCTTGCAAAACCTCGCGCAGCAGGCCGGCGCGGGCGCCTCGATGATGCTCGACCCGGACCTCGCCGAGCGCTTGTTCACCGCAATCCGCGAAAACGCACGCCTGATGGAGCAACAAGGTCAGAGCGCGATTCTCGTGGTGTCGCCCCCCATCCGCAATTGGCTTGCCCGGGCCCTCCGGCACCGGATCGCCGAACTGACCGTCCTCTCTTACAGCGAGATCCCCGAGGACCAGGCCGTTCGTGTCATGGCCACCGTCGAAGTGCAGCCCAAGAACTGAGTTAGGAGAAGTCCATGAGACTGGAGCGTGTGATCGCCAAGGATTCGCGTCGAGCCACCGAGCAAGTGATTGAACAGTTCGGTGCTGACGCGCTGATCATCTCCAACCAGAAGGTCAACGGGATGACCGAGATCGTTGTGGCTGTCGACATCGACGCTCAGCCGCTTGAGGACACCCCGATCAACCGCGAAATGGATCGCACAGCGCTGGAGGTCAAGGCAGGGAGCGAACCCGACGCCCGGACCCCGATCGCTCAGCGGGCGGAACCCTCTTTGGGGCACCTGCCCAGCGCGCCCGATGACGCTGAACCCGGTTTGGCCTCCCCGAGCGCGGAAGCGAATTTCGGCAAATTGCTGGGCCAGTCGCTCGCCTCAGGACGAGCCTCGGTCAATGAAAAGCTCACGCCGACTCCTAGCATTCTCCCTTTCAAGGGGACACACATCCCAGACTGGCTGAGCGCCGGGCGCGGTCGCGAGGACGACGGGCAAAAACACTCGCCGGAGCATCACCCGAGCCGCCCCCATGAAGAGCAGGAGGCGGATCGCGCGCGCGAGTTGGTCGACATGGTTCGAGAGGAACTCGCGTCCATGCGACGGGAAATGGCGCTATCAAGGCAAATGGTGGCCTATGCCGCCACGCGCCGGATCCCGCCCGAGCTGCAACCGATCGCCGACGCCTTCGAGCAGAGTGAAGTCCCGATCGCGCTCCGCAGTCTCCTCCTGGATGAAATTGCACAGTGTTCGAACAGCCACCAGGCCATCGAGTCCATGAGGACGGCACTGCGCGGATCGATCAAGACACACCCCAAACGCGCGGCCTTCCAGGGAGTACACGTCATCGCAGGCCCATCCGGAAGCGGTAAAACTCACATGGCCTGCAGAATGGCAGCGGCGCACGCCGGCCGACGGGGCAGCGAGTCCGTCGCATTGATCAGCTTTGCGGATCAAAGGATCGGCGCCTGGACGCAAGTTCAAATGCTCGCGGCTCGTTCGGGAATCGACAGTTTCAAGGTGTCCGATGCCGCGTTGCTTGGCCCGCTGCTGAGCGAGCTTTCGAACCGGGAGCTGGTGATCATCGATACGGCTGCCCCGGCCTGGCAGGGATCGCTTGCCATCATTTCCGAATGCGCTCCGGCGGCAAAAATGCATCTGCTGCTCCCGGCCGATGCCAGCGCCTCGACGATCCGGCGCTTCCAATCGCCTGGAACGGGAGCGTGGGAGAGTCTGATGCTCAGCAAGCTCGACGAGAGCACGCATAGTTGGCCCGTGATCCAGGCGCTGTGCAATCAGGAGTTCGCCCTCTCGCTCGGAAGCCACGACGGTTCTCCCGAAGCGTCCGCGCGGGAAATCGAGGTGAGCGAACTGATCGAGCGGGCTCTGGCGCAGTGCCCCGGGCTGCCGGCCGAGCCAGCGCCCCAGACGGCGCAAGCGCCGCGGGCCCGTCGGACCAGCGCGCGCAAGCAGACCAAGGATGTCCGACATGCTGCCTGACCGACCGACCGAAGTCATCGGTATCGCGAGCGGCAAGGGCGGGGTCGGAAAGACCACCGTCTCGATCAACCTGGCGGTGGCTCTGGTCAATCAGGGCCACAAGGTCATGCTCTTCGACGCCGACCTTGGGCTGGCCAACGCGCAACTCGCGCTAGGCTGCAAGCCGGCGTACAACTTCAGTCATGTGCTTGCGGGGACTCGCAGACTGAGCGAGGTGATCACCCTCACCCCGCAGGGGGTCATGTTGGTACCCGGGGCATCCGGTGTGCAGCGCATGGCCTCACTGGACCGCACCGACATCGGTCAGATCGTTGGACTCTTCAGTGAACTCAAGCAGGAAATCGATTATCTGATCGTGGACGTCGCTGCCGGCATTTCTGAGTCGGTCATGCTCCTGATGGCGGCTTGTCAGCGGCGTTTCATCATCGTACGGGATGAGCCGTCCTCAATTGCCGACGCCTATGGTGCGATCAAAGTCCTGTCCAGAGACCATCATCTCGATGAGATCTACCTCGTTCCGAACGTCGTGGCGAGCCAGGCCGAGGGGCGGGTCCTTCACCACCGGATCAACGAAGTCTGCGGCAAGTTCCTGGGACGTTCGGTACGATACCTTCACTCGATCGAGTCTGACGAGCAGGTGGGCAATGCCCATCGTCACCACCGATCGGTACTGGAGCATGCACCTGCCAGCAAGGCGGCCCGGGACTTCCGGCTGCTGGCTGAAGCGGTCCGCCAACTCGACCCGATCGAGGCCCCGAGCGGTACGCTGCAGTTCTTCATGGAACGCCTCTACGCGCCACGGACCTGAAGGAGCCTTTGATGATGCAACGTGTGCGTGTTTACGAACAGGTGAGGCAGGAGGGTAATGACGCCATCCTGCAACACGTCGGTCTGGTCAAGCGCGTGGCCCTGCACCTGAAGGTGCGTCTGCCCCCCATGATGGAACTGGCGGAATTGATCCAGATTGGAATGATCGGTTTGCTCGAGGCGTCACGAACGTATGACGCCTCCAAGGGGGTCGATTTCGAGGATTTCGCCTACAACCGGATTCGGGGCGCCATCATCGACGAGGTGCGTCGAATGTCGACCATGCCCCGCTCGGCCATTGCCAATCTGAAACAGCACAATGAGGCATCGCAGGCGCTGGCCAACCAGCTCGGCCGCGCCCCGCGCGAATCCGAAGTCGCCGCCTTTACCGGGAAAGATTTGAAGGATTACCAGCGGGAAGGCAGCCATGCGCAGTGGTACGAGGTGGTTTCGATGGAAACCGTCCCCGACGAAGCGCTGAACGTGGCCGCCTCGACCAGTTGGGAGCCCGAAACTCGGGTCGCCGAAGCGCAGTTGATGAACACGCTTCAGTCGGCGATCGCCGATCTCCCCGAGCGCGACAGGCTGGTGCTCTCGCTGTACTATTCGGATGGTCTCAACCTAAAGGAAATCGGAGCCACGATCGGGGTGAGCGAGTCGCGGGTCAGCCAGATCCTCTCGGGAAACGTGAAGAAGCTCCGGTTGACGATGGGGCTTGACTGAGCCCGGATAAAGTCGCGCGTCTTTTAATTATGCATTTGGGGCACCTACAAGTTGATTTCGCTTTTCGGAAAAAAGCCCTCTAAACGCGAAGAGGCCAAGGCGACGGCCAAGGCCGAATACGAGGAGGCCCTCAACGCCGACGTTGCCACGAGAGCAGGCCGGGCGATCGTCGTTCGGGCGGGCGCGAGGGCGAAGGCGCATATCGACAAGACGTTCATCAATGGCGCTGAAAAGGCAGAGGCCTATGACACG
Source organism: Burkholderiaceae bacterium (assembly GCA_044356835.1). Classification (GTDB taxonomy): domain Bacteria; phylum Pseudomonadota; class Gammaproteobacteria; order Burkholderiales; family Burkholderiaceae_E; genus SYIM01. Next base: position 5,890 of record JBIKVK010000124.1, read on the forward strand.
GCCCGGGCTCTGGCCATAGCTCGCGGCGAGGAGAGTCCGGAGCCGCCCAGGTCGGATCCGTACCAGTCGATCAAGTCCGTCAAGGGCGACCTCCTGGTCTTCCTGCCTTCGCACTTCGCCGAGAAGGTCTTCAGACTTGGGATGCAATACCAGCTGACCGAAATCAGCGCCCGCGAGGCGATTGACGGGGTCCAGCATGTCGCGGACCTGGTTTGCCGGGAGCTCCAGCTTGACGAGCCTTTCCCAGCGCTCGAGTTCCTGCGCGCCGAGGTCGCCGATGATCCTGAAGACGGGGCCGAAGCGAACAACGGAGATGCCCAAGCCCCTGAATCCGATACCCAGCAGGAGAGCGGAAAACCGGAACCCTCGGGCGGCTCCGGTCCCCGGGAGCGTTGAACATCATGACCACCTTCCTGTTGATTGTCATCCTGGCTTCGATCGCGGCGGTTGCAATCCTGGTCGTGTACCTGATTGACCGGGTCAACACGCTTCAGCGCCTCACCCGGCTGTTGCAGTCGGATCCGGCGACCCCTGCCGCGGACCCCGATACGAGCGGACCCTTTGGTGATCTGGTGGGTCAGCGCCTCTGGGAAGCCCTGGTGGGCATTCCAACCGAGGGGTGGGACGCGACCGCCATCGAATTGATTCGAAATCGCTACGGGCTGGTGCTTCGCAAGCACATCGAGGACATTTTCTACGAAGGCCAGACCCACGCCCGGGGCGGCATCCAGCAACCCCCCTCGGCGTCCCGTACGGTTCGCACCTTGCGAGGAACGGTCGAATCATGGATTCCGGTCGAGCATGCGATGACCATCTACAAGGCAGGATGGGATCGGGTCAGCGCCACGGCCGAGACACTCCCGACGATCCGGAACACCCTGGACGCCGCGGTCGCCGGCTTGTACAGCGCAGTTTCGATCAAGCTCGCTCGGCCGATGTCGGAACACTTGATTCCGACAGACCCTCAGGAAATGGCGGCCCTGGCCTTGGGCATGGATACATCGACGGCCGGGGTTGCCGGTGCTCTGCCGGGTCAGATGCCCGCACTCTCCGGCGTCGTCACAGACCCGGCACAGGCTCCAGCTCAGTTGACCTCGATGTCCGGTGCAGACAGGCCGCCGGCACCCTCCCAAGCCTTGCCGGACAAGGCAGGCGCCGGAGCGCCGTCTCTGCTTGCGTTGGCGGGGTCCACACCGGGATCGAATTCGCCCGCTGCCGTGGTCAACACGCCCGCCGCAGGTTCGCCGCCCGGAGGCGCAGGGGGGGCGGCTGTGTCAACCGTCCCCGGCCAGGCCGCTGGCCAGGCTAACGCGGCGACCCGCCCAGCGAAGTAGCCATACCGGCGCCATGTGAGCCAGCAAAGTCTGGGCGATGGCGCCTGAGGCATACGCTCTTCGGCTCAGGCGAGGGAGGCTTCCTCTTCTTCGCTGTCGGACGACGAAGCCGCCACCTCTCGAAGACACTCGCGCATCAGCTTCTTTTCGTTGAAGCTGAGCGGGCGAACAAATCGCTCGCGCGTCTGCAAGAGCAGGGTCCGATCGACGTCCTGGGGAATGCCCGGGCTCATCTGTAACGCAGCCCGCAAGTCTTCGCGGACCTCGACGGGCTGATCCGACCACCAGCCACGGACCACAGCCTCAATCTGAGCCTGCTCGCTGGACACGCCATCGCCCAGCGTCTCTTCCAGCGCAGAACGTCCCTCGCCACGAAGTTCGAGTAGGTCGGTAGTGCGCACTGCAAGCCGACGATCCGCCTGGGCAAGCAGGCTCGCCCATTCGGGCTCCTCCGCTGAAAGCGATTGAAAGTCGCCGATCGAGTCATCCGCCAGGAGACAGACTGAAACGCCGGCCAATTGAGCCTGGTCGATCGAGTCCACAAGACGCTCATCGTCACTCGCAATGAGCACCATCTCGAAGGCCTGATTGCGGGCCAAGGCTCGCAAATCGTCGCTGATCGCGCGCCAGCTCTCGGTTCGCTCGGCCGGACCTGGACCCTCGCCAGCCCGGTCTGGATTGCGTTCGTCGGCGCTGACGGTACGTACGATCTGGTCATCGACCAGCTGACCATCGGGGCGATCGGTGTACCAATAGACCCGACGCATCGCCACCTCGAACCCAGACTCGGAAAGAATCCGTGACAGGACCCGCAAGAGCGGGCGCCGCTGGAGCGAGGGCTCCGCACCGGCCTCACAGTCACGCTGAGAGAGCCAGCTCAGAAACCGATCATCGATCAAGGCCACACAGTTTGTGGGCCTGGAGGAACGAAGACGGCGCGGTCCCGGAGGGTGACGGGAACTCATCGAGAAAGGATGGGGACGTTGATTCATCTTGTTCGGATCATCGGGTCAGCGTTCGCGAAGCGCTTGCGACAAGGTTTTGACGACCGGCTTGACCAGATAGTTGAGAACAGTATTGCTGCCAGTCCGGATTTCGACCGTTGCCGTCATTCCGGGCTGGATCTCGAGTTCATCTTCGGGTCGCCCGCTGAAGCGCCGACCTTCGGTCCGAACCCGCACCCGATAGTAAGGCTGTTCACCCTGCTTAAGATCCTCGGTCAGTGTATCCGCGCTGATGTAGGTCAGCTTTCCGGGAAGATCTCCGTAAATGGTGTAGTCGTAGGCGTCGATCTTCACTGTAGCAGAGAGCCCAGGCTTGATGAAGGCAATATCTACCGGTAAAACCCTAGCTTCCACGAGAAGATCGTCTTCGAGGGGCAGAATCTGCATCACCTCTTCACCCGGGCGAATTACACCGCCCCGGGTGGTGATCCGGATATTTTTGACCACTCCGCGAACCGGCGCGCGAAGTTCGGTCTGTTCGACCTGCGTCAAGCGCTGAACGACCGTCTGCTCCACCGCTGCGAGATCCTCCAGGGCTTTGCTCAACTCGGCCTGGGCATCCTGAAAGTAACGGTTACGCTTGTTCGTGATTTGCGAGCGAATTTCGGCGAGCTGACGCTCAAGTCGGAGGACGTCCGTCTGGCTCACATCGCCCGTTTTGAGGAGGGGTCGCGTCAGGTCGAGCTCGCGCTTGGCCAACTCTGCCAGGGTCTCAAGCGCCTGCAACTCCTCATTGATTGCTGACTGCCGCTTGCGAAAAAGCGACAACTGGTTTTCGCGAAACTGCGGATAGTCATTCACCTGCGCAGGAAACTGGGGCTGGCCACCAAACACCTCGGCGCGAAGGCGCGCTACCGTGGCGATCAGACCAACCGCCTTGGCGCGCGCCTCGAGGAAGGAGGCCTCCGAGCGTGCCTTCTCGAGGCGCACCAGCACCTGGTCGCGCTCGACCACGTCGCCATCCTGCACCATCAGCTGCTCGATCGTGCCGCCGTCTTGAGACTGGATCAGCTGCGAACGCTGGCTGGCGATCACTGTGCCGGGTGCACGGGTGATCTGATCAATCTCTGCAAAATAGGCCCAAGTGACAAAAGCAGCCAGCGCGAAGGCCGTCGTCCACAGAATCAGACGCGACCCCTTCAAACGCAAGGCAGCATTGGCGCGGGCATCTGATTCGCCCGATTCTAAAAACCAGAACAGTTTCATGGCGTGGGTAATCCGATCAACGCGTT
>JBIKVK010000411.1:0-2584 GCA_044356835.1 Burkholderiaceae bacterium
CAAGTTTGGCATCACCGTCAACACGATCGGAACCGGTCGCATCAATGTGCTCAGCGAAGAGGGTTCATTCCGGCGAACCTACCGAGAGCACGCCGCCCGCGCGGGTGTGAGCTTCGAGGAACTGACTCAAAAGGTCTGGAGCCGCATCCCGGTCGGGCGACCCGGGCGGCCCGACGAGGTCTCGGCCCTGTGTGCATTCCTGTGCTCGGACCGCGCCGGCTTCGTGACCGGCCAACTGCTGATGTGTGACGGAGGCGAGGTCAACATTCTCTGAGGACAGGGCGAGGACAACATCAGCATGAAAGTCAAACGTCTTGACCATGTGTCGTTTGCCGTGGCCGATGTCGGCGCCATGACCCAGCTGCTGCAGCGACTGCTGGGTATCCCGGTACTGGTGGACACCGATCTCGGCAGCACCCGGAAAGCACTTCTCGATGCGGGCAACGCAAAAATCGAGCTGCTTTTTAGCTCAGACCCCAAGAGTCGGACCGGGGCGTACATCGCAAACAAGGGCCTGGGGTTTTTCCACCTCAGCTTTGAAGTGGACGATGTGGCCGAAGCCGCGCGGGCCCTGGCCGAGCACGGTGTGGGCCTGCTTGAGGCCCATCCGATCCGCACACCTGAGGGTGGTCTTGCGATCTTTGCTGACCCCGCAACCACGGGCGGCATCATGCTTGAGTTCAAGCAGGCCGGTCCCTCGCCTGTGTCATGAGCGGCCAACTCCCCTCATTGCGGGACCTCATCGAGCACAGGGTGGCGCTGGGCCTTGGGGTCACGCTGCTGCGAGGTGCCCAGGCCACCGCCGTCGCGCGCCAAATGGGCTGCGACTGGTTGTTCATTGACCTGGAGCACGGCCTCTACTCGATTGCCGAGGCTGGGGAGATCTGCATGGGGGCCGCATGGGCGGGGGTCACACCGATCGTCCGCAGCAAGATCGACGATCTGCCCTCGGCCGCACGGCTCCTCGATAATGGTTGCGGCGGCATCGTCGTTCCTCGCGTTCGAAATGAATCCGAGGCTCGAACAATTGTGAAGTATCTTCGGACGGCACCGCTCGGCCAACGCGGCATGGGTGGGTCTGGCCTGGGATTCGAGCGCGGCAGGCTGGGTCATGCCGAAGGACGCGAGGCGATCGATCGCAGGCTGATGCTGGTCGCCACAATCGAAGATCCTGAGGGTGTGGCCAACGTCGACCGGATCGCATCCGTCGAGGGTATCGACGCGCTCCTGCTCGGCGCCAGCGATCTGTCTTTCGAATATGGCGTCGGTGGGCAGATCGAAGATCCACGCATTTGGGACGCCGCTCGGGCCATTGCGGCCGCCTGCCGAAATCACCGGCGGTTCTTCGGTGCCGGCGGCATTCAATCGCCCCAACACATCGCAGACTGCGTTGACCTGGGCGCACGCCTGATCCTCACGGGCATGGACCATGGGTTCCTCAGCAGCGCTCTTGCCGATCGGGTCACGGCCTTCCGGGCCGTCTGCACTCTCCCCCCATCCCAGGCTCTCACTGATATTCAGGCAGTCACCCGCTCATGACGAATTCGCCCCCCCACGCCGACCCGTCCCACTTCGACGTCATCATTGTGGGTGCAGGCATTGCGGGCCTCTACCAGCTGCACCGGCTCCGGGCACTCAACCTGTCGGTCCGGCTGATCGAGGCAGGCTCGGGCGTTGGCGGCGTCTGGTTTTGGAACCGCTATCCGGGCGCTCGTCTGGACTCCGAGAGCTATACCTACGGCTACTTCTTTTCCGACGAGATCTTCCGGGAATGGACGTGGTCGGAAGAGTTCGTCGGACAGGCCGAGCTTGAACGCTACTTGAACTTCGTCACTGACCGCCTCGACCTCAGACGTGACATCGAGTTCAACTCGCGGCTTCACGGCGCGCAGTTTGACGAAACAACCCGTCGGTGGTCGCTATCGATCGCCGACGGCCGCCCGATGAGTTGCCGCTTTCTGGTCACTGCACTGGGCATTCTGTCAGCGCCCTATTTCCCGCCTATCCCTCATCGCGAGCGCTTCCGCGGACCTCAGCATCACACCGGGCTCTGGCCCGCCGAAGGCGTTGAGTTGGCCGGAAAGCGGGTGGCCGTGATCGGCACCGGCTCCAGCGGTGTTCAATTCATCACCCAGGTGGCCTCTGAGGTGGCGCAGCTCCATGTCTTCCAGCGGACTCCGAACTGGTGCATGCCGCTCAACAACCGCAAGATCGACCCGGCGCGGGCGGAAGAGATCCGCCGAGACCAAAAGGAGATCTATGCGAAGCTGCTGGCAGCCCCCAACGGGTACATCCACGGGGAGTGCCGCGTGCCGGGCGCAGGGGCGACCGAGGAGGAGCGCCGACGCCATCTGGACCGCCTATGGTCGATGGCAGGTCTGCGTTTTTTTACCGCAAATTACCCGGACATGATGGTGTCGAAAGAGGTCAATGCGGCCGTCAGCGCCTATCTCGCCGAGAAAATCCGGGCGCGGCTGAAAGATCCCAAACTGGCCGACCGGCTCATCCCCACTGACCATGGCTTCGCCATGAAACGGCCGCCGCTCGACAGCGGTTACTACGAAGCCTACAACCGGGACAATGT
>JBIKVK010000412.1:0-2582 GCA_044356835.1 Burkholderiaceae bacterium
CATGTCTTTCGCCTGTCGATGATGCCCATCGCCCAGAAGCTGTTGGCCCGCGATGTACCGCTGGTCCTCGACTTGGACGACATCGAGTCAAAAGCGCTGCGACGTTTGTCCGAGTTACAGAGCGCAACGCTTGGGCGTGTCGTGGCTGCCGTCAAGCGGCGCGAGTCGGCGAAGCTGGCCGAGGCAGAGGAGCGTGTGGGCGCGCGGGCGCATAAGGTGTTGGTCTGTTCCGCTGAGGACCAGCAGGAACTGGCACAGCGGCTCGGTCTCAACAGAGTGGCTGAGATGCCCAATGGTATTCGGCTACCGCCGAACCATTCGGTCCGCGAGCGGAGTGGCCCCCTTCGGATCCTGTTTGTCGGCAGTCTTGACTATGCTCCGAACCAGGATGCGCTGATGGTCTTGGCCGGAGGACTGGCAGGGCGGGTTTCGCGGGCAGTTCCCCAAGGCGTCGCGTGGCGGGTGGTTGGCCGTCGTCCGCCCGTTGAGCTGGCAAGTCGAGTTCGGTCGGCCGGACTGGAACTGATTGCCGACGCGCCGAGCCTCGATGGGCATTACCACTGGGCCGACGCGGTGATCGTGCCCCTGCGTAGCGGCGGTGGTACGCGCATCAAGATCCTTGAAGCGCTGGCATGGCAGCTGCCAGTGGTTTCCACGACGATTGGCGCGGAAGGCCTCCAGTTGGTATCAGGCCGTCATCTCATCATCGCGGACACCGATGATGAGTTCGCAAACGCATTTGCGTGGCTTGCGCAGGACGAAGCCGCGGCCAATCGGATTGGTCAGTTGGGCTATCGGAAAGTACAGGAGACTTATGCCCAGGTGGCGATCACTGCGCGAATTCTGGACATTCACGAAGATGCTGGCAGGGGGTAGGCGGGTCGTAGACCGCGGATCGGATCATCCGTGTAGCCCTTCCGCCTTTTTGCCCCTGCCGGGCAGGGGCGGTGCGCCGGAGTGCGGGCTGATGAGACGATGATTGTCTTCGTCGATCCCTTCAATCATGGGCTGTCCCACGTGCCGATCAACGTGGCCATGGTCGAGACGGCGGTGGCAGCAGAGCCGCATGAGCGGCTGATGGTGGTCGCCGAACAAGTCCACCTGAATGCAATGGCGGAACTGATCGACCGGGCGACTTGGGAACGGAGCGAGGTGACGCCGCTCATTCCGCCGCCGGCGGGGTCGCGCTTCCTGGCCCGCCTGGCGACGGACTTCCAAAACTTTCGGCGCATCTTCGCGGTAGTGCCGAGTGGGAGCACGCTTGTCGTTGGCGATATCGCGCCAGCGACCATCTACGCGCTGAGGCTCAACACGTTTCTTAGACCTGCCGCTTTCAGTCATGTCCTGGTGGTATTGCACGGAAATGCGTCCGATCTGGCTGGTTGGCGGGCGCGCAATCCGGTCATTCGGCTGACCCAGTTGCGTTCCGCGATGCGAGTGGCGCCTGCCCGTGCCGGATTTGTCGTCTTGGAAGAGGCGATCCGGCGCGCGCTGCTGGATGTTGTGCCCGAGTTCTCAGGACGCATCCATACCTTTGAGCATCCCTTGCCTAGCATCGAGGGTGGTCTGATCACTGGCCCAACGGGGCCATCGCGGATGGGTGATCAGCCTGTACGCATAGCCTTTCTGGGCGCTGCCCAAGCGAAGAAGGGATTCCCGCTCTTCCTCGACATTGCTGGTCGGTTGAAGCAGCGGTTCGCCGGGCGCGTTGAATTCCACTGCATCGGGTGGTTGCCCCCAGAAAGCGCTGGGGTTGATGTATCCGCGCTGACCCGTCTACCAAGCCCGACGAAGATCAGCCGCGCGGCGTTTCGCGCGGCCCTCGCTGCCGTGGACTACGTCTGCATGCCCTACAGCCAGGACCAATACCGTTATTCCGCCAGCGGAACCTTGCTCGACGCTGCAGCGGCAGGGAAACCGATCATCGCCCTGCGCTCGCCCATTTTCGATGATCTTGAAGAGCGGTTCGGAGACATTGGCGCTCTTTGCGATCGCGTCGATGACCTGGAGCCAATGATGGCCGATCTAGTGCGCGAGGGCCTGTCTGCACGTTACGTCGCGCAGACCGAGGCCATGATGAGGATTCGCGAGTCCCGCCTGCCGACCAACAAGGTTCATCAGTGGCGGGCGATGCTTTCGGGTGGAGGCTGATGCCGCAGTGCTCTTCCCCCTGGCTGGAGGAAAGCCATGGCTCGGATCGCACCAGGCCGAGCCGGGGCAGAGCACTGCTCATGGCTGTGCGTTTTGTTCAGGTGGTGTCGTATCGATTTTGAGAGTTCTGCCCGCGGCCTTGAACTTCTTCTCCAGCCCGGGTGGAAGGTACTGTGCGTTGTAGGCGAGTTGGGCCTGCTTCGTCGCGTCGTCCCAGCGTTTCAGGTCTGAAAGCAGTAGTGCGTAGTTGTAGTGGTAAATCCCGGCGGTCGCGCCAAGACTTGCCGCCTGCTCGTAGGCCTTGGCGGCGGCATCCAGTCGCTTCTTGCCGTGCAGATGCATACCCAGTACGACCCAGAGGTCAGCGTCGCTATCCTTGAAGCGGAAGGCCCGCTCGAAGAAGCAGTCTGCTGTGAAGCTGGGGATTTGCC
>JBIKVK010000125.1:0-9416 GCA_044356835.1 Burkholderiaceae bacterium
CGTAACCCTGCTGATTTACGACATCGCTCCCGCCCTGTAGATAGAGGGAAAGCGAATTGCCGGCCGTGGCCTCGGATGCATCGTCGCTGAGGCGTCCCGTGACCTCGTCCCGACCATTGATCGCGCCGAGAATCTCCTCGATCCCGCTGAAGCGGTCGATCCCGGCTTCGCCCATGACGCTGACCGTACCCGCAGACAGGTTGATCAGCGTGCCGGACGTTCGGGAGTAATCGATTCGGTCGTAGTCGCCAGCGGTACTCGACAGCCAGGGCAGTCGCTTCTGCTCGCCACCTTGGAGCAGGTCTGCGCCAGCTCCACCATAGAAACGGTCGTCGCCCGAATCGCCGCGTAAGGTGTCGTCACCACTTCCGCCCACGAGGGAGTCGTTGCCCGTATCCCCGATCAGCAGGTCGTCGCCCGTGCTGCCAAACAGGAGATCAGAGCCACTCGGTCCGATGCTTGGGCCGAAGGCGTTGATCAAGACCCCGAAATCGCCATCTGGATCACTATTGTCGCTGTAGTAGATGTCCTCGACGGAGAACCTGATCGCCGTCGCTCCCGTGGGTACCGAAACACGGGTCACACCCGAGACGACGGAAAAGTCCTGCGCAATGTCGGTGACCACCTTCGCGGACGATCCCTGCGCGGGGGTTGTCCGGCCGAGGAAAACCGCCGGAGCCACAGCCTGGCCGCTTGCATCGACAAACAGGGCCACCAGGGATGTGCTGGTGTCGGTGTGCTCAACGCGGGTGCCTGGGCGGTAGTCGCCCTGCCGGGTCAAAGCGAGGATGCTGCCGACCGACGCGCCGACCGACGCCAGGGAAACCTCGGTGGCAGGGGAGGCCGGGTCCGCGGGCGAGGTCGCGTTCTTGTCCGACAGCCAGGTGCCCGCCGGATTGATCCTGGCGAAAGTACCGCCTTCGAGCGAAAGCTCACGACCGTTATCGTCGAGTTCCAGTTTGGCGGCATTGACTCCGCTGAGCAACAGCGTGAAATCGGCTCCGGCGACCGCGTCACGCCCCACGTGAACTGCAGCGCCGCCGGCGACCGCTTCGATACGCAGCTGGCCGGCGAGCAGCGCAGCCGGCGCAGAATTCACCAGGGTGACCGGCCCGTCGAACTCGATGACATCGCCCTGGCTGAAATCGGTCAGCGTATCGGTCTCGGGCGAGGCCACCGGCGCGCTGGGCGGCTCCAGGAGGCCCAGGGCATCGATGTACAGGGCAGGCAGTAGGTCGGACTGGCTGGGCAGGTCGATGGAGAACACAAAGGCATCGTCGCCGCCGCCGCCGCTCAACGTGTCGTTGCCAAACGCGCCGATCAGGAGGTTGGATGCCGCATCGCCCCTCAGTACGTCCCCAAATGCGCTACCCACCACCGCGCGAACGTTTCGCAAAGTGTCGTTGCCCGCCGAGCCTGAGGCGGATCCCGCGGCCAGATCGACCGTGACCGAACCCAAGGCCGACAGGTAAACTGCCGCGCCAGCGCCGAACACTCCACCATCGAGCGTGTCATCACCCTGACCGCCGACCAGGAAGTCGACGACTTCTCCATGATCCGAAGCGCCGGCCTGGAGCGAATCGTTGTAGCTGCTGCCGGCAACGACGATGTGCTCGATACCCGCCAGAGTGTCGATCCCGCCAAGGCCGTCGGGCTGGCTGCCCGAATAGCTGCCTGTCACGGTATCGAAACTGGCAGTGACCGAGAATAAGACCCCCTGGGTTGCACGCGCGAACGAGTAGATCGCTTCGTCTTCGAGCCCCGCACCACCATCCAGACTATCGCTACCCGATCCTCCCCAGAGGGCATCGCCGTCGCCCGAGCCACCCAGCAGGGTATCGTCGTCTTCCCCCCCTGACAGGGCATCGGCGCCCGAGGCGCCCTCCAGCAGATCGGCTCCGGCATTGCCGTAAAGGGTGTCATCACCCGACTCGGCGCTCAGCGTATTGGCAAGGGCATTGCCGGTGATGCGGTCGTCGTAAATGCCGCCTCTGATGTGCTCGATGTTGCGCAATACGTCGACGAAGCCTGATCCGTCATCGAGGGCCTTGCCGCCGTCGATCGTGAGATCGACCAGGACCCCTGTTTCAGCGACATGGTAAAGCGCCCAGTCAATACCGCCGCCCCCGTCGAGCGTGTCGGCTCCTTTCCAGCCTGTAATCCGATTGTCCGTGTCAGAGCCGATGATGACATCGTCCCAGTCGGATCCGTTGACTGCTTCGATATCTTTAAGCCGATCGATGTCGCCCCAATTGTCCCGAGCCCACCCGTTGAAAACACCGAGTGCGACTGGTGTCGCCGCGAGTACGGTCGATGTCCGGGTCGCTGCATCAACCTGCACTGCGCCCAGGTCCACGATGACGCCCGTTGTTTCGGGCAGGCGCGTCGCCCGGTAGACCGCGGTGTCGAAGCCGGCGCCTCCATAAATCGAATCGGCGCCGCGATTGCCCTGGAAGTTGCCGCCGGTGTTGCTGGCGATGAGCACGTCGTCAAAGTGGCTGGCTTCGATCCGATCGACATCGATCAGGGTGTCCGCCGAGCCCCAGCCGTCGTCTGTCACCTGGCCGACGCTCAGGCCCATATCGACGCGAATGGCCTGCGGTGAGCTCCAGTACCCCACGATATCGAACTGACCGGCGCCATCGATCGTGTCGATCCCCGCTCGCGGCTCGAAGACCTCGATCGGATTGGGGCCGATCACGCCGCCTGTGCTCCCTCCGGTGAGGCGGTCCGCGAAGTCCGTTCCGGTGACTCCGTTGACGCCCGTGAAGGTCGTCCGGCCCACCGTGTTTCGATACTCAGGGGAGTTGCGGGTCGCATCGTCGGTGAGCAGCGCGTCGACAATGCCCGCGCCGAGGTTCGCGTCGATGCCGAACATTGCCTGTGTGTAGCTCAGGCGCGTGTAGCCATTACCCGTGACGAGGTCGTTGCCGCCGCTGGGCGTGTACCAGTTGTTCTTGCCCTGCCAGCCCGCCCCGATACCGCCCGCGTTGACCGAAGTGCTCGAAAAGCCTGTCGCGACGTAGATGTCGTCGAAGAAGGATCCGCTGATATTTTCGACGCCTCGAAGCGTATCGGTGCCTGACGAGGTGCCGTCCGCGATATCGCGGACGATGCCATTGGCCAGATCCACCTCGATGCCATTGGTCGAGCTGCGGTAGTTCGCACGATTGGAGTACTCGTCGCCAAAGAAAGTGTCATCGCCGCCCTGACCCCGGAAGTCATAGATGCCGTTTCCGGCATGCAGGGTGTCATTCCATGGGGTTCCGAAGACTTCTGCCACCCCGGAGAACCGGATCAGCCCGTGCGCGGTGGTCGAGCTGAACGAGGCTTTGAGATGGCGCAGGTCCATGCTGACGAGCCCGTCGACATCGAGGATTCGCCCGTCAACCTCGAATCCCCGAGCATCGGCCGGAGTCGCACTGCCCGATGTGTTGACCTCGGTGATCAGAAGAAAGTTGCCATTGCCGCGAATGACGTCGTTGCCGCCGCGTGCCGTGACAATAAAGTACGAGGTACGGTCTTGGGGGTCGGTGAAGTAACCGAGATGGTTCAGTCTCGCGCCCGTGCCATTGATCGTGTCGGCCAGGTCGGAGGTCTGAAGGTACATGACGTTGGTGAGGGTATCGCTGCCGGCGGCATAGCTTGCGCTGTTTGCTGAGCCCGACTTGGCCCCGGTGCCGGCGCCGTAGCTCACATTGGCGACGTTCCCCGTCCAGTCCACGCTGATGCCGGTCTCGGACCACCCGTAACCGACGATGAGGCCGTCCGCCCATCGCTGGCCGATCTGGTAGGGGGTTTGGGTGACGGTGTCGCTGCCGCCCAGGCCCCAGAAAAAGAACGACGCCCCCTGCGAGGCGGTGCCAATCACGGTGTCAGACTTGGCGGTACCCCACACTTCCTCCACGTTCACGTAGCGGTCGGTACCTGCGAGCCCCGACACCAAAATCGAGCGGTCGGTCAGATTCAATGCGATTCCGCCCGACGCGTCGCGGTAGATGAGCCGGTCATAGTCGTCGCCCACGTTGGGAACTGTCAGGCGTGAGGGCCAGGGCATGCGAGTGGAGTAGCCGCCCCCGTCGATCGATTCGGAGCCAGCATCCAGGCCGAGATAGAAGCGGTCGGCCCCGAGTCCGCCGTCCAGCGTATCGTCGCCCGAACCACCGGTGAGCGAGTCGTTGCCTTCGAGGGTCGAGATCAGGTCCCTGCCCCCCAGGCCGTTGATGGAGTCAGCGCGCGATGTACCCGTCAGCGTATCGTCCCCCTCGGTAGCGGCCGACCACACGAACTCGCCCCAGGTGCTTTGATTGATCAATTGGATGCGGCTGGGATCGGCCACCCCTTGAAGGCGGATGGAAATATCAGCACCTGCGGTGCTGTTGGTGCCGATGTAGAGCGTGACCTCGTTGGGGCCAGAGCTCTGCGCGACCGATTCGCCGGACACCAGGGCCGAAGGCTGTACGCCGCTCGACATGGACTTGGGCGCCCAGTTCCAGACCCGAATCGCGTCGCCCGTGTTGAAGTCGGTGATGACGTCAGCCGTTTGATTCAGGTCAACAGACACCAGACTGTCGGTGTAGGTCGGGTCATAGACGAAATAGTCGTCGCCTCCGCCCCCGGTCAGGGTATCGGCGCCCTGGTTGCCCCGAAGTTCGTTTTCGCCCGCGTCGCCTGTCAGCCGATCGGGTTGACGGCCGCCCTGAATATCAACGCGTTCGATGTTTCGGAGCGTGTCGGAGGCCCCCCCCGGTTCGGTTTGCACGTAGACGCTGATTCCCGGCACTCGGGCCGACGCGAAAGTGACGGCCTGGTCCCAGCCAAACCATCCGTAGGCGACCGTGTCATACCCTGCGCCGCCATCGATCGTGTCGGCTGCATCGCCCCCATTGGCATTGGCCTGAATGAAGTCATTGCCCCCCAGCCCATCGATCGAGTCCGCGCCCGTCGAGCCGTGCAACCAATCGTTCTGGGGGCCGCCCGTGATGGTGTCATCTCCGGCGTTGCCTGCAATCCAGTTACGGAGGGCGGGATCACCGACCACCCGATCGTGACCGGCGCCGGCATTGACCTGCAACTCCTCGATGTTGCGAAGAACATCGGTTCCCCCCGCGGGGTCTACCTGCAGCCCGCTCGAAGCCGTTGCCGTGAAGCTGATCGTCTGGTTAAAGCCGTTCCGGTTGTAATCGTATCGGGCGATGTCGTAGCCAGCACCCCCATCGAGGGTATCGGAACCTCCGTCGAAGGCACCGCCGATGACGACCGAATCGTTGCCATTTCCAGTATCGACCCGGTCGTTCCCGGGGCCTGCATCCACGGCGTTATCGTCGCCCGCACCCGAAACGATGGTGTCGTTTCCTTCCAGGCCCGCGATACTGTCCTTGCCCCCCAGCCCTGAAATCGAGTCCCCGAGCGGCCCTCCCGTGATTGAGTCGTTACCCTCGGTTCCGACGATGAGTTGCGAGGAAAGTCCGTATAGAAATTCGCCGCCCATGCCCCCGCCATACGGGCGCACGACGAACTGACTGGAGCCGAGTGAACTGCCTGCTTCGCCTTTGATCCGGAGGGTGATGTCGGCACCAGCCGCCTGATTGGTACCGATGTGGAGCGTGAGCTCTCCGGCGTCGGAGGTTTCGATGACCGCCTGACCCATCTGGAGGCTGTCGGGCGCCAACCCGGGCAGCAGCGCCATCGGTGTCCAGTTCTGAATGCGGATCGAGTCGCCTGCACCGAAGTCGGCGATCAGGTCTGCGGGCTGCCCCAGATCAGTCGGGACGCCGTTATCGAAACCGGCGGTGTCGTAGACGAAGACGTCGTCTCCGCCGCCGCCCATCAGCGTGTCCGCGCCCTGATTGCCGCGCAGTTCGTTTTCGCCCGCATCCCCGCTCAGTGAATCGGCCTGCCGCCCGCCCTGAATGTCGATGCGCTCGACGTTCCGGACGGAATCTATGCTGCCTTCGGGTTTGGCCTGTAGGTAAATCGAGTTTGCAAGTGATCGGGCCGAGGAGAAGACGACGGCCTGATCCCATCCGCCCCAGCTGTAGGCCAGAATGTCATATCCATCCCCCCCGTCGATCGAATCGTTGTCATTGACACCGAAGGAATTGCCCTGAATGTAATCGTTGCCGCCACCGCCGGCCACTGAGTCCGAGCCCTCCCACCCTTGAAGCCAGTCGTCCCGACCGCCCCCAATCAACGTGTCATGGCCCCCGTTGCCGGAGATCCAGTTCCGCAAATTTGCGTCGCCCACAATCCGGTCGTCACCCGGGCCCGCATTGACTTGAATTTCTTCGACGTTTCGCAGAAGGTCCAGGCCTCCAAGGGGGTCGCTCTGCGTACCGCTCGATGCAGTTCCGACGAACGACAGGGCCGGACTGAAGCCGTCCCAGTTGTAGTCATAGCGCACGACGTCCCAACCATCACCGCCATCGATTGAGTCTGAGCCGCCGTCGCGCGAACCGCCGGCGGTGATCCGGTCATTGCCCGCTCCGGCATCGACCGTGTCGTTGCCGACTCCTGGGTCGACGTAGTCGTCGCCTGCCCCTGCGGAAATGAGGTCGCTCGCCTCGAAGGTTTCGATCAGATCACTGCCGCCCAGGCCGACTACCGTGTCGGCCATCGGACCGCCGGTCATCGTATCGTTCCCCTCGCTGCCTGTGAGGTTCTGGGCGGGCAAACCATAGGAGATTTCACCCCATCCGTATTCGGGTGATCCGTGCCTGCGCAAGACGAATTGCTGCGGATTGAGCGCGGTCGCCGATGGCCCCTTGAGTCTGATGGCAAGGTCGGCGCCCGCGACCAGGTCCGTGCCAACGTGCATGGTCAATTCGCCATTGCCTGAATTGACGACGACGACCTGGCCAGACTGGAGCAATGACGGCTGGGCCGTTGGCAGCAGCGCCTGAGGTATCCAATTGAAGATGCGAATCGAATCGCCGGAACTGAAATCGGTGATGAGATCGGGCGCCTGGTTCAGATCGACCAGAGCACCGTTGTCGCGGCTGTTCGGGTCGTAGGTGAAATAGTCGTTGCCGCCGCCGCCCGTCAGCGTGTCCGCGCCCTGATGGCCACGCAGCTCGTTTTCGCCTGCATCACCGATCAGCGTGTCCGCAGCGCGGCCGCCATGGATGTCCACCCGTTCAATGTTTCTGAAAACGTCGTCATTGCCGCCGGGCTCCGACTGGGTGTACTCACCGAACTGCGGTTGTCGGGAGGAGATGAAAGTGACCGGCTGGTACCACCCAAACCAGTTGTATGCGACGGTGTCGAAGCCTGGGCCACCGTCGACGGTGTCGGCGTCGGAGCCGGTATTGCCCGGCACATTGGCCTGAATGTAATCGTCGCCGTCCAGACCCAGCACCGAGTCGGCGCCGTCCCCGCCATCGAGCCAGTCGCTTTGAGCGCCGCCGGCAAGGCTATCGTTCCCGACATTGCCGAAAAGCCAATTGCTCAGGTGGACGTCGCCGGTAATCCGGTCGTGCCCTGATCCGCCACTCACCTGCAGCGCCTCGATATTGAGCAGAACATCGACCCCCCCCAGGGGATCGGTCTGGGAGCCGCTGGACACCGTGCCGACGAAGACGATCGCCTGATTGACGCCGTGCCCGCTGTATTCATATCGGGCGGTGTCGTAACCGTCACCGCCATCCAGCGTGTCGGAGCCGCCGTCCTGCGTCCCGCCGATGATGACCGAGTCGTTACCGCTGCCGGCGATGACGACGTCGTTGCCCTGTCCGGGATCGACGTCGTGATCATCGCCAGGGCCTGCGTTGATCGTGTCATTTCCGCCGCCGCCCAGGATCGTGTCGTCCGAGTCACCCCCCGAAAGGGCATCCGGGCCCTCATGGCCGAAGATCTGGTCGCGTTCGCTCAGGCCAATATCCGGGCCGACCAGGCGCACCAGCACGCCGAAATCGCTATCCGGATCGGTGTTGTCGCTGTAGAAACTGTCCACCGCCGAGAACCGAATGGCGACGGCGCCGGCCGGCACCACCACCCGGGTCACGCCCGAAACAAGGGCGAAGTCGTCACCGATATCGGTGTGGCGTCCAGAAGCGGCAATACCCGTATCCGCGCCCGCGAACACCGGGGGGGCGATGGTTTGGCCGTTTGCCCCGACAAACACCGCCACCATCGCCGTGCCGTCGTCACGCGCTCCCTGAGCGCCTCCCCAGGCGAAGTCCCCCTGGCGGGTCAGTGCAATCGCGGAGCCAACGGACGCGCCGATCGTGCTCAGCAGGAACTCTGTGGGTAGTTGCGCCGGGTCCAGCGGATTCGGGGACGTTGCGTCGGCGAGCCAGGTCCGCGCAGGGTTGACCTTGACGAATACGGACCCCTGAACCGATGGCTGCGTGTTCAACGCTTGGGCAATGCCGTTTGCGTCGTAGCGTTTTGCGAAGACTCCGGAGCCACCGCCCCAGGAGACGACGAAGCCCCCGTTGGACAATGCCGCGACCTGAGGCATCTGCTGATCGCCGTCCACCGTGTCATTGACCAGGAACTCGGACCCCACCTTGGCAAGGTTTTGGTCGAAACGCTGACCGTAGACGCCCCAGCGATCCCCGTCCTGATAGTTCGAGTTCCAGACGGCAACGAAGCTGCCGTCCGAGAGGGCGGCGACGCCAGGAAAGCGCTGCTCATTTTGCGTGAACGTGTTGGCCGTTGCACTGGCCAACGTCGCTCCGCTGGAATCGACCAGCGTCAGTTTCACGTTGTCGGGCGAGTAGGCGCCTGTGACAAACTGGCCACCGGAGCCGATCGCGATGGCTGGATCGTAGTTGCCGAGCGGGCCGGCAACGGCGGTCGTCGCACTGTCACCCTTGATTACTGCTTTCGTCGTGGCCAGTCCGTACCAGACGGCGGCAATCTTCCCATCGGGAAGGATTCCGATCTCCGGGCTGAGAATCGACCCCCAGCGATCCGATCCGTCATCCAGTTGCTGCTCCGGTCCGGCCGTAACGAGGCCGGCCGAAACCTCGAAGGTCTTGAACCGGATGGAATTCGAGTAGGCATCTTGTCCGGTTGAATTCCATGCGATCGCGAACCTGTTGTTCCCGGCTTGTCCCGAAGGGGCCGCAGCGATGGCGGGTAAGTACTGATCGTTTGTCGTGTAGGTGTTGACGTGGATCTCGGAACCGACCTTCACGCCGGCGGGCGAGAACATCTGCGCGTAAATGCCCGCCGACGCATTTTCCTGACCCCGGGACTGCCAGGTGACTACGAAATTTCCGTTGCCCAACGCTGCGACCGAAGGGTGACTCTGTTCTCCGCCGGTGAACGTATTTGCCAAAATGTTGGCGGCAATGAGATCCCCGGCAGCATTGAAAATTGCTAAGCCAATGTCCTTGTTTTCTGCCAGGTTCGCGTTATAGGCCAGCACGAAACCGCCGTCTGCGAGGCCCGCGACGGTCGGGAATCCG
>JBIKVK010000413.1:0-2568 GCA_044356835.1 Burkholderiaceae bacterium
TCAGGCGCTTGAGTGTCCAGGCCAACTGGGCGGTCGAAGCCTCGACCGCGGTGCCCTCGGCTGCGACGCCTCAGGCGCCCGCCGCCCCTGCCCCGCCGTCTCTGCACTGATTTCGGCCCACGGCAGACCTGATCGCCTCCTGGCTCGACGGACCGAGGGGCCGATCCGTCCCGCAAAAGCAGGCCGGATCCCGGTCGGTTCGCTCAGCGGAAGCCTTCTGCGTCCTCGAGCACCACCGAGCCCTTGACGCCCGGAGGCACCCGCCACCCTGGATTCTGAAAACTGACCCTGAGCTCGGTCAGCCCGCTGGCCGGATCGGTCGCCGGCGAAATGAAGCTCAGACGGCCACGGACGGGCGCGAGCTTGAGGGCCGGCTCAAAGCGCACTTCGATCGGCTGATCGGGGCGCAAGCCTCGAAGGGCTCCAGGCGTGACATTGACCCGCAGGTAACAGAGGTCTGCGTCGACCAACTGCAAGACGGGCTCGCCCGGTTTCGCCCATTCGCCGATCTCGATGTCGATGCGCGTCACGACCCCGGAGACCGGGGCGACCAGCCGCCGCTGCAGGCGCTCCTGGTCAGCGATCTCGAACTCGATGCGCTCGCGCTTTTTTTGAACCTCGAGCTGCTCCACCCGCGCCTGAGCGGAGGACCAGTCGAGCTCAAGGCGCGAAAGCTCTTCGCGACTGACCGACCCGCCCGCATCAAAGGCCCGCTTGGAATCCTGAAAGAGCGGCGTCAGGATGCGCAGACGGTCGCGCGCTGCGCGCAGTTCGGACAGATCTTCGAGAATCTGCTTGCGGCGCTGGGCCTCGAGCTCCTGCATGCGGTCATCGACCTGCACCATCAGCTGGCCCTGCTTTACCCGCTGGCCGACTTCGACCCCCACCCGCGTGACCGCGCCGGCCACACCCGGGCTGATCAGAAGATCATGCCGTGCCACCACGAGCCCGGTGAACTCGGTCGGAGCGGCGACCGCAGAGGTCGGAGAGCCCGCCATCACGAATGGCACTATGGCGGGTGCAGGCATTCCGATCATGGCGATCGGCACCATCGCCGCCCGCGACCTTTGGGCAATCCAGCGCGCCCACCCCAGACACCACTCACGCAACAGGCCTCGCCTCATTCTTCGATCTCGATCGCATGGATGGGAAAGAGCGATCCATCGGCCAGCATGATGCCGGTGAGGAGCAAGGCAATGCGTGCCTCCGCCTCAACCCGCCGAACGGAGCTTTCGACAAAATCTTTTTCGCGTTCGAGCACCTGACCCACGCGCGAGATCCCCATGCCTAATTGCATGCGCTCGATCTCGACCAGGCGCGCCCGCAAATCGACCTCGGCGCGCAAGCGCGCGACCTCGTCCCGAGCGACCGCCAGCTGCTCGACCCGGGACAGCAGATCGACCGTCAGCCCGGTCCGCACGGCCCGCATCTCTTCTTCGCTCTGCCGAACCCGCAAGGTCTGCGCTTCGAACTGCGCACTGGCGCGACGGTGGCCCACCAGCGGCATTTCCATGTTGACCCCGACAAACCAGTCGGGGTAACGCGTACCGCGTGCGATTTCCCAGGCACGCTCGAAGTCGTACGCCTGGCCATTGGTGCTGTAGCTCGCCTGGAACTCGACGTTCGGCCGACGCTGGTCCGCCGCGAAATTGAGACGCACCAAGGCCTGATCGCGCCGGAGCGTGGCGATCCGCAAGGCCGGCCAGCGCTCGAGAATGCGCTGCAGCGCGGCTTCTGAGACGTCGGGTCGGTGATCGAAGCCACGCAGTGCGGTGGTGGGCGCCAGACGGAACGGGGACGCAGACGGCGCGCCCTCGAGCCGCAACAACGCCCGGATCCGAGCCTCGGATTCAAAGATGGTCTGCTCAGTGCGCGCGAGCTCCGCCTCGCGCAACAGCAGTGCGCTGCGGGCCTCGATGGCGCCGAGCGGGGCCACCCGGCCGATTTCGATCCGCGACTCGACATCGGCGAGCAGCGACCTCGCCCCATCGCGCGAACGCCGCAATACACCCGCCGTATCCAAGGCGCGGGCCAGCTGCCAGTAGGCGGTGAGCGCCTCAGCGCCGACCCGCTCGATCTGCTGCAGATATTCGACCCGGCTTACCTGCGCCTCCAGCTCCGCCACGCGCAGGTCAGTCTCGACCACGTCGCGCCCGAAGCCTCGCATCAGGGGCTGTCGAACGGTCAAGACCAGCGCGGCGCGCTCTTCGGGGTCTTCCGCCGTCTGAGGCGAGAGGTTGCTGCGCCGACGATTGGTCCGGACACTGAAGCCGAGCTCGCCGCCGGTCGCAACGCGCTTTCGAACGCCGGCCTCGATCGCATTCTGCGACTGGATTTCGAATTCCTGCGGGTTGGGCGAATTGAGCGTCGCGAGAATTTCGTCGGCCGTACGCTGGCGGCGCTTGTACTCGCGACGCAGTCCGCTGAAGGCGAGCGGGTCGTAGAGCGCGCTCTCGGCTGCTACCAGCTCGCGCGCAATCTCGCTTTGCATGCGGTTGAGGAGCACCTGGGCGTTACGCTCGACCGCCAGTTGGAGCACAGCGCGGGAGGAAAGCTCCATCTTGCCCT
>JBIKVK010000414.1:0-2555 GCA_044356835.1 Burkholderiaceae bacterium
TCGGCCTGGATGAAATGCTTTCGCGCTTTGAAATGCCGCGAGTGAAGCCACGGCAATCATAAGGGATCTGTTCGGGGGCGAGGTCAGCCCTGTGCCCGGGCATCGGGCGGGGCGGCGATGGCCTAGAATCCGTTCCGGGCCGCCATTCTGCGGCTTTCTTCCCGCTCAGACAGGTTCGCCAGACCATGGTTCGCACCCGATTTGCTCCCAGCCCCACGGGATTCCTTCATATTGGAGGCGCCCGCACCGCGCTGTTCGCGTGGGCCTTCGCCCGCCATTTTGGCGGGACCTTTATCCTGCGGATCGAGGACACCGACCTGGAACGGTCCACCCCGGAGGCGGTTCAAGCCATCCTGGAGGGTATGCGCTGGCTCGAGCTCGATGCCGACGAGGGGCCCTTCTTTCAGACCCTGCGGATGGATCGCTACCGAGAAGTGATCTCGCAGATGCTCGCCGCGGGGACCGCCTACCATTGCTATTGCTCGCCCGAAGAGCTCGATGCCCTGCGCGAGTCTCAGCGCGCACGCGGGCTCAAGCCCCGGTACGATGGTCGTTGGCGGCCAGAGAATGCCCGAGGGCGCACCCCCCCGGAGGGCATCCGTCCGGTGGTGCGCTTTCGCAACCCTGAATCCGGGTCCGTCGCGTGGGACGACATGGTCAAAGGTCCGATACGGATTTCAAACGAGGAACTCGACGATCTCGTCATTGCCCGGTCCGACGGCACGCCCACCTACAATTTCTGTGTGGTCGTCGATGACTGGGACATGAAAATCACCCATGTCATTCGTGGCGATGACCATGTCAACAACACCCCTCGTCAGATCAACATCCTTGAGGCGCTGGGCGCCAGTTTGCCGCGCTATGGCCATGTTCCGATGATTCATGGCGATGATGGACAGAAACTCTCCAAGCGTCACGGTGCGGTTTCGGTCATGCAGTATGACGAGGACGGTTACCTGCCCGAGGCCGTGATCAACTATCTTGCCCGACTGGGCTGGAGTCACGGTGATGACGAGGTTTTCTCGCGTGAGCAACTGGTTGCCTGGTTCGACGGTGAGCATCTGGCGAGTTCCCCTGCGCAGTTCAACACGGCGAAGTTGCGCTGGCTCAATCAGCAGTATCTGAAGCAGGCCGACGACGCCTGGCTGGCGCGCTCGATCCGAGAGCGGCTGGTTCGAGCCGGGATCCATGCGGTCGCTCTTGCGAGTAAGGCGCAGCCCTCACTCGAGTCGGTCTGCGCGTTGCTGAAGGATCGAGCGGCCACGCTGAACGATCTGGCCGACGAGGCGCACATGTTCTACGCCGACCCCAAGCCCCGGGATGAGGAACTCGCGCAGCACCTGACGCCCGCCGCCCAGTCGGCGCTGGGCAGTCTCGCCGATGCGTTTGAAGCGGTCGAATGGACGCCGGCCGGGATCGCCGCGGCCTTCAAGCCGGTTCTCGAGTCTCATCGGCTGAAGATGCCGCAGCTCGCGATTCCGGTGCGGCTCAAGGTGTTTGGTCTGCCGCGCACGCCTTCGGTGGATGCCTGTCTTGCACTGATGCCCCGCGGCACGGTTCTGTCGCGCCTGCGGGCTTAGAATCCCTCTTTTTGTAGGCGGGGCGCTTCGGCATGGCCGGGAACAGTTTCGGTGAACTCTTCAGGGTGACGAGCTTTGGCGAGTCGCACGGGCCAGCGATCGGCTGCATCGTCGATGGCTGCCCTCCGGGTCTGACGCTGTCTGAGCCGGATCTTCAGGTCGAGCTTGACCGCCGGCGTCCCGGCACGTCGCGGCATGTCACTCAGCGGCAGGAGCCCGACCGGGTCGAGATCCTGTCCGGGGTTTTCGAGGGCCGTACCACGGGGACTCCGATCATGCTGCTCATCCGCAACGAGGATGCCCGCAGCAAGGACTACGGCAAACTGGTCGATACCTTCCGGCCCGGACATGCCGATTACACCTACTGGCACAAATACGGTCTTCGCGACCACCGCGGCGGGGGGCGTTCGTCGGCCCGGCTGACCGCGCCGATGGTCGCGGCTGGCGCGATTGCCCGGAAGTGGCTCGCCGAACATCACGGCACCCGTATCCGCGCCCGAATGTCGCAACTGGGCCCGATCCCGATTCCCTTGACGGACTGGGACGAAGTCGGCCGGAATCCGTTTTTTGCGGCTGATTCTGCAGTGGTGCCCCGGCTCGAAGCCTTCATGGATGAATTGCGCCGCGCCGGCGACTCCTGCGGTGCGCGCATCGAAGTCGAGGCCGAGCCGGTCCCTCCGGGGTGGGGCGAGCCTCTGTTTGATCGACTCGACGCCGACATTGCCTGGGCCATGATGGGGATCAACGCCGTAAAGGGTGTCGAAATGGGTGCAGGGTTCCGTGCGGTCGGCCAGCGCGGCAGCGAGCATGGCGATGAGCTGACCCCTGCGGGCTTCGTCGGAAATGAAGCCGGCGGGGTGCTGGGAGGCATCTCCACCGGGCAGCCGATCGCTGTTTCACTCGCCATCAAGCCCACCTCGAGCATCCGTATCCCCCGGCGGTCGATCGACAAGTCGGGCCAGCCGGTCACGGTTG
>JBIKVK010000126.1:0-9337 GCA_044356835.1 Burkholderiaceae bacterium
AGGGGTGTTGATCGCGCTGGCCATGGGCGATCAGCAGGCGATCGGCCATCGCTGGTGGGAGATCTTCAATCGGACCGGGGTGGGGCATTTGATGAGCATTTCCGGGCTGCACATCACCATGCTCGCGGCGCTGGCCATGGGCCTCGCGCGGCGGGCGCTGCGTCTGCCGACCGGACTCAACCGGCGCCTTCTGGCTCGCTGCCCCGGGCCCTGGCTCCACTGGGGCTTCGGGGTCAGCGTCGCATTTGTGTACGCAGGCATTGCCGGGTGGGGGATCCCCGCGCAGCGTACTTGCTGGATGCTCTTATTGACCGCGCTCGCCGTGCTGTCCGGTCGCTGCCGAGGCATTTTGGCCATCTTGGGACTGGCTGCAGCGGTGGTGACCCTGATCGATCCCTGGGCACCGACGGCGGCGGGATTTTGGCTCTCCTTCGTCGCGGTCGCGGCGATCGCCGTGTATGGCTCCTCTCGCCGTCTGCGTTCGGTCGCCGATGACGCACAGGCCTTGACGAGCCCGGGCCGTGCCGGTCTGGGCGATCGTCTTGACCGTCTGCTGCGCGAGGCGGTGGCCAGCCAGTGGGCGGCCACCTTGTCCCTGCTCCCCCTGAGCGCGCTGTTCTTTTCGAGCGTGTCCCTGGTCAGTCCGCTGGCCAATGCCTTTGCGATCCCCCTCGTTTCAATTCTGATCACACCACTCGTGCTCGCGTACGCGATGATGGCTCTGCTGATGCCCGGGCTGGCCCAGGGTCTTTCGGTGGTCTTGATTGCTCCCACTGAGGCGCTACTGTTTGCGCTAGAGTTTTTGTCGCGCTGGCCCTATGCCAGCTGGGTGTTGCCCCGCCCCGATCCCTTTGTTCTGGGCCTTTCCGCATTGGGCGTATTCATGCTGCTGCGGCCCCACCCGGTGCCGATGCGGCCTGCCTGGGCGTTTACCCTGCTGCCCTTGTTTTTGGGGGGCGCAGAGCTGCCCGGCCCGGGCGGGATCAGAGTTCATGCACTTGACGTCGGTCAAGGCTCGGCCGTGCTCATTGAAGCAAACGGCTTTCGCATGCTGTTCGATGCCGGGCCCTTGTGGTCGGCCGATTCCAATGCGGGCCAGCGCATTGTCGCTCCCTGGCTGCGGGCCAGGGGCGTACGCCGCATCGATCTGCTCGTTGTGTCGCATCCTGACCTGGATCATGCGGGAGGCGTCTTGGACGTGCTTCGCAGCGTGAAGGTCGATGCGGTGATCAGCTCGATTCCCAGCGGACACCCGTTCCGAATCGATCACCCGAATCACCGCAGCTGTCGCAGGGGCGATCTCTGGCGGCAAGCGGCGGTCGAGATCGAGATCCTGCATCCGGGCGATGAGATGCCTCCAGGCGCCGCGCGCTCTCCCACCAATGCGCGCAGTTGCGTGATGCGGCTCAGAACGACCGCGGGCAGTGTGCTGCTCACCGGCGATCTCGAGGCTCGCCAGGAACACGATCTGGTCAACCGATACGGGGCGGACCGCCTCGCGGCCGACGTGATGATCGTCCCCCATCACGGCAGCAACACCTCCTCGACCGAGGCGTGGCTTGCGGCTGTCGCACCGCGCTGGGCAGTCATTCAGTCAGGCTACCGCAACCGCTTTGGCCACCCAAAACCCAAGGTGCTCGATCGGTACGAACGCGCCGGTATCGTTGTCTTTCGCAACGATCTTCATGGCGCAATTTCAATCGAATTGGCTCAGGGCCAATCGCCCACGATCACGAAGAGTCGGGTCGACCGAGCCCCTTACTGGCGTCTTAAATAAATCTCTTGTGCCCGCTTTACTGAGCGGTCCAGCCGCCGTCCACCGACCAGCTGGCGCCGCGCACCTGATTGGCAGCCGGCGAGCACAGGAACACCGCAACCTCGCCGAGTTGTTCGGGCGTTACGAATTCGTGGCTGGGCTGCTTTTCCGATAGCAGCGCAACCCGCGCCTGCTCGATGCTGTGACCGGCTGCCGCAGCACGGGCGTCGATCTGTTTCTGCACGAGCGGCGTGAGCACCCAGCCAGGACAGATGGCATTACAGGTGATGCCGGTCCGGGCGGTTTCCAGTGCAACCACCTTGGTCAGGCCGACAATGCCGTGTTTTGCGGCAACGTAGGCGACTTTTTCGGCTGAGGCGACCAGACCATGAGCAGAGGCAATGTTGATGATGCGACCCCAGCCCCGCTCGCGCATCGCTGGAATCGCGCAGCGGATCGTGTGAAACGCCGATGAGAGGTTGATCGCGATCACCGCGTCCCAACGTTCGGGCGGAAACGATTCGATCGGGGCGACATGCTGAATGCCCGCATTATTGACGAGGATGTCGACCGGGCCATGCCGTTCTGCAATGCGCTTCATCATGGTCTCGATCTCGGAAGCGCGCGACATGTCGGCCGCCTCGTAGTGCACATCGATGCCCGATTCTTTCGCGATGGTCGCCCGAATTCGTTCGATCTCGGCCGGGTCGCCAAACCCGTTGAGGACGATCCGCGCCTTTTGCGCGGCCAGTGCTCGAGCGATGGACAGTCCGATGCCGCTGGTCGAACCGGTCACCAAAGCAAGTTTTCCTTCAAGCATGGGGCACTCCCTGTAAACTTCCCGCGCATTTTAGTCGAGTGCTCCCGCCTTAGGGAGCTGGCCGGCCGAGGGGGCAAATCCGATGTCTGTGCAGATGAAGGAGGTGCTGTGCGCGAGTCCGATCGGGCTTCATCGCCTGGCCTATTGGGAATGGATGCCGGACGGCCGAACTGCGGCGGACGTGCCCACCGTGATTTGCGTACATGGTCTGACCCGAAACTCACGCGATTTTGACGCGCTCGCTCGGCGCCTTTCCGCGCGTTACCGGGTGGTGTGTCCCGACATGGCGGGGCGGGGGCGCTCTCAGTGGCTGGCCGATTCGGCGCTCTACGCCGTGCCCCAGTATGTGGCCGACTGCGTCACGCTGATCGCCCGTCTGGATGTGGATCGACTGGCCTGGGTGGGGACCTCGATGGGAGGCCTGGTCGGGATGAGTCTCGCTTCGCTCGCGGGCGCGCCTGTGAGCGCGATGGTCCTGAACGATATCGGGCCTGTGCTCGATGTTGACGGACTTGCCCGCATCGGGACCTACGTTGGACAGGCGCCCAGCTTCGATCGGTATGAGGAGGGCGTGGCCTACGTGCGTCAAACGGCGGCGAGTTTTGGCCCGCATGACGACGCGGGATGGGATGCGCTCGCCCGTCACTACTGGGTGCTGCGTGCGGACGGCCGGTGGCATGCCCACTATGACCCCAGGATCGCTGAGCCTTTCAAAGCGTGGCTTGGACAGCCCGCGATCGATCTTTGGAGCATCTACGACCGGATCAGTTGCCCAACGCTCGTGACCCGAGGCGCGCAATCGGATCTTTTGAGCGGTTCGGTGGCGCGCGGTATGACTGAGCGTGGGCCGCGCGCGCGCCTGATCGAGTTTCCCGGGGTCGGCCATGCGCCGACCTTTATTCCGGTCGACCAGATCGATGCGGTCGATCAGTTCTTGATGGAGCATTTCAAATGAGCGATATCAAACGTTTGCATGTCGGTCCCCGCATGTCGGATGCGGTCATTCACCAGGGCGTCGTTTATCTGGCCGGACAAGTGGCAGATGACAAGTCGCTGGACGTGGCGGGCCAGACGCAGCAGATCCTTGCCACGATCGACCGGCTGCTTGCTGAAGCCGGAAGCGACAAGACGCGCATCCTGACGGCCATGATCTTTCTGTCCGACATCTCGACGTTTTCCCAGATGAACAAAGTCTGGGATGCCTGGGTACCCCAGGGTCATACGCCCGCTCGCGCAACCGTCGAATCGCGGCTGGCCGCTCCGGAATACAAGGTCGAGATCAAGGTGGTCGCGGCCTGCAAGGCCTGAGGTCGCGCCAGAGCCCCAGTGCCTCGAGCAGTCGGGCTGGTTTAACGCCAGCCGACTTCATCGATGATCTGCGCGGCCGCAGTTTGCGATCGACTGAGACGCTCAACCGGGAGCGGGTCGGGGCGGAAGGGTCCCATAGCCTCCAGGGCCCGATTGGTCACTTTTACGCCCGGTACGGCAGGCCATTCGTTGTTGCCGTCAGCCAGGTACACCTGGGCTGCATCGCTTGCAAGGTACTCTAGGAAACGAATTGCGGTCTGAGTGTTTCGAGCATGCGTGAGCACCCCCCCGCCCGTCACATTCATGTGCGTGCCGGGGCCGGACTGGTCAGGCCAGATGACCTTCACCTTTTCCGCCATGGCTCGCTCGTCTGGCTTGGTCGAATTCATGAGGCGCGCAAGGTAGTAGCTGTTGGTGAGGGCCACATCGCATTCTCCGACGGCAACCGAGCGGATTTGGTCCGTATCGCCGCCTCTGGGCTTGCGTGCAAGGTTCGCGACCACACCCCGCGCCCAGTCGGCGGCCTGGGCTCGTCCGTGATGCTCAACCATGGCGCTGATCAGGGACAGCATGTACGGATGTGCGCCTGATCGAGTGCACACTTTGCCGCGAAGTTCGGGTCGGGCGAGGTCGAGATAGCTGCGGACGTGTGCTGCGGCCGGTTTGTCCGGATTGACAACGATCACCCGCGCTCGCGTCGATACCGCAAACCAGGTGCTGCCGTTTCCCCGGTCCGCAGAGCGCAATTCGCCTGGGATCCGCGACTCGAGCGCCTCTGATCGGACAGGCCTGAACAGACCTTCCGCGTCGGCCTTGGCGAGCCGGGCAGCGTCAACCAGCAACAGCACATCGGCCGGGCTCCCCCGGCCCTCGCTGCGCAGTCGTTCAAGCAAGGCCTCGTCGCCCGCTTCGATCCGGTTGAT
Source organism: Burkholderiaceae bacterium (assembly GCA_044356835.1). Lineage (GTDB taxonomy): Bacteria > Pseudomonadota > Gammaproteobacteria > Burkholderiales > Burkholderiaceae_E > SYIM01. The sequence goes on from JBIKVK010000126.1 coordinate 4,808, forward strand.
CTTGATCCCGGTCAACTTTGTGAAGTCGGCATAGAGCCGCTCATCGGTCTGGTAGTGTCGGGCCGAATAAAGATTGAGCGTCTTGCCCTCCTGCTGACCCGAGGCGGGCGAGGGCACGGCAGTCGAGAACAACGCACAGGCGAGCAGTGCGAAGCCCAAGGCGCGATGAATTGATCGGGGCATACGCATGTCCTCTTGGGAGGACCTGATGAAAGACGGGGCGGGAGGGGGCATGGCTTGTTTTGCGGAGTGCGTCGATCGAGCGAGACAGCCTGGATCTTAAAACAAACGCGAATCATTCGCAATAACAAGGGCCAATCCAGGGCCAGAGGCGAGCCCCTAGATCTGCGTAGAATTCAACGATCAAAAAGCCGGTCGGCCACCGATAGGCGCCGCCGCTCTGCGCGAGGAAGATAGCCATGAATGAATCTGGAACGGCCCGCGGTCAGCGCCTGGTCGATGTACACCGACGGTCGCTCGAGGATCGGGATGCCTTCTGGTCCGAACAGGCGAGTCTCATTCACTGGCACCGGCCCTTTGATGAGGTGCTTGATTACGCCCGCCCCCCCTTTGCCCGCTGGTTCGTGGGCGGACAGACCAATCTTTGCTTCAACGCCGTGGATCGCCATGCAGCGACCCACCCGGATCGGGCTGCGCTGATCTTCGTCTCAACCGAAACGGATCAGGAGAGGGTCTACAGTTTTGCCCAGTTGCGGCGCGAGGTCGAATGCATGGCCGCGGTCATGCAGTCGCTGGGCGTCAAGCGCGGTGAGCGCGTCCTGATCTACATGCCGATGATCCCGGAGGCGGCGTTCGCAATGCTCGCCTGCGCCCGGTTGGGCGCCATTCACTCGGTCGTGTTCGGGGGCTTCGCATCGCATAGCCTCGCATCGCGTATCGAGGATGCCAGTCCATCCCTGGTGGTCAGTGCCGATGCCGGCTCCCGGGCGGGCAAGGTCATACCCTACAAGGGCTTGCTGGATGAGGCGGTGAGACTGTCCGCGCACAAGCCGCAAGCGGTTCTGTTAGTCGACCGCGGGCTTGCATCGATGAGCAAGGTGGCCGGCCGTGACCATGACTATGCGCCGCTTCGCGAGCAGTTCGCACAGGCGACCGTGCCGGTGACCTGGCTTGAGTCAAACGAGGTGTCCTACACCCTTTACACCTCGGGCACGACCGGGCGCCCCAAGGGCGTACAGCGCGACGTCGGTGGCTATGCCGTAGCGCTCGCTGCGTCAATGCGCCACATTTTCTGCGGGCAACCCGGAGAAACATATTTCTCGACGAGCGACATCGGTTGGGTCGTGGGTCATTCCTACATCGTTTATGGCCCACTGATCGCGGGCATGTCGACGATCATGTACGAGGGGACGCCCATCAGACCGGATGCAGGCATCCTTTGGCAACTGGTTGAGCGCCACAAGGTCACGGTGATGTTTTCGGCGCCGACGGCAATCAGGGTGCTCAAGAAGCAGGATCCTGCGTGGCTGACTCGATATGACACGAGTTCCTTGCGTGCGCTGTTTCTGGCGGGCGAGCCCCTGGATGAACCCACCGCGCGCTGGATTGCCGACGGGCTTGGGCGTCCGATCATCGACAACTACTGGCAAACGGAAACCGGATGGCCGGTACTCACGGTGGCGCACGGCATTGAAAAAACGCCCACCCGATTCGGCAGCCCCGGCATGCCGATGTATGGGTACGACGTGCGCCTGCTCCATGAGCAGACCGGCCATGAGGTAGGCGTTGACGAGAAGGGTGTGGTGGCGATCGTCCCGCCCTTGCCGCCCGGTTGCATGCAGACCGTTTGGAGAGACGACGAACGCTTCGTCAAGACCTATTTCACGAGCGTTCCGGGCCAACAGGTCTACTCGACCTTCGACTGGGGCATTCGCGACCGAGACGGCTACTACTTCATCTTGGGGCGCACCGATGATGTGATCAATGTTGCGGGCCATCGATTGGGCACGAGGGAGATCGAGGAGTCGCTGTCGAGTCACAGTGCGGTGGCCGAGTGCGCCGTGGTGGGTGTCGCTGATCAGCTCAAGGGCCAGGTGGCGGTCGGCTTTGCCGTTTTGAAGGATCCGGCTTTGATCGCCGAATCATCCGCGCGTTTGAAGCTCGAGGGCGAACTCATGGCGGTGGTCGACCGTCAGCTTGGCGCGGTGGCGCGCCCCGCTCGGGTTCACTTTGTAAATGCTCTTCCCAAGACCCGCTCAGGCAAGGTCTTGCGCCGGTCCATCCAGGCCGTCTGCGAGGCTCGTGATCCGGGGGATCTCACCACGATTGAAGACACCACCGCTTTGGATCAGATCCGCCAAGCGGTCTCGTCGAGCCGGTGAGCGAGAGTCGGGTTCTTCGCCCCGGCGTCTCCCGCCGGGAGCTCTTGGCCTGGGCGCTCTACGACTTCGCCAACTCGGGCTACACGACTGTTGTCTTGACGGCGGTGTACAGCGCCTACTTCGTCGGGGTCATGGCCGGAAATGCAGCCTGGGCCTCTCTGGCCTGGAGCAGCGCGCTGGCGCTGTCCAGTCTCCTCGTCATGATCTCCATGCCGGCCCTTGGGGTCTGGGCCGACCATCATGGGCGGCGAAGGCGTCTGCTGCGCTGGAGCACGGCAGGCTGTGTGGCCGCGACCGCAGGGCTCGCAGCGGTCGGCCCCGACATGTTGCCGCTCGCGGTCGTGCTGATCGTGGTGTCGAGCTATTTCTTCTCTATCGGAGAGGCAGCGATCGCCGCCTACCTGCCGGAGATCGCCCGCCCAGAAGCCTTGGGCCGAGTGTCCGGCTGGGGCTGGGGGCTCGGGTACTTTGGCGGCATGCTCACCTTGGGCCTTTCCTTGGCCTGGGTGCTCGGGGCGTCCGAGCGTGGCCAAACGACCACCGAGGCGGTGCCTTGGACCATGCTGCTCACCGCGTTGATCTTTGCATTGGCTGCCCTGCCATCGCTCCTGATGTTGCGCGAGGCTTCGCCGACTCCAGCCCGACCGCTCGATGATCGTGCGCAGCAACCGCGCCTAGGCCTTTCCCTGGGCATTCTCCGCAACACTTGGGCCGAGGCTTCGAAGCAGATCGATCTCAAGAACATGATGATCCTGGGGGCACTCTATCAGGCCGGGATATCGGTCGTGGTGGCGCTCGCGGCCGTGTATGCCCAGCAAGCCATGGGCTTTACAGAGGTCGAAACCATGATCCTGATTTTCGCGGTGAATATCGCGGCCGCGGCCGGTGCATTGGGGTTCGGCCATGCCCAGGATCGGGTCGGGCATCGATTCGCCCTCGCGGTGACCTTGCTTGCGTGGATAGGGGTGACCTGGATTGCGGGCTTTGGCCAGAGTGTCACCGGGTTCTGGATTGCGGCGACCCTGGCTGGACTCGCCATGGGGTCCAGCCAGTCGGCTGGGCGGGCCATGTTGGGTCGAATGGCGCCACAGGCGCGGCTGACCGAGTACTACGGCCTCTGGGCGTTTGCGGGGCGAGTCGCCGCAATCATCGGGCCGATCACCTACGGTCTGGTGACTTGGCTGAGCGGAGGGCAGCACCGGCTCGCAATTCTGGTGACTGGCCTCTTTTTCGTGGCGGCGTTGTGGGTACTCCGCCGAATCGATCTTGAGCGGGGGATCGAGGCTGCAGCGGATCAGCGATCGCCGTCCGACAGCGACAGCGCAATCTGAGAGAGCCCCTCCAGCACCAGATTTTCGATAAAGGTGTATTCGATCGAAAGACGCGGAGCCGTCGACCTTGCAGCGCCTCCCGAGAGAATGCACCGCAAATCCGGATGGTCGCGACGGTGCAGGAAAAACATGCGCTCGATCGCGCCGGCCTGCGCATGGGCGCATCCGGTGGCGATCGCGTCAACGGTTTGCCGGGGCAGATCGACATAGTCGCCGGGTGCATCCGGCAGGGTAGCGGTATTCTGATGCAAGGCTCTTTGCATGAGACCCAGTCCGGGCATGATCCCGCCCCCGATGAAATCGCCCGATGCAGTCAGGACGTCCATTGTGGTCGCCGTGCCGCAGACCACCACCAGGGCTGCGCGCTCGCCCAGGGCTGCGCGCGTTCCGATGAGCGCGGCCCATCGATCGCAGCCGAGCGCCTTCGGATTGAGGTAACCGTTTCGTACGCCGCACTGCTCGGCCTTCGAACTGATCCAGTGGGGCTCGGGGGCGTCCGGCCAGACCTCAAGCGCGCGCAGAACCGGGTTGGCGACCCGCGTACCGGCCACGCTTGAAATCACGATTCGGCGTGGCGTGGGCAAGCGACGCCATTCCGCCATGACCATCGGAATTTCATCAAGAAGAACGCGGCCGAACTCGCGTACGTTCATTCCGGCGTTGGCCTGTCCTTGAGCATTGGGCGTGCAGGTGCCCCATTTCAGGAAAGTATTGCCGATGTCGATGAGCAGGTAGCTCATTAGAGGACCTCTGGGCAGAATTCGTCAGCACGTGAAGCGCAGCCACCGGGCCGCGGATGCGCGGCAGTGTAATACAGGCGACATTGATTCGTGGTTTGAACATTTTCGGTTCGTGTT
>JBIKVK010000415.1:0-2530 GCA_044356835.1 Burkholderiaceae bacterium
GCTCGATGTCGTCGAAGGCATGCAGTTCGACCGCGGCTACCTGTCGCCCTACTTCATCAACAACCCCGACAAGCAGATCGCGGTGATGGATGATCCGTTCGTGCTGCTGCACGACAAGAAGATCAGCAACATCCGTGACCTGCTGCCGGTGCTCGAGCAAGTGGCCAAGTCAGGCCGTCCCCTGCTGATCATCGCCGAAGAAGTCGAGGGCGAGGCGCTGGCCACCCTGGTGGTCAACAACATCCGCGGCATCCTGAAGACCGTGGCCGTCAAGGCCCCTGGCTTTGGCGACCGTCGCAAGGCCATGCTCGAAGACATGGCCATTCTCACCGGCGGCACGGTAATCGCCGAAGAGACCGGCATGTCGCTCGACAAGGCGACCCTGCAGGATCTGGGCCGCGCCAAGCGCGTCGAAGTGGGTAAAGAGAACACCACCGTCATCGACGGTGCGGGCGATTCCAAAGCCATCGAGGCCCGCGTCAAGGCGATCCGCCAGCAGATCGACGAGGCGACCAGCGACTACGACCGCGAAAAGCTCCAGGAGCGAGTGGCCAAGCTCGCCGGTGGCGTCGCGGTGATCCGCGTCGGTGCCGCGACCGAAGTCGAGATGAAAGAGAAGAAAGCCCGCGTTGAAGATGCGCTGCACGCAACCCGTGCCGCCGTCGAAGAGGGCATCGTGGCCGGTGGTGGTGTCGCACTGCTGCGTGCCCGCGGCAGCGTCAAGGTCCAGGGTGAGAACGCCGACCAAAATGCGGGCGTCCAGATCGTCATGCGCGCCGTCGAAGAGCCGCTGCGTCAAATCGTCGCCAACTGCGGCGAAGAGGCCAGCGTCGTCGTCGCCGAAGTCATGAAGGGCAAAGGCAATCACGGCTACAACGCCGCAAGTGGCACCTACGGCGATATGCTCGAGATGGGCGTGGTCGATCCCACCAAGGTGACCCGTACCGCGCTGCAAAACGCTGCATCGGTCGCCAGCCTGATGCTCACGACCGACGCCATGGTCGCCGAGCAGCCCGAAGACAAGCCGGCTCCGGGCGGTATGCCGGGCGGGATGGGCGGCATGGGTGGTATGGGCGGCATGGACATGTAATTCGCCCATTGGTCGGAATCGGTCTGCGGCATCGAAGATCGTCGCAGACCCTCCGCCCGACGTCCCCGCCCGGCTCGCCGAGGCGGGGATTTTTTATTGCACAGTCGGGTAAGATCCGCGACCAGTGCCCCGCCTTGACCCGAGCGCCTCGATGACCGATACACCCGATCCAAGTGCTTCAGAGCCACCCCACCCGATCGTTCGACCCGAACGACCGCTCGGTCGGGCGATCGGGCTCATCGGCATGAAGGCGCGTGACCCTCAGACGCGAAGTGTCCGGCTGGAGTACGAGGTTCGGCCGGAGTTCTGCCACAGCAACGGCGCGATCGCTCAGGGCGGTTTCATCACGGCCTGGCTGGATCATGCAATGGCGAGTGCCGTCGTGCACGACTCGGCGGGCGAGTTCAATGTCTCCAGCCTCGAGATCAAGGTCAGTTTTCTCGAGGCGGTGCGCCCGGGAACGGTGACTGCAGAAGGGCGGGTCCTCAGGCGAGGCAAACGGGTCGTCTTCCTCGAGGGCCGTTTGTTCGATACGTCCGATCGGCTGCTCGCCACGGCCAGTTCAAGCGGAATGCTGGTCCCCTACACGCCCTGACGGACTTACCTGATCATGTCCAAGGTGATCAATTTCAGCGCGGGCCCGGCCATGCTGCCCCCGGAAGTGCTGCGCAAAGCGGCGCAAGAGATGAGCGACTGGCAGGGCACGGGTCAGTCGGTGATGGAGATGAGCCATCGCGGCACACACTACATGAGCATCCAGGCGGCGGCCGAGCATGATCTTCGCTCCCTGCTCATGATCCCCGAACACTACGCGGTGCTCTTCCTGCAGGGCGGCGCAAGCCTGCACTTCTCCGTGGTCCCGATGAACCTGATCGGCCTCAAGAACGGCCAAGCCGATTACGTCACCACGGGCGACTGGTCGAGAAAGGCCTTTCGTGAAGCGCAGCGCTACGGAAATCCTCGCGAGGCTGCGTCGTCGGAGTCGAGCGGCTTCGACCGTATTCCGGACGCAAACGAATGGGTCACACGCCCGGATGCTGGCTATCTGCACCTCTGTTCAAACGAGACCATCGGGGGAGTCGAATTCAACTGGGTTCCTGAGACCGGCGAGGTGCCGCTCGTGGCCGACATGTCTTCCAATATCCTGTCGCGCCCGGTCGATGTCACACGCTACGGCATGATCTACGCGGGGGCCCAGAAAAATATCGGCCCCGCCGGACTGGTGATCGTGATCATCCGGCGAGATCTGCTGGGACACGCCCTGCCCGGCACGCCCCCCATCCTCGACTACGGCGCTCTCGCCGAGCACGACTCGATGATCAACACGCCGCCGACTTATTCCGTCTACATTGCCGGGCTGGTCTTTCAATGGTTGATCGCCCAGGGTGGCGTCGCTGCGATGGAAAAGCGCAACATCGCCAAGGCGAAGCTCCTCTACGA
>JBIKVK010000127.1:0-9246 GCA_044356835.1 Burkholderiaceae bacterium
AGGCAACGCAGATCAGTGTGGACAGAAGACGCCCAAGCGATCGGTTCATGATCGAACTCCTAGAGGTTGGACTTCAGGACTGGGCGGCGGCGGCGTGCGCCTTGCGACGATACGAAGACAGGTGGCCGCCGCGCATCACTTTGCCGGGCAACGGGTGTCCGACGATCGCCTCGGCCTCGCGGGCAATATCGACGATGCGGTCAAGGTCGATGCCGGTTTCGACCCCCATTTCAGCGCACAGGTGGACCAGATCTTCGGTGGCGATATTGCCCGGTGCGTCCTTGAACCCGGCGTAAGGGCACCCCCCCAGGCCCGCCACTGCGGAATCGAAGTCGTCCACGCCCATCTCCATGGCGGCGATCGCGTTGGCCAGACCCAGTCCGCGGGTGTCGTGCAGATGCAGATTGATGCGATAGTCCGGCCATCGCTCCTGCACCCTACCGACCAGGCGCCGGATTGAATTGGGGTTGGCCCAACCCATCGTGTCGGCCAGCTGGATCAGGCCGATCGGCAGGCCCTGTGCTTGGGCGAGGGCGTCGAGTCGGGCGATCAGATCGACCACCTTGCGCGGGTCGATGTCGCCCTCATAGTTGCACCCAAAGGCGGCCATCACGCCGAGCTCGGTGATCGGCACCTGCCACTGTCGTGCCGCCTCGATGCGCTCTTCGGCTTCGGCGATGGTCTCGTCGATGCTGCGATTGGTGTTGCGCTTTGAGAAGGTTTCGCTCGCTGTCACACTGAGCTTGCCGAGCACCGTGAGCTTGCCGGTCTTGAGCGCACGCACCATGCCCTGGCTGTTCAGATAGATACCGGTGTAATGCGTTCCGGGTTGAACCCGGATCCCCTCGACCACGGCCTCCGCATCGGCCATTTGCGGCACCCATTTCGGGCTCACGAACGAGGTCACCTCGATTTCGGCAAAGCCGCACTCGGAGAGCCGGTCGACCAGCCGGATCTTGTCGGTGGTGGCGATCGGGTTTTTCTCGATCTGCATCCCCTCGCGAGGCCCGACCTCGTGGATGTCGATCCGTTTGGGCAGACTCATCGATTGTGTCTCCAGTCCCTGAGCGGTATTATTTGCAGTGCGAATTAATAACTCGCACTTTTGAATTTTCCCAAAGTATAGGGTGGAGGATCGCTGATGCGCAACGGGACTCCGCGCGACCGGCAGTTCGTCACGGCACTGGCCCGCGGGCTTGAGATTCTCGGCTGTTTCTCGGTCGAGCAGCCGGAGCTTTCAGGGTCCGACATCGCACGAATCACCGGTCTGCCGCAACCGACCGTCTGGCGCCTGTGTTACACCATGATCCAAATGGGCGTGCTCGCGCAGACCCCCGGCGACCGCATGCGGCCGGGGCTGGCCGCCCTGCGGCTGGGCAGCAGCGCCCTCGCGGGTCTGGACACCGTTGATCTGGCCCGCCCCGCCATGCAAGCCCTGGCCGACGATTACCGGGCGGCCTGCGGCCTGGCGGTGCGCCAGGGTCTGCAAATGGTGATGATCGAACGCTGCCATGGCGACAATCCGCTGCTCACCAATCTCCGAAGGGGGTCGGCGGTGCCGATGGCGAGTTCCGGCCATGGTTGGGCCTACCTGGCGGCACTGAACACCGGCCAGCGCAGAGCCCTGATCGGCGAAATCCGGGCCTCGGACTCGGCACGTTGGGCCGCAGCTCGCCCGGCCTTCCAGGCGGCCTTTGCCTCCTTTGCGGATCAGGGATTCATCGTCAACTCGGGAGCCTTCCATCCCGACTATCACACCGCAGCCGTGCCGGTGTTCGACCGCGATCGTTCGATCCGCTTCACGCTCAACTGCGGCGCCCCGTTGAGCACGCTGACCCCGAAACGTTTGAACGAAGAGGTCGCGCCGCGTCTAAAGCGCATGGCTGCACAGCTGGAGCAAGCCATCGCGCTTGAGTCGGGCCGCCGCGTCAACGCCCTCTGAGCGGGCATCGTCTGCGCGAGACGCTGGCCGCGGCCCGACCGCCGGCGGCCAACGCATGCTGGACCTCGCAACCGCGACACAGCGTCCTGGACATCGCACCCCGGGCCAAGCACACCCGGCCACAGGGCGCTCAAATGCGGAACACGGCTTGCCAGCGTTCGCCCACGCGCTCGGCTGCAACAATCTCGCCCATCGCGGTCCACACACCGAGAAATGCGCTGATGTTGACCTGGTGCGTGACGAGCATCCAGGGCGCCGGGCCTTGAAATGAGTTCAATGCCTCGGCGAGCTGACTCAGTTGCGCAGCCTGGCGTTGCGGCTCGGAGAAAAAAGAGTCGAGGGCGGGCCAGGGTTCGACGGTCCCGAACGCAATCCGCGCAGTGTCCAGACAACGGCACCAGCGGCTGCTTCGCACGGCGGAGAGGGCAATGCCGGCCGCACGCATGCGCTCGCCCGTCTGGCGGGCACGGCCGCGCCCCTCGTTGGAGAGATTGCGCTGGGTCGAACAGTCTTCGAGCCTGAACCCGGGCGGGTCGCCGACGCCGGGCACAGTCAGCTCGTGGCGCATCATCAGGACCATCGGCCGCTCGGCAAGTCGGCGAGCTGCTCCCCCGAAATCGAGCCGGGGCAGGTCCGCGGCCAGACTCGAAGACGGCCATGCCGCCAGCCCGGCGAGCGCTGCAGACCCCCCCCAGGCGAGCGCGGCACGGCGTTTCGGGTCGATCATCCTGCCTCCCGCCAACGATCAAGATCGCGCCGCTGCCGCTTGGTCGGACGCCCCCCCTCGATGGTCAGCGCAGGCTCGGGGGCAAGCCGGCGCGTTTCAGCGCGGGCCGCTCGGGCAGCGACCGAGTCCTCGGTCTCCTGATAGAGGCTCTTCGCCTCAGGGGCAGGGCCACGCCTCTCAGAAAGCGCACAGACCACGATGTCGCGCACCGATCCACCGGCATCGATCTGCAACTGATCGCCGGGCCTGAGCGCACGCGCGACTTTCACCCGCTCGCCACTCACCCTGACCCGGCCCTGCTCGATCGCCTGTTGCGCAAGACCACGGGTCTTGAAGAAGCGGGCTGCCCAGAGCCATTTGTCGATCCGAATCGAATCCATTTTCTCGGTCAAAGCGTCACAATAGCGATGGCCAATGACTGACCCGGGGCCCGGCAGGCGCCCAACGACCCCCACGATCGGAGTCCAGAATGTCTATCCCTTTGAAGGAACGCTATTTCGAGGACTATACGCCCGGCGAATCCTTCACGCTCGGGGCCTACCCGGTGACCGAGTCCGACATCGTGAGCTATGCGCGCCGCTTCGACCCACAGGCCTTCCATGTCGACCCGGTCGCGGCCCACCAGTCGATTTATGGGGGGCTGATTGCGAGCGGCTGGCACACCGGCAGCATCATGATGAAACTGCTCGCCGAACACTTCATTGCCCCGGTCTCAAGCATGGGTTCGCCCGGCGTCGATGAGGTGCGCTGGCCCCGGCCGGTTCGCGCCGGCGATGTGCTTCGGCTGCGCCTCGCCGTGATCGACAAGCGAAGATCGGTGAGCAAGCCCGACCGCGGCTTGCTGCGGTTGCGCCAGGAGTGCATCAATCAACGGGGCGAGATCGTGATGAGCCTCACCGCGATGGTGTTTTGCCGCTGCCGGACCCGGTAGCGGCCCATCGACGCTCAATCGGCTGCTCCAGGAACCGGTACATAAGCCAGGCGAGGGGCAAGGCTCCCAGCCAGGCCACGAGCGCCGCGATCACCGCGGCGTCGAAATCGCCCGGAAAATAGTGTTGGTAGAGCGCATTGATCAGAATCGAAAACGGGAAGTGCACCAGAAAAAGTGAGTACGCGCTCTGGCCGAGCACCCCGATCAAACGGGCGCTGGCGCGGCCAACCGGCCCTCGCTGAAGACTCCGGTCGAAGCGCTCGCCCGCACCCAGCGCGAGACCCAATATGACCACCGCGCTCACCCACGCCACGGCCGGGCGCACCGCCGGCTGAACCAGCCAGCAGGCACCGCCTACGAACAGCATCGCCAGGGCAATGCGATGCTCGAACGAGGCCGGGGCATTCGCCGTGGGGCTGGCACCCGCGCGGGCGGGGGCGCAGAGACATCCCGCCGACAGGCCCAGAGCGAATGACCCAAAAAAGTAGAAGGGCGTGATATCCCATTCGGGCCTGCGACCGAGCCAGACCCAGGCAATGAGGGCCAAGCCGAATACGCCGGTCCACCACCACCGCAAGGCCGTCGCGCGATCCGGCGCCCTGGCCTGACAGAGCCAGAGGCTCAGGATCACGAGCACGTGCAGCTGAAAGTCGATACTCACATACCAGGCCCCGGCCGTGAGCGCCTCGATGTCCAAATAATCAAAGAGCCCGGTCAAGTGGGCCAGTAGGGTCCAGGCATCGAGCGGCTGCGAGACCCAGTCAGCGGAGCCGAACCAGGCGCGTGCCGGGATCGACGCCAGACTGGCAGCCATGGCCGCGACCATGAACGGCACGAACAGCCGAAGATACCGGCGCAGCACCCGGGCCAGCGCGGCCCGCGCACTGAGGATATCGAGACCCGGCAGACTTCGGGCCACCAGAAAGCCGCTCATCACCAGAAAGACCTGAACCGCGATCCGCGCGTACTCGGCCCACCAGTCCACCCCTTGGGGCCATTCGCGGCGCAGTGCCTCGGAGATCGGCCCGTAGAACGCCAAATGATGCAAGACGATCATCTGGCTCGCGCCCGCGCGGATCAGGTCGAGCCAGGCAAGACGCGGCTCGCGCATGTTGGGCTTCGGTAGCGTGCGGCGGTCGAGCCAGAAGCTCAGCGGGGCAGATCCGATGAGCCCATCAGGAACTCGTCGACCGCACGGGCACACTGCCGGCCTTCACGGATCGCCCAGACGACCAGCGACTGCCCGCGACGCATATCCCCCGCCGCATACACGCGAGACACATTGGTGGCGTATGAACCAGCCCCCTCCGTGCCTGCCTGGGCGTTGCCACGGGCATCACGTTGGACGCCGAAGGACTCGAGGATCGACCCCACTGGCGAGACAAAGCCCATCGCAAAGAGCACCAGGTCTGCCGGCACCTCGAACTCGGAACCGGGCACTTCGGACATTCGCATCTGTCCGCTCGCGGGATCTTTCTGCCACTGAACCCGCGCCGCCAGGACGGCGCGCACCCGCCCTTGCCCATCGTCCAGGAATGCCTTTGTGGTCACTGCCCAGTCGCGCTCGCAGCCTTCCTCATGGGACGACGAGGTCCGCATCTTGTAGGGCCAATTCGGCCAGGTGAGCGGGCGATCTTCCTGATCCGGCGGCTGCGGCATCAACTCGAACTGGGTGACCACAGTGGCGCCCTGCCGGTTGCTGGTACCCACGCAGTCGGAACCAGTGTCACCGCCCCCGATCACCACCACCCGTTTGCCGGTGGCCAGGATCTGGCGCGCCACAGCATCGCCCGCGACCACCTTGTTCTGTTGTGGGAGAAATTCCATTGCGAAGTGCACGCCCTGGAGCGCCCTGCCCGGAACCGGCAAATCACGCGGCTGCTCGGCCCCGCCGGTCAAGACCACTGCATCGAATTGCTCGAGCAAATCCTCAGGCGTGACCCGGGCGCTTGCCCAATTGGTGATGGTGGGATCAAGGTCGGCCCCACTCACCAGAACGCCGGTGCGAAACGTCACGCCCTCGGCCTGCATCTGATCGACACGCCGGTCGATGTGCGATTTCTCGAGCTTGAAATCCGGAATTCCGTAGCGCAACAAGCCACCGACACGATCGTTTTTCTCGAACACGGTCACCTTGTGACCCACGCGCGCCAGCTGCTGGGCACAGGCCAGTCCGGCCGGCCCTGAACCCACCACGGCCACGCTTTTGCCGGTCAGGGCCGCGGGCGGTTGGGGCTGCACATAGCCCATCGCCCAGGCTTTGTCGATGATCGCATGCTCGATCGATTTGATCCCGACCGGATCGTTGTTGATGTTGAGCGTGCAGGCAGCCTCGCAGGGGGCAGGACAGACCCGGCCGGTAAATTCCGGAAAATTGTTGGTCGAGTGCAGCGTCTCGATCGCCTCGCGCCAACGTCCGTTGTAGACCAGATCGTTCCAGTCGGGAATGATGTTGTTGACCGGGCATCCGGACTGGCAAAACGGGATGCCGCAGTCCATGCAGCGCGCGCCCTGCCGCGAGGCCTCTTCATCGCTTAGATGAATGACAAACTCGCGGTAGTGGTGAACCCGCTCCGCGGCATCTTCAACCGCCTCTTGAAGCCGCTCGAATTCCAGAAATCCGGTGACCTTGCCCATCATGCGTCCATGCAGAAAAGTTATGCCTTAAAACCTGTCCGGTCCTCGTCGCCGCAGCACATTCGTCAGGCGGGTGCCCGTGCGGCCATGCTCTGCCGCGCAGGCGCCTTGGCCGCCAGAGCCTTGCGATACTCATGGGGGAACACCTTGACGAAATGACCGCGCGAACGATCCCACTGATCGAGCACCGACCGCGCGATCTGGCTGCCCGTGAGACGGAAGTGCTTCTCGATCAGCCCCTTGAGGATGATCTCGTCACACTCGCCACGGTGCCAGGTGGCGGGTTCGGTCTTCTCGAGTTGCTCGGCCGTGCCCATGACAGGCTCGATCGCGACCATCGAAAGATTGCAGTACTGCTCGAAGCGCCGGTCGGGATCGAACACATAAGCCACACCGCCCGACATGCCAGCCGCGAAATTACGGCCCGTCGGGCCGAGCACAACCACCGTACCGCCCGTCATGTACTCGCAACCGTGGTCGCCCGTGCCCTCGACCACCGCAGTGGCGCCGGAGTTCCGAACCGCGAAACGCTCGCCGGCCACCCCGCTGAAGAAGGCCTCGCCCTCGATCGCACCGTAGAGCACCGTGTTGCCGACGATGATGTTCTCATCGGACCGACCCCGGAAATCATTGGTGGCCCGCACGATCACACGACCTCCGGACAGACCCTTGCCCACATAGTCATTGGCCTCGCCCACCAGGTCCAGCGTGATGCCACGGGCGAGGAACGCGCCAAAACTTTGCCCGGCCGTGCCGTTCAGCTGGACGTGGATCGTGTCGTCGGGCAGGCCGTCGTGACCGTACCGGCGCGCCACTGCGCCCGAGAGCATCGTGCCAACCGTCCGGTGGACATTGCGTACGGGCTGGATGAAGGACACCTTTTCGCCGCGCTCGATCGCCGGACGCGCGAGTTCCAAGAGCCGCTGGTCAAGCGCATGCTCGAGGCCATGGTCCTGCACTGCGATCTGGCGCCGCGCGACATCGGCGGGGACCGCCGGCTGAAAGAAGATCCGTGAGAAATCCAGGCCACGGGCCTTCCAGTGCGCAATGCCCTTGCGCATATCGAGCAGATCGGAGCGGCCCACCAGATCGTCAAAGCGCCGGATACCCAGGCGGGCCATCAGTTGACGGACTTCCTCGGCAACGAAGAAGAAGTAGTTCACCACATGCTCGGGCTTGCCCTGGAAGCGCTTGCGCAGAACCGGGTCCTGGGTGGCCACGCCCACCGGGCAGGTGTTGAGATGGCACTTGCGCATCATGATGCAGCCCTCAACCACCAGGGGCGCCGTCGCGAAACCGAATTCGTCGGCGCCCAGCAGCGCGCCGATCACCACGTCGCGGCCGGTCTTCATCTGCCCGTCGGCCTGCACGCGGATGCGGCTGCGCAGGCGGTTGAGCACCAGCGTCTGCTGCGTCTCGGCCAGACCCAGTTCCCAGGGCGTTCCAGCATGCTTGATCGACGATAGCGGCGACGCGCCCGTGCCGCCATCATGACCCGCGATCACGACATGATCGGCCTTCGCCTTGGCCACCCCAGCCGCCACGGTGCCCACGCCCACTTCGGAGACGAGCTTGACCGAAATCGATGCCTGGTGATTGGCGTTTTTCAGGTCGTGAATCAGCTGGGCCAGGTCCTCGATCGAATAAATGTCGTGGTGAGGCGGCGGCGAAATGAGGCCCACACCAGGCACCGAGTACCGAAGCTTTCCGATGTAATCCGAGACCTTGTGGCCGGGCAGCTGACCGCCTTCGCCGGGTTTTGCGCCCTGGGCCATCTTGATCTGGATCTGGTCGGCACTGGCGAGGTACTCGGCGGTGACGCCAAAGCGCCCGGATGCGACCTGCTTGATCCGCGACCGCAGGGAATCGCCCTCGCGCAATTCGATATCGGACTCGATCCGGTCAGCCCCAATGATCGACGCGACCGTCTGACCGGCTTTGACCACGGGGCGGCCCGCCCGCATCTCGGCGCGATAGCGCATCTCGTCCTCGCCGCCCTCGCCCGTGTTGGATTTGCCGCCGATCCGGTTCATCGCGATCGCAAGGGTCGTGTGGGCTTCGG
The DNA here is from genome assembly GCA_044356835.1 of Burkholderiaceae bacterium. Lineage (GTDB taxonomy): Bacteria > Pseudomonadota > Gammaproteobacteria > Burkholderiales > Burkholderiaceae_E > SYIM01. The sequence continues at coordinate 8,300 of JBIKVK010000127.1, forward strand.
TCGAAATCGAACCGAGCGACATCGCACCCGTGGCAAACCTCTTGACGATCTCGGCGGCCGGCTCTACCTCGTCGATGGGAACAGGCGCGCAGTGATCAAAGCGGAATTCGAAGAGGCCGCGCAAGGTCATGTGGCGGACCGACTGGTCATTGATCAGGCGGGCATAGTCCTGGTAGGTGGAAAAGTTGCCCGAACGGGTTGCATGCTGCAGTTTGGCGATCGAGTCGGGCGTCCACATGTGATCCTCGCCGCGGATCCGGTAGGCATATTCGCCGCCGGCATCGAGCACCTGGGCGAGCACGGGATCGGCGCCAAAGGCCGCGCGATGCACGCGCAAGGCCTCTTCGGCGATCTCAAAGACGCCGATACCGCCCACGTTGCTGGGGGTGCCCGCGAAGTAGCGCTCGATCACGTCCGAGGATAGGCCGATCGCCTCGAAAATCTGCGCACCGCAATAGCTCATGTAGGTCGAGATGCCCATCTTGGACATCACCTTCATCAGCCCCTTGCCAATCGCCTTGATGTAGTGCGCCCCCGCCTTGTCGGCCGTGAGCCCGCCGCCCAGCGCCGGAGCGATGCTGGCGAGGGTCTCCAGCGCAACGTTCGGATGGATCGCCTCTGCGCCATAGCCCGCCAGCAAGGCGAAGTGGTGCACCTCGCGGGCCGACCCGGTCTCCACCACCAGGCCCGTCGAGGTCCGAAGACCTCGGTTGATGAGGTGCTGGTGCACCGCGCTCGTTGCAAGCAGCGCCGGAATGGCCACCCGGTCGGCCGCCACCTTGCGGTCTGACACGATCAGGATGTTGAAGCCCGAACGCACAGCGTCTTCTGCCTCGGCCGCAATCGAGGCGAGCCGCGCCTCGACACCCTCGGCCCCCCAGGAGACGGGATAGCAAATGTCGAGCTCGTACGAGCGAAACTTGTTGCTGGTGTATCGGTCGATATGC
>JBIKVK010000416.1:0-2521 GCA_044356835.1 Burkholderiaceae bacterium
CGCAACGGTCAGACCCTGACGATTACCGTTTTGGAGTTCCTGACCCTCTGCGCTCATCATGTAATCGAGCAGCACCAGCGCCGCGGCGGGCCGCGTGCTGGCCTTCAGCACGAGACCGAAGCGCTGCAGAAGGAAGGTACCCGAGTCAGGTACGATCCACTCGATCGGGGCGCCTTTGGCTCGCAGGGGCTCAATGGTCGACGGCAGCGAGTAGGGCGACCAGACCACCTCACCCGCAATGATCGCCTGGGTGAGCGGCGCGGAGTTCGGATAGATGCGCGGCTTGAAGGGTGCGATGCTGTCGAAGTAGTCGGCCCCCGCACGGCTCGATACGATCTCAGCCCAGATGGCGACCGTCAGTCCGCTCACCTCATTCAGACCAACCTTGCCAACCCATTGCTTGTCGTTCAGAAGGTCCCGCCAGTCCTTGGGCTTGTTCTTCACAAGGTTCGTGTTGTAGGCGAGCACCCAGGGCTCATTCACGACGGGGACCAGTTCGCGATTCGGATAAAAACGGCCGCCTGCGTCCCACAAGGCGAGCGCCGGTCCGCACGGTGCAAGCAAGGCCTTCTGGTTGAGCCGGTCGGCCATCCATTTGGGGTCGGTGAAGACCATGACATCGCCGGTGGGCACCCCCGCCTTGAGTTCCTGCTCGATGCGCTCATTCATGCGGTTGCCGATCAGGCGAATGGCTGACGCTCGGATTTCGGGGTATTTCTTCGCGAACCCTGCGAGCAGGCGCTGATTGTCAGCCTCGGCCCGGGTCGAGTACATCATGACCTGCCCTTCCTTTTTGGCCTGGGCAACGATCTTGTCCCAGCCACTCAGGCCTGCCTGGCAGAGCGCGGTGATATCTTGGGCGTAGGCTGGAGCCCACAAGGCCGCTGAAAGCGCCATTGAACCGGTCAGCGCCTGGACAATGCGCCTGATGCTGCGAATCTCGTTCATCCTCGTCTCCCCTTGCGTTGAATCGGGCTCACTGAATCCCGTCTGATTCACTGTTTGAATACGAAAAGTTTCTCCGGATCAATGACCAGCCGCACGCGAGTGCCCGCCGCGGGGGGTGACTCGGAGGTCGGTCGGATCACGAGCAATTCATGACCACCGCCGCTCAACCGCAGCTCCCAGTGCGAGCCCAGGTACATGGCTGCAGCCACCTCGAGCGGACCTTCGACATCGGCCTCGATGCGGGCCGAATGCGGCATGAAACCGAATTGAACAGGGCCATCACCTGGTCGGGTCGACACAGCGAAGAGGCCCGCGGCGCTCTCGATACGATCACCCGACACACGGCCGGAGATCAGATGGGCTCCGAAGAACCGGGCCACGAACTCATTGGCGGGCCGCTCGTACAGGTCCGCAGGGGTGCCCAGCTGGACAATCCTGCCGCCCTCCATGACCGCGAGGCGTGTGCCCAGGGCCAGCGCCTCGGACTGATCATGGGTCACGTAGATGCCAGTAAAGCCGATGTCGCGATGGAGCCGCGCCAGTTCGTCGCGCAGACCTCGCCGCAGGCCTGCATCGAGGTTGGACAATGGTTCGTCGAACAGCAAGAGGCTGGGCCTCGCGACCATGGCCCGGGCGAGTGCGATCCGCTGCTGCTGGCCTCCGGACAATTCACCGGGATAGCGATCGGCCAGATGCTCACAGCGGACCGTCGCCAGCACTGCGCGCGCAGCGCGCTCGGCCTCGACACGCGCCGCTCCGCGGCGCAGGGCCGGATACATGACGTTTTCGATGACCAGCAAATGCGGCCAGAGTGCGTAGGACTGGAACACCATGCCGATATCGCGGTGGTTGGGCGCGAGTTCGATGGGCCTTCGACCGGCCCCCTGGGAGAAGAGTGTTTTGTCCCCGAGCCGAATCAGGCCGGAGTCAGGATGAACCAGCCCGGCCACCGCATTCAGTGCGGTGGACTTGCCGCAGCCGCTCTCGCCGAGCAGAACCGTCAGGCTGCCGGGGGCCACCTCCAGCGAGAAACCGTCGAGCGCGGTCACGGAACCGCCTCGCCCGGCATAGGTGACCTTGAGCTGATCGATGACCAGCTGGCTCACGACGCGAGGATCCGGAGGTCGTAGAAGCGGTCGGCCGTCCGGGCAAATAGATCAGCTTTTTCATCAGCGCTGCATCCCGCTGCCACCCGCTTGAAGGCGTTCCACAGCACCGTGTAGCTGCAGCTCGCCTTGTCGGGAGGAAAGTTGCTCTCGAACATGCAGCGGTGCGTCCCGAAGGCCTCGATCAGGGGCTCAAGGTAAGGGCGCCAGATTTCGGCCAATTCGATGGAAGACGGTGGCCGGGCTCGGGTGTGCAGACCAAATCCGCCGACGATCATGCCCAGGCCTCCCAGCTTGACCATCACATTGGGACAGGAGGCCAGCTCGATCATGTCGCGCTTCCATTGCCCATAGAGCTCCTGGCGGCGCCCGGCATAGACCCCGACCCCGAGCGGAGTGCCGCAGTGGTCAAGGACAATCGGAGTGTCCGGGAAGGCGCGCGCGAGGTCGGTCAGCTCGGCCATCTG
>JBIKVK010000417.1:0-2517 GCA_044356835.1 Burkholderiaceae bacterium
GTTGGAAACGTCGACGTTCCAGAAGGCGACTTCGAAGCCTTTCCAGCAGAGTTCGTCTGCGAGGCTGCGTGCCTCGTCCTCAAGCACATCAAAAATCGCAACTTTCGCGCTCTCTTGGGCCATGCGCGTGACGCAGGCACGGCCAATTCCAAGGGCGCCCCCGGTGACGATAGTAGTTTTTCCAAGCAACCGGTTCATTGGGATCCTGTCCTGAATTTTCCTGACACCGGAGTGCGGCGGGATGCTCCGCGACGAACCGCGGGCCCATTCTGGAGGGCGCTTTGAAGCCTAGCGAAAGTCGGCCGCGCCGGATTGACCGGTGTCATGTCTTGCTGGGGCTGAGCGCTGGTTCGTCGCTCAAGCTTTCCCTCCCAGGGCCCGCGGCAGCGATGCTTGTGCCCTTTTGACCGTTTGATTCGGGACCCCTTTTTGTTAAGCTCGTACTTTTCCTACACGTTATCCCAGTCCCTGTACGTTATCCCGGCGACGAGACCACGTTCCAGCGCCGGCCAGAATGTCGTCTCGAATGACCCATCTATCCAACGCCTTTTTTCGTCTGCTGGAACTCCTGATCGTCCTCTGCCTGGCGGCGATGGTGATCATGGTGTTCGGCAACGTGGTTCTCCGGTATGCGATGAACTCCGGGATCCTGATTTCCGAGGAAATGTCCCGCTACTGTTTTATCTGGCTGACCTACCTCGGCGCAGTCGTCGTGATGAAGGAACAGGCCCATCTTGGTGTCGACATGATGGTGCGCAAGCTGCCAGCCCTTGGCCGCAAAGCGTGTCTCTTGCTGAGTGAAACATTGATGCTTTGGTGCAATCTCCTCCTGGTGCTGGGTACCTGGAAAATGCACGATTTGCAGGTGACCAACGTCTCGCCCGTCGTCGGCATTTCAATGATCTGGATCTACGGAATCGGGTACCTGGTGGGATCCGTGATGGCGCTGTTCAATCTTCGGGTTCTGTGGCGCCTCTTGAGCGGGCGTATCCGGGATGACGACCTGATACAGGTCCGCGAGTCGGAAGAATCCGCGGCAGGCTCGGCCGGTGTTGGAGTTGTGCGGTGACGGTCGCAGTGTTTCTGTTCAGTTTGCTCGGAGCGATGGCCATCGGCATGCCCATCGCCTACGCCCTGCTGATCTGCGCTCTTTGCCTGATGGCGTATATGGCAGCGACCGGGGCATTGCCCGACTTCGACAGCCAGATTCTCGCGCAGCGCTTTATCGAAGGGGCCGACAGCTTCCCCCTGCTGGCGGTACCCTTTTTTCTGCTGGCGGGCGAGTTCATGAATGCTGGTGGTCTCAGTCGCCGCATCGTCGAGTTCGCGATGGCCTGGGTTGGACACTTCCGCGGAGGTCTGGGCTATGTCGCCGTGATCGCGGCAGTCATCATGGCCTCACTGTCCGGGTCTGCGGTGGCGGACACTGCGGCGCTCGCAGCGCTCCTGATTCCGATGATGAAGCAGGCGGGCTATCAGGTGAATCGTTCCGCAGGCTTGATCGCCGCGGGCGGGATCATCGCCCCGGTCATTCCGCCCTCTATCGGCTTCATCATCTTTGGAGTGGCGGGCAATGTCTCGATCACCAAGCTTTTTCTCGCGGGCATCGTCCCCGGCATGATGATGGGTCTTGCCATCGGCATCACCTGGTGGTGGCTTGCCCGGCGCGAGAATGTGCGTCCAGCGCCCCGGATGCCGATGAGCGAGCGGTTCAGGGTGACCGGGCAGGGCCTTTTCGCGATTGCGCTGCCCGTCGTGATCCTGGGGGGCATGAAATTCGGCGTTTTCACGCCGACCGAGGCGGCGGTGGTCGCGGCCGTCTACAGCCTGGTAGTCGGCATGTTCGTCTACCGCGAGCTGAAATGGCGAGACCTTTATCGGCTGTTCCTCGCTGCGGGCAAGACCACCTCGGTGGTCATGTTCTTGGTGGCGGCAGCCATGGTGAGCGCCTGGCTGATTACCGTAGCGAATATTCCGAACGAAGTTGCTCGGATGCTCGAGCCCTTCATGGGCAACAAAACGCTCCTGATGCTGGTCATCATGGCGTTGATTGTCATCGTGGGAACGGCGCTCGATTTCACTCCGACGGTTCTCATCCTGACGCCGGTCCTGATGCCATTAGTGCTCAAGGCCGGAATCGACCCGGTTTATTTTGGCGTGCTGTTCATCATGAACAATGCGATCGGCCTGATCACCCCCCCGGTGGGCACCGTGCTCAACGTTGTCTGCGGCGTCGCCCGCATCGGGATGGATGAAGCCTTTAGAGGGGTGCTGCCCTTTTTCCTCGCGCAACTCGCCGTGCTTTTCCTGTTGGTACTTTTTCCGGATCTGGTGCTGGTGCCGCTCAAGTGGTGGCTGCGCTGACACCGTTGTTCGTAGGTCGTCAATCACAATCCACTGAGGAGACTTTCGTGAATCAACGTCGTACTCTCGTCAAGGCTGCAGCGTCCGCACCCCTGGTTTTTGCGGCGCCTGCGATGGCCCAGTTTTCTGAGCGGACCATCAAATTCACTAACG
>JBIKVK010000128.1:0-9206 GCA_044356835.1 Burkholderiaceae bacterium
GCCGGCTGCGATCGCAAACCAGCGGTCCCGTGCGCGATAGGCCTGATAGGGAGCGTTTCGCGGGTGAGCGGATCCGAGCTTTTTCGGGTTGCGCCCTGTTCCGAAGTATTCGCTGGTCTGAAGTGCCGACATGGCGATTGTGGTCGCAAACATGGGCACGTCCAGATGTCCTCCCGGGCCACCCGCTCGCACTCGCGCGAGCATCGCCGCGATCGAGTAGGCGGCGTAGAGACCAGCTCCAAAATCGACCAGCGGCACTCCGGCCTTGACTGGAGCGCCCTCCGGTTCGCCGGTCACGCTCATGACCCCTGAGGCCGCTTGAATGGTCAAATCGAAGCCGCCTTCGGCAGCCCGGGGCCCATCCTGACCGAAGGCCGAAATCGAACAATAGATGAGACTCGGTTTTTGAGGCTGGAACCATGACCAGCCCAGGCCAAGCCGGTCCATCACGCCGGGCCGGTTGTTCTCGATGAGGATGTCGGCCCCAAGAACCATCGCGCGCGCTCGATCCCGGTCGGCGGGACGCTTCAGATCGAGACAGATCGACCGCTTGCCCCGATTGACCGATGCGAAATTCTCGCTGTAGCCATCAGAGAGCGGAGGCCACTGGCGCATCCCGTCGCCCTCGGGGGGCTCAACTTTCGTCACGAGAGCGCCGAAGTCGGCCAGCAGCTGGCCGCAGAAGGGCCCCGCGGCGACCTGGCAGAACTCGATGACGCGTACGCCCTCCAAGGGTCGCACGGCATCGGCGGCTGGGCGGGTCGCTGCTTCGGGATGATCCGGAGAATGAGACGCACTCATCCGGCGCTCCGCGTCATTCCGACCGCTTTGAGAAGGTCGCCGTAGATCCCTAGGCTGCTCTTGAGAAGATCGACATAGGGGGCGGACGGCGTATGCCGAGCGATGATACTTGCCCGCAGCAGGCGGTCCCGTGTGTCCGGCTCAGCCAGCAGCGTCTTCAGAGCCCCATCGGTGCGTTGGACCGCTTCCGCGGGCGTCCCCTTGGGGTACATCAAGCCCCAGCCTCCTGCGGGCAATTTGATGCCGCGGGCCACCTCGGTGATGGCCGGGATCTCCGGGAGGTCCGGGTGGCGTTGGTCGAAGAATGTTGCCAACGCAACAGCTCGGCCTTCGCGGGCGTAGCGCAATCCCACGCCATCGATGATCAGGTCGATCTGGTCGCCGAGCATGGCTGTGGCAGCGTCGGCCGAACCCTTGAACGGAACGTGCAGCAGATCAATGCCGTAATGACCCTTGATCATTTCCCCATAGAGGTGACCCGCTGAGGCCTGGCCGGCAGAGCCCCAGCTGAGCTTGCCCGGATGCTTACGGGCCATTGCGACGAGCTCGTCCATGGAATTGATATTGAGGCCTTTGCGCGCCACCACAACCGCGACATACTCGGCGACACCCCCCACCACGTCGAAGCTCTGCTCGAGGGAATAGGGCAGGGTTCGCAGGTGCGGGAGCATCGTGAAGGCGGTGGCTGCGCCCAGCAGCAGTGTGTAGCCATCGGGCGCGGCGCGAGCGACGAGTTCGGTCCCCAGTTGCGTGGTCCCGCCGGGCTTGTTCTCAACCGTGACCGGAGTGCCCAGGAGCGCTCTTAGTCGGTCGGCGACCGTGCGTCCCAGGATGTCGCTGTTGCCTCCGGGCGGGTAGGGGACCACGAGCCGAATCGGTCGGTCAGGCCACTTCCCGGTTTGCGCGTTGACTGCGGCGCCGGAGCCAACCAGAGCCATTCCGGACGCCCCGAGGATCAGCCTGCGGCGCCCTGGGCTGAGCGTGGACGAGGCCGATCCGACCCTGTCTGAGGTCAAGGACTCGCCGTCTCGTGCAGTCGCAGCTGTGACACGGATACGCCATTCCCGGGCGGGATGTCTGCGATGACTCGTCATTTCAAATGTCCTCCTGAATCGGGCTTGATCACGGTAGAGAGCGTCTCGAAACCCAGGCGGCTGGCCTGCCGATGACGGATGTAGTCCGCCGACTGTTCAATCTCCGCGGCCAGCAGGCGCAATCGGTTGCGAATTCGGAACTGTGCGGATGCCGCATCTGCCTGTCGATGGCGGGAATGCGCGATCAATTCAAGGCCGCGCAAGCCCTCGATCAGCGTGCCGTTCATTAGGTATTGGATATGAGAACCGGCGTTTTCCTCCCCCGAAAATACTAACCCTTAAAACAGGGCCGATGCAATCAGGGGTTGCGCTGGTGAGATCCTGGCCCAGGGGGGCGACTGAGGGCTATCCCCGCCGGGCCGAGACGGGCTACCAGGCGATGGTCTGGCCGCGGTAGTCGATAAACGATGCGCCCGGGCCTGCGGGCAGCCCGTCCAACGCATCAAGCAGGCCTACCGCGGCCTGGTCGGGTAACACCAAGTCGGTACGCTGTCCTAGGAAGCGCTCCGACAGAGGGGACCGTACCGTGCCCGGCTGCAGGGCGGCCATGATCAACTGCGGTCTGCGTCGGTGCAATTCGATCGCAGCGGTCTGGAGCAGCATATTGAGTGCGGCTTTTGAAGCTCGATAGCTGTACCAACCCCCCAGCCGATTGTCCGAGATGCTTCCCACGCGGGCCGAGAGCTTGCCGTAGATGCTCCGGCCTTCTGCGATGGCCGGCGTGAGAGCCCGAAGCAGCAGCATCGGACCAAGCGCGTTGATCTGCATGATTCGCTGAAACGATCGCTCTTGAAGTGCCGTGAGCGACTTTTCCGGCCCTGCGGGCTCTGTGGCGAGCACGCCGGTCGCATCAATGATCAATGCAAAGGGCCCCTCGTCCACGGCATAGCGTGCGGCTCGCCCGATTGATTCAGGGTCTTCAAGGTCGAAGCCGGCATGAGTCAGGCGAGAGAGCGAAGTGACTGCCTCGCAGCCTGGACGTCCGGCGAGGGCGCGAACGAAGGCCGATCCGATCGTTCCGGTGGCGCCGACGACCAGCGCGCGGTAGGGGCGGTGTAGGGAGTCCATTGGGGCTCAGAGTCCGAAGATGTACTTTGAGTGTAGCGGACCTCACCCGGGTTCAGGCGGCCCCGGGCCTTGACCCGAAGGATCGTCGACCTCAAAATGACTGACAAATTGTCTGACAAAAGGATGTCCGATGGATCGGTCGAAGTCCGATTGGGGAGATGGGGGCCTCCGGTTCAAGCCCCTGTCCGAATATATCGGGGTCGAGGTGGTCGGGGCCGACCTGTCGCGTCCGATTTCCACCGCGCAATACCAGGTGCTCAATTCCGCCCTGGCCCGGCATGGTGTACTCGTATTTAGGGATCAGGACCTTCCCCCTGCGATGCACGTCGATTTTTCTTCGCGTTTTGGCCCGCTCGTCGGGCATCTGGTCAGCCGCTTTTCAGTCGAAGGCTTTCCGCAGGTCACCTATATCTCGAATGTGCGTAACGACAAGGGCGAAATGATCGGTGCCGACCGAGCGGGCATGATCTGGCATTCGGACATGTCCTATTTCAGACGTCCGATGCTGGGCTCGCTTCTGTACGGGGTGGAATGTCCCCCCGAGGGAGCCAATACCGAATTTGCGAGCATGTATGCCGCCTACGAGGCGATGCCGGCCCCGCTTCGCAAGCGTTTGCTGCAGGCGCGCGGTGTGCACGATTATCCCTGGCACTATGCCACCTACCTGACGCATCGACCTCCGCTGACCGAGTCCGAGAAGGCGAAGGCCCCCCCGGTGACTCACCCCGCAATCCGCACCCACCCGGTCAGCGGCCTTCGGGCGGTCTACCTCAGCGAAGGTCTGACCCGCAGCATCGAGGGCATGCCGGAGGATTCGGGACGTCAATTGGTCCTTGAAGTGAGCGAATTCTCGACTCAGCGGCAGTTCGTCTACAGCCATGCATGGCGGCCCCGCGATCTGGTCTTCTGGGACAACCGTTGCACCATGCATCGGGCCACCGAGTTCGACAATCGCTACCGCCGGCTGATGCGGCGTACGACGGTCGAGGGTGACGAGCCCTTTCTGGCCTGAAAGAGATCACTCAGGTCAGGCCATGACCTGAGCGCAATTCAATTCCCGAAGAGGAGAAGTTGATGAACCGACGTGAATCGATCCGCGGGCTGATCCGCCCATTGATGCTGTCCGCACTCGTTGGGCTGTGCGTTCCCGCAGCATGGGCTCAGTCCTACCCGTCTCAGCCGGTCAAGATCGTGGTGCCCTTTGCTGCCGGCGGCGCAACCGACATCATCGCGCGGATGGTCGCTGAGAAGCTCACGGCACGCCTGGGGCAGCCTTTCGTCGTCGATAACCGCGCGGGCGCCTCCGGGATCGTTGGAACGCAGGTTGTGCAGCAGGCGCGACCCGATGGGCACACGCTGCTCTTGACCGGCAATGGACCCCACGCCGTGAATGTCGCGTTATTTGAGAAGCTGCCGTACGACCCAATCAAGGATTTTGCGCAGATCAGTCTGACCGGAGTGCTGCCTCTGGTGTTGAACGTCAATCCGTCCACTCCCATCAAGACTCTCGACGAGTTCGTACGTTGGGCGCGTGCGAATCCCGGGAAAGCGGGTTATGCATCGCCCGGTATCGGGACGCCCCCTCATCTGTCGATGGAGCTTCTGGCGCAGGTGCACGGACTGAGTCTTGTACACGTACCGTACAAGGGCAGCGCCCCGGCCATTGCCGATCTGATTGCAGGGCATGTGCCCGTGATGTTCGACAATGTGTTCGCCTCAATCCAGAATGTCCGGGCCGGCAGGATCCGGTCGGTCGCTGTAGGTTCATTGGAGCGCCTGCAGAGCTTGCCCGAAGTACCCAGTTTCTCCGAGTCGGGCATGAGCGGGTTTCAGGTGGCGACGTGGACCTCGCTCGCGGCGCCCGCTGGGACGCCTGCCGCCCTCGTGGATCGACTGTCCGCCGAGGTCAAAGCCATCTTCGCGCTGAGCGACGTACGCGAACGGCTTGAAGGGCAGGGTGCGATCCCGGTCACGAGTTCGCCCGCCGAGACCGCGCGCTTCGTGACCGAAGAAATCGCGAAATGGAAGCAGGTGGCCGAGCGTGCCAAGGTACCCAAGGTGGGGGGGTGACCTGAGCCCTTATAGGCCGTCTTCACGGTCGATGGCCGCGATCCGGCCCAGGGCATGTCGAAGCGTCTCGGTAACCAGTTGGCGCCCCAAGCGCTCCGCGGTGGTCGAGTCCCGCGCGGCCAGTGCATCCAGGACCTTGCGCCAGGTGTCTGCAGAGCGCTGCCTGCGGAGGCTGGTTGAGAGACCCAGCCGGGTGTAGCGGGCAATCTGGTGGGCCATTTGGGTCAACAGATCGCGCAGTTTCTGGTTGCCTGCGCAGTCCATGATCTTGAGGGCCATTTCTGCCGACAGTCGAGCGTGAAGGCCTGACTCGCCGGCCCGGGGATCATCGACCGCGCGCGCCATCCGCGCGTAGAGCCTTTCAAGTGTTTGCAGATCGCGGTCCGTTCTGCGTTGCGCAGACAGGGCCATTGCAAGACCCAAAAGAACGGTTCTGACCTGGTAGATCTCGATCAGTTCTTCGGTGCTCAGCTGGGTGACCGACGCCCCTCGGTGCGGTTCAATGCGAACGACACCATCGCGCTCGAGGATGCGCAGGGCCTCCCTCAGGGTGCTGCGCCCGATTCCGAGTTCCGCAGCGAGGGCGACCTCGCGCAGGCTCGTTCCCGGTGGATAGTCTCCCTGCAAGACGCGACCCGCCAGGGTCTCGGCGATCCGGTTGGCGGTCGTGGTTTGTCCGGCTGCGGGCGGTCCTGCGACTCTGGGGCGGCGCACCTCAGCCAAGAGCCATCACCACGCCCGAGATTTGGCTTGCTCTTGAGGAGGCTAGATACGCGACCAGATCGGAGACCTGCTCGGGCTCGATCGGGCGGTTGAAGATGCCCTCAGTGATCAGCCGCTCGGTTTGAGTCGGATCGCCATAGCGTTGTTCGGCGGCAGTGCGCATGACCTTCTCAATGCGATCAGTGCGTGTCGACGGGGGGTGGACCCCGAGCACCCGGACACCGTGCTTGTGAACCTCTGACCCCAGGCTCTTGGTGAACATGGCAAGAGCCGCGTTGGCGCTTGAGCCGCAGATATAGTCGAAGCTTGCCCGCTCTGCGGCCAGTCCGATGATGTTTACGATCACGCCATCCCGACGGTGCTCGGTCATCGCTGCGAAGGCCTGCCGGCATAGGTTGATATACCCGAAGACCTTGAGTTCCCAGGCATGCCTCCAGGCGGCATCGTCCAGCTTCAGTACGGACCCGGCCGGAATGTCGCCGGCATTGTTGACCAGGATATCAACGCCCCGTGCGGCCTCGGCTGCCCGCGCAAAGTGCCCGGGCTCCCGAAGGTCGAGCGCCATGGTTCTGACCTCGACCCCATGCTGGGCACTGACCGCGGCAGCCGTGGCCTCCAGTTGTCCGGCGTTGCGGGCGACCAGGGTGAGTTTGCAGCCCTCCGCGGCAAAGGTATGGGCGCAGGCAGCACCGATGCCTTTTGAGCCGCCGGTGATCAGCACGCTTCTGCCTGAGAGATTCAGATTCATGGGGTGGTTGTCCTCGTTCGTCAGTCGGTCGGCCACTGGACCGATGCGCTAGCGTTTGGCCAGGCCCAAGGCCGTCAGGATCTTGAGGGTGTCCGCATATTCGGAGTCCAGTTCGCGCTGGGTCTGTGCGCTATCGAGGAAGCGCGGCGACCACTGCCGCGATTCGACGAACTGGATCCACTCCGGATCGCTGGTCACGGCCTTGAAGAACCCTTCCCAGAAGCGCAGAGCCGCCGCAGGGATGCCCTTGGAGGTCATGACCCCCTGGGCACTGTTGTAGACACCGTCCTTCACACCCAACTCGCGCCAGGTCGGAATTGAGGAAAACTCTCCGCCCAGGCGCGTGGGCGAGGCGACGGCCAGAACCCGAATCCGTCCGGCCTTCATTTGCGTAAGCACATTGGGCGTGGTGGAGGCCATGACGTCGAGATGACCACCCAGCATGTTCGCGAGCGACTCTTGCGAGGACTTGAAGGGCACCACCGTGATCTTGCTGATGTCGACACCGGCCGCCTGCAGGGGCTTGGCGGCGCCGACATGGATATGGTTGCCGAGCGAAGTGGCCACGCCGATGGTCATGCTGCCGGGGTTGGCCCTGTAACGCTCGATCAGGTCACGCCCGTCCTTGACCGGCGACTCGGCCCTGACAGAGAGGGTGACGTACTCGCCAAACAGTATCGCGATGGGCTGATAGTCGTTATGCCCGAGCGGAAGATTGCCGGCGATGTGATTGGTGAGCAGCGAATAGGTGATGACCGTCAGGAAGTGCGGATCGCCGGGATTCTGCTCGAGAGGGGCCAATGCGATCCTTCCGGCGCCGGCGGGACGGTTTTCGACCAGCAGAGGCTTGTCCAGCAAGTTGCGACGCTCGGCGATGGCCTTGACCATGCGCGCGGCCTGATCCAGGGCTCCGCCCGGTCCGGCGGGAACGGTGTAGAGCACAGGCTTGGAGGGCTTCCAGTCTTGCGCTGCAGTGAACGCAGGCAGCAGGAGGGCGACCAGGGCCGCCAGGCTCAATGGGAGCGCGCTCAGGCGTGAATGAAGCCGCATTGTTGTCCTCCGTTCGTGATGACCTAGGGCTTTCAGTGTATGAACTCGCCGCTGTTCTGTAAACGGGCGGACTGCAGAGCGACTGATCGACCCCGGTGATCACATGACAGCAAGTCTTCATGCGGGGGGTTCTGCCCTGACGGCTAAGATCTGAACCAAGGGAGACAGTCAATGAACGAGACACAGTGGGCTCCGGAAAACGGTGATCCGGGCAGGGCATTCGAAGGGCGGGTCGGTCGTACCATCGCCCAATCAGAGCCCCATTGGCCACCGCAGATGCGTCCCTCGGGCTCTGCGCCCAACGTGGTCGTGATCCTGCTCGATGACCTGGGTTACTCCGACTTCGGGTGCTTCGGCGGCGATATCGACACTCCCGCGGTCGATTCTCTGGCGGCCCGGGGACTGCGCTATACGCAGTACACCACGGTACCCATGTGCACGCCCGCACGTGCAGCGCTTCTCACCGGCAAAAACCCTCACAGCGTCGGTTGTGGCTGGCTGACTCACAATGATCCGGGCTACCCAGGGTACAAGGGCGAGATGAGCCTGGACGCGCCGACCATGGCGGAGCTGTTGCGCGCCGCCGGGTACGCCACATTTGCGGCGGGCAAGTGGCACAACACCTACGATCAGAATGCCCATGTCGGGGGGGATACCCGGTCCTGGCCGGTGCAACGCGGCTTCGACCGTTTCTACGGATTTATGGGCGCCGAGACCAGTTATTTTCATCCCGAACGAATGATGGAAGGCAATCAGCTCAGTCAGGTCGATCAGTATCCGCCCGGGTATTACGCCCCTGATGACTACACCTCGCGCGCGATCGCTTGGCTCACCGATCATCACGCCTGTGCGCCCGGCAAGCCCTTCTTGTTGTACCTCGCTTTCCAGACTCCGCATGCCCCACTTCAGGCAAAGTCCGAGGACATCCGCCGGATGCGTGGACGGTACGACGAGGGGTGGGAGGTGCTGCGGCGCAGGCGGCTCGAGCAGCAGCGTCGCATGGGCGTAGTCGGCCCCGAAGCGTCGCTGCCGCCGCTCAATCCCAATGTGCCCCTCTGGGACGAGTTGAGCCCGGAGGACCGGGCTTGGCATTCCCGGTGCATGGAGGTGTATTCGGCTGCGGTCTCGAACGCCGACTGGAACATCGGAAGGGTGGTCGACTTCCTCAAGGCGAGCAACCAATTCGACAATACGCTGATATTGATCACCTCCGACAATGGCGCGAATGCCATCGGAGGCGCGCAGGGGCTGTTGAATTTGCAGGATCATCGGGCCGGCATGCCTGAACGGCCGGAGATCCGCCGTCGTCTGTTTGAGGAGGACCGGATCGGGCAGCACGACTCGTGGCTCGCCTATCCGAACGGTTGGACCCAGCTCAGCAATACGCCCTGGCGCTTCTACAAGCGCACACCGATGGCGGGCGGCATCCGAGTCCCCCTGGTGATGTCGTGGCCGGCGAGGATCGGTGAGGCCAACGCCGGTCAGTTGCGTCGCCAGTGGGTTCACGTCACCGATCTGCTGCCTACGGTGCTCTCGGTGTCCGGGGCGGATCGGCCCGAGGTTTTCAATGGGTATCGCACCCGCCCGATCGACGGGGTCAGGTTTGCACAAACCCTCGACTCGGAGGCTGCCGCTTCCGCGCGCTGCCGTCA
>JBIKVK010000418.1:0-2510 GCA_044356835.1 Burkholderiaceae bacterium
GTGCATCATGTGGTTGGCCGCCATGCCATGCGCGACCCACTCGACCGGAAGATCCGCCAGGCGCTCGATCCAGTCGGGTGAGCGTTCGAGCAGTCGAGCATTGAGCGCAACCGCAGGACGGATTCCGGCACGTGCGAGCACGTCCAACACCCGGAAGACTCCGATCCGCAAGCCATACTCACGCTGGGTCCAATTGCGGTAATCAGGGTCAAAACTGCCGTATTCGCCCACAAAGCGCGGATCGCGCTTGAAGTCGCGATGGGGGTCGGCCTCCCAATGCTCGAGGATGACCAGAGCAAACGCTTGCAACCGGCAGGGCGCATGCGGAACACCCATCGCGTTCCGACGTGCTCGGTAGGGATAGAGCTCGTGATCCATCTGGCTGTACTGCGGCCTGCAGTGCGATCAAGCCCGAAGCCGTCTCGGCCCTGATCGCTGGTCTGATGGCCGGTCTTACTGTTTGATCGCGGCGTTCGCCTGAGCCGCCAACTTTTCGTACATGGTCAACTCTTGGTCGATCTGGCGCCCGAAGTCGGCGGGCGACCCCACAGGCACGGGGCGCAAGCCGGCATCCGCCAGTTGCTGGGCATAGGCGGAGTTCACGATCAGCTTGTCGAGCGACCGGGCCAGTTGCCCAATGATGGCGTCGGGAGTGCCATCGGGCACCATGACCCCTGACCAAGCGTCAAAGCGAAAATTCGGTAGTCCAGACTCGGCGAATGTCGGCGTTTCCTGAAGCATCGGGTCGCGCTGTGGGCTGGCCACGGCGAGTGCCCGGATCTTGCCGGCTTTGATTTGCGGCAGCACCGACCCCAGCGTGGCGAAGGACAGATCGACATGGCCGGCCATGAGGTCGGTCAGGGCCGGCGCGGCGCCCTTGTAAGGTACCAGGACGATCCTGCTGTTCGAAAGCTGGTTGTAGAGCGTTGTCGCCATCGTTGTGGCGCCAGGCGTTGCAGCACTGTATTTGCCTGGGTTGGCCCGAACCTCAGCAATGAATTGTTTGAAGTCCGTGGCTGGAAAATTGTTTCGCACCACGAGCACAGTGGGCGCCGTTGAAACCAGCTTCACCGGCTTGAGATCTTTGCGCGAATCGACCTTGATGTCGGTGGTCAAAAACGGGTTGATGACCAGATTGATGCCGGTGACTAACAGCGTATAGCCGTCTGAAGGGGCGCGGGCCACGTAAGTCGTGCCGATGTTGCCGGCGGCGCCCGCCTTGTTGTCCACAACGAAGGATTGGCCCAGATCGTCACTCAGATGTTTGGCGACCAGCCGGGCCACAATATCGGTCGGTCCGCCGGGAGCAAAGCCGACGACCACTTTGACGGGTTTGGCCGGGTAGTTTTGAGCAAGGGCCGGCCCGGCAAGCGGCGCCAGCGCAGTCGTCAAGGTCAATGCAGCGGACAGCCCCAGAACCTTAAAGATTTTCATTTGCATGTTGTGATCACTCCCTGGTGTTGATTTGATTTAACGTGCCGCGTGACCGCTCAGGCCCAACTCCCTGCGCACTTCCTCGGTGTGTTCCCCCGGGCTCGGCAGATCCCGTCGTAGACCAAGACGCTCGCCGCCCAACTGAATGGGGAGGCCCGGCACACGCACGCTTCGGCCATCGGGCAAGGTCAGTGGAATCATCCCGCTGGCATTGAGGTGCGGGTCGTCGAAAAGATCGGAGGGCTGGGCGATCCGCGCGAATGGCAGGCCGGCCTGCTCGCACAGGGTCTCGAGATCGCTGAAGCTTCGCTGCGCGACAAGCGTTGCGACATGAGGGATCAAGGCGTCGCGCGCCTGCGAGCGTTGTCGGTTGGTCGCGTATTCAGGCTTCAACAGACCGGGATCGCCCAGCATCTGGGTGAAGATTTCCCATTGGCGATCGGTGACCACGCCGATGAAAATGCTGATGCCGTCGCTGGAGGTGAAGATGTCGTAGACGCCCCAGGCTCGCTTGCCGGCCGACATGGGCACGGGCGCGACGCCAGATACCGCATGCTGAAGCATGTGGGTGGACACCAGCCACGCGGCATTCTCGAACAGTCCGCTTTGGACGTGTTGGCCTTCCCCGGTCAGGTCTCTCTGGCGCAAGGCAGCCATGACCGCAATTGCTCCGAACATGCCCCCCATCATGTCATTCACGGGGGCGCCGGCTCGCAAGGGGCGCCCGACTGGTCCGGTCATCCACGCGAGGCCACTCATCATCTGCACGACTTCGTCCAGAGCGGTTCGATGTTCGTACGGACCATCCAGGAAGCCCTTGAGGGAGCAATAAATCAGTCGCGGATTCAGAGCCTTGAGCTGGGCATACCCGAGCCCTTTCGAGTCGAGGGCGCCCGGTCGAAAGTTTTCGATCAGTACGTCGGACTCCTTTGCGAGGGCGATCGCCTCGACGCGACCCGCTTCAGTGTCCAGGTCGAAAATGACGCTTCGCTTGTTACGGTTGCAGGCCGCGAAGTAGCCTGAGCCGGAGTTCAGCAAATAGCGGGTGGGGTCACCCGGGCGATCCTCGCCCTTGC
>JBIKVK010000129.1:0-9040 GCA_044356835.1 Burkholderiaceae bacterium
TTCATCCTCGGGGTCGGTTTGTACAGGCCGAATCGGTGATCGCGCTCGATGGCCGCTTCATCGCCCCGGGCCTCATCGACGGCCATGTGCATTTCGAGTCTTCGCACATGTTGCCTCACCACTACGCGTCGGTCGTGGTACCCCAGGGAACCACCACTATTTTTTGTGATCCGCATGAGCTCGCCAATGTGCTCGGACTGGAGGGGGTTCGCTACGCGGTCCACGCCAGTCGCGGTCTGCCTTTGCGTTTCATGGTCCAGGCATCATCCTGTGTCCCGGCTGCCCCGGGCCTTGAGATTTCGGGCGCCGATTTCCAGTCGGAGGAGATTGACCGGCTGTTGAGGCTGCCGGAGGTGGCAGGCCTGGCTGAAGTGATGGATATGCGCGCGGTGCTCGAGGCGAGCCCGAGGATGATGGGCATCCTCGGCGCAGCCCTCGCGAGTGGCAAGATCATCGAAGGCCACGCCCGGGGGTTGTCCGGGGAGCGCTTGCAGGCCTATGTCGCAGCCGGCATCTCGGCGGATCACGAGATCACTTCCGGCGCCGATGCTCTGGAAAAATTGCGCGCGGGCATGACGGTCGAGCTCCGGGGGTCGCATGACTATCTGCTGCCGGACGTGGTCAAGGCGATCTTGACCCTGCCAGTAGTGCCGACCAGCCTGACGGTATGCACGGATGATGTCTTCCCCGATTATCTGGTCGAAAAGGGCGGAATGATCGACGTTGTTCGTCGCCTGGTGCGCTATGGGCTTGATCCTGTGCAGGCCCTCCGGTGTGCGACCGTCAACAACGCCTACCGCCTCCGCCGCGATGATCTGGGCTGGGTTGCGGCGGGCCGGCGCGCGGATTTGATGGTGCTTCGAGATCTTGAGGCCCTGGAGGTTGAGCAGGTCTTCGCCAATGGCCGCCGGGTCGCCGAGGACGGGCGCATGATTGAGCCGCTCAGACCTGCCCTGCAGGCGCTGCCCACCCGGACCATGAAGGTCAGCGCCTTGAATGCGGACGATTTTTCCGTGCGTATTCCCGAGGTTCGGAACGGTCAGGCGGTCGTGAGGGCCATTCGCGGAGCCCGATTTACGGAGTGGTCCGAGCGCGAGGTCGATGTGATCGATTCGGTCGCCGTCGTTCCGGAAGACTGCTCTCTGATGACCGTGATTCACCGGCACGGTCGGTCTGACCTGGGGCCTCAGACGGCCCTGATCGAGGGCTGGGGGCGATGGCAGGGTGCCTATGCGACCTCCTACGCTCACGATTCACACAACCTCGTCGTCTACGGTTCGGACCCGAAGGAAATGGCGCTTGCGGCCAACAGGGTGATCGAGATGGGCGGCGGTGGAGTGGTCGTTCGACAGGGGGAGGTGATTGCAGCCACAGCGTTTCCCGTGGCCGGTTTGCTGTCCGCGGCCGAGCCCGGGCAGGTGGCTCGCGAGCATCGAGCCTTGGTCGAGGCGGCGGGTCAGGTGGTTGAGTGGCAGGCTCCGTATCGAACGTTCAAGGCGCTTTCAGGACAGTGCCTGGCCTGTAATGCGGGCCCTCATCTGACCGATCTCGGGCTGACCGATGGCACAACCCGGGAAATCCTGAAACCCTTCGTCCGCTTGCCTGTGAGCGCGCCCCGATCCGCCGCGAGCTGACTCGGCCAGAGCCCGCTGGACATCGGTCGGTCATCGTCGTGACCGACCGATCTTCAAAGATCCTCTTTGATCCCGGCCGCCTTGATGACCTCGGCCTGTAGGACGAGCTCGCGGCGGAACACTTCGGCGAAGACCTTGGGCGTCATCGGGTTGGGCTCCGCGCCGAATTTTCCGAACAGCTCTTTGATCGATTCTCGCTGAAGGGCCGTTCGGACCTCGTTCGCGATTCGCTCTGCAATGGGCGCAGGCAAGCCGGCGGGCCCGAAGAGCCCGTACCACACGCTGCCCTCAAAGCCGGGCAGTCCGGATTCGTCCGCAGTCGGGATGTTCGGGGCGGCGGGTGATCGCCTCAGGCCTGCAAAGGCGAGCAATTTGAGCTTGCCGGTTTCGACGTGCTTGCCGACTGAGGCCAGTCCCGTAAACAGGATGTGGACGTTGCCCGCCAGGAGATCAAAGGTGGCGGGACCGACACCCTTGTAAGGGACGTGGGTGAGCGAGATTCCTGCTTCCATGCTGAAAAACTGTCCGGCCAGATGCGGGGCGCCTCCGGTTCCGGACGAAGCAAGGTTGAAAGCCCCAGGCTTGGATTTGGCCAGGGCAATGAATTCTTTCAGTGAGTTGGCTGGAATGCTGCCGTTGGCAACGATGAAAAACGGAACCTTGGAGACCATCGTGATGGGGGTGAGGGCGGTCGCGGCATCGTAGGGGACGTTTCTGTAAAAACTCGCATTGCTCGCAATCGTCTTGCTGCCCATCAGCAGGGTGTAGCCGTCCGGGGCGCTCGACGCGACCGCCTGAGTCCCGATGATGCTGTTTGCGCCCGGCTTGGACTCAACAACGACCTGTTGACCCATCTGTTCGGAAAGGATTGCGGCAAGCGGTCTGATTTGGTTGCCAGAGCCGCCTCCCGGTGCCCAGGGATCGATGATGCGGATGGGACGGTCCGGGTAACTTTGGGCCCAAGCAGAACCCGCACACGCGAGCATCGATGCGTTGAGGATAAGCGCGGCGATCGAGTATCGGAAGGTGTTCATGCGATGACTCCCTGGTCCGGAAATTCAGGCCGCCTTGCCATCACGGTGAAAATAATTGGCATTCAAGAACTCTGTTTTGTAAGAAAGATAGGTGAAGGGTTCGTACTTGGGCGGGTTGTCCGCAGACTGGCACGACGGCAGGCAGGAGAGCACTCGATCAAGATGCATGCCGAAAAAGAACGCCATGGAGTAGCGATCTGTGCCCGACACATTGAGTACCCGATGAGGCGTTGACAGGAAGCGGTCATTCGTCCAGCGCCGGAAGATGTCCCCCGTGTTGACTAGGAAACGGCCCCGCAACACCGGCGCGTCAAACCAAACCCCGTCTTTGGTCCTGATCTGGAGACCGGGTACGTCACCTTGCGCCAGGAACGTTAGAAAGCCCGCGTCCGTGTGAGCCCCCGTCCCAAACTGGCCGGGCACCGACTCATCGCGCACCGGATAGTGCAGCATGCGAAGCGAGAACTGTGGAGGGTTGAAAAAGGGCGCGAAGTATTCCGCCGGAAGCTCGAGAGCCCGCGCAATCAAGGGAAGCATCCGCAGCCCCAGGGTCTCCAGCGCCTTCTGATACTCAACCACCAGCTCTCTGAACCCCGCAAGCGCCTCTGGCCACTGGTTGAGCCCCCTGAAGGGCTTGGCTGCGACGACATCCGGGTCGTTCGGGTCGCGATCACGAATGCAGAAAAAAGACGCGTTGTAATTGGGATGCTTCGCCTGCTCGACCTTGGAGTGGCGCTGCATGCTGGCGTTGACCGGCATGTAGCCGACGTTGTCCTGATTGATCTTCAGCTTGAGTTTTTCGTCGAGGGGCAGGGCATGAAATCGGCGCGACTGCTCGAACGTGCGGTCGATCAGTGTCTGGTCAACGCCGTGATTTTCGATGTAGAAAAATCCGACGTTCTCGCAGGTGTCCCTCAGTTTTTGTGCAAGTGGCTCGACGGCGTCAGGCTCGCCGCGCAGGTACGGGCCCAGGTCAAGGCCGGGGATCTCCCCGGTTGCGCAGTCACGTTGGGGCTCAGGCACTGACAATTCTCCTTGACGGGGACATAATGGAATCGATGCATGGCTTGGGGACGACACGGCCCCGACGGGTGCAGGCGCGCGGGTTGCAAAACAGCCGCGGGTTGCAAAACAGTGATGGCGAGCCTAGCACTTCCCAAATCCAGCGGCAACGGCTCGGGAGTGGGTTGGCCTGCGCAGGCTGGCTGAGCAATGTGCGCGTGACAGATTGAACCGACCGACATTCAACGGATTGAGGTTTTCGTGAGCTCAGACAAAGATGGGGTGGCCGAACAGATCCGAGGCCTGTCCCGGTGGGCTGCCCATCAAAGGCTTGAAGCTATTCCAGACGCCATCCTCGCGCGCGCTGCGCGGGTGCTTTCGGATGATCTGGCCGCAATTGTTGGTGCGCGTGATGAACCGGAAGTCAAAAGTTTTCACGATCGGATCGCGCGGATGGTCCGTCCCGAAGAGGCGACCGTGTTCCGAGGCGGGCGGGTACGCACGGACCGCTTGTCGGCAGCCGTGGCGAATGCCGTCGCCGCCAACTGGCTCGAACTTGACGAAGGCTATCGGACGGTGCCCTGCCATGCCGGTCTATACGTCGTACCCGCACTGATGGCTGAAGCCGAAATACGTAACTTGCGTGTTGACCACATGCTGCGCGCGTTGGTCCTCGGCTATGAGATGGTGACCCGAATCGCTCGTTCGTGGACGCCCAAGGCCTTGGTGATGCAGTCTCACGGTCGCTATGCGGCGGTGGGTGCAGCTGCAGCGGTGGCCTTGAGCCGGGGCTTGAATGAAGAGATGCTGTCTGCCGCCATCAGCACGGCCGTCACCCTGATCGGACCCTCGCCGCGGACGCATCTTGCCGAGGGCGTTCTGGCGCGCAACGTCTGGCCTGCCTCTGGCGCATGGGCGGGCTCGATGGCGGTTGAATGGACCGAGTGTGGCATCTATGGCTCGCCGGCGGCTTTCTTTGACACCTATTCGACGGTGTTGGGTGGCCAGGCGCACCCCGAGCGCTTGACGGAGGGGCTGGGTGATCGTTACTCGATCGAGGACGGTTACACGAAGATCTATGCTTGTTGTCAACACCTCCATTCGGCAGTGGAAGCGACCCTCGATCTGAGGCCGAGGCTGCTCGCGGCGCGCACCCTGAATCAGATCGCCGCGATTCGGGTCGAGACCTATCCGATGGCGATGGTTCTGATGAATCCGCGACCCGAGACCACTTTGGGTGCAAAGTTTTCGATGTCCCATGCTGTCGCCGCAGCCATCGCAACAGGCACCGGTGGAGCCGATGCTTTTTCCGCATCGACTCTGGATGATCCAGAGATTGCGCGGCTTCGCGATAAAGTCAGTGTCGCGGGGCGGGATCAAGAATTGCCTCCTCCCCACGATCGGCCGGCGCGAGTGGTGGTAGAACTCATCGATGGGACTCGCATCGACGCGGAGTGCCTTTCCGCGGTCGGTGGCCCGGATCGTCCATTGCCGGCCGAGGTGGTCTTCGAAAAGGTGGCTGCACTGGCCTCGCCGGTCTACCCTGCGATGTTGCCCGTACTGCAGTCGATCGCGCGGCTCGATCCCGCCGTCTTGCGTGCAGGCTGGCGCGATCTGGTCGACACCATGTGTTCCCAAGAGCAGGAGTGCCATTGAAATGATGTGGTCCAAGTGTTTTGCCCTCGTCGCTGGGGCTGCGTTTCTGACCTTCTCCAACACCCCGGCGATCGGCCAGTCTTGGCCTGCCAAGCCGATTCGCATGATCGTGGGTTATGCCGCGGGCGGGGGTACCGATGCGGCGGCGCGAGGCATCGCACCCAGGTTGAGCGAGGTCCTCGGCCAGCCTGTCGTCGTTGAGAACCGCCCGGGGGCCAATGGTGTGGTGGGTGCGGAGCTCGTCGCATCGGCCGCGCCTGATGGCCACACGCTCTACATGGGCGCGGCGGGCACCATGGTCATTGCGCCGCATCTAACCGCGAAGCTCCCGTTCGATACCTTCAAGAGCTTCGTCCCTGTATCGCTCGCTGCGAACAGCCCGTTCATCGTCAGCCTGGCGCCCGGTGTGCCCGCAAATTCCATCGCCGAGCTGATCGAACTCGCCCGCAAGCAGCCCGGGCGAATCAGCGTGGGCTCCTCGGGCAATGGCGGGGCGCCGCACCTCGCGACCGAGTTGTTTAAAGCAATGGCCCGCGTTGACCTGGTCCATGTACCGTACAAGGGCCTCGCCCCAGCCATCACCGACCTGATGGGTGGGCAGATTCAGGTGGTTTTTGCCGATGTGGGATTGGTCCGATCCCAGGTCGCCTCTGGAAAGCTCAAGGGTCTTGCGATCACCTCCCTGCAACGTGCTTCGGACCTTCCGAATCTGCCCACCGTTGCCGAGTCGGGCTTGCCCGGTTTTGAGGCGGGCACGTGGTATGGCGTATTTGCGCCGGCTGGGACGCCGTCTGAGGTCGTCGACCGGCTCGCGTCCGAACTCTCCCGGGTGTTGTCCAGCGAGGCAGTCAGGCTCGATTTCACTCAAAAGGGAATGCTGGCTGCGCCAACGAGCCCTCAGGAATTCTCCCGGATGGTTCGATCCGAGTTCGAAAAGTGGGGCAAACTCATCCGTGATGCGCAGGTGAAGGCCGATTGATGATGGACTGGGACCTGCAGACCGATTTCCTGGTCATCGGCGGCGGCGGTTGTGGTTTGATGGCTGCGTTTGTCGCTGCCCGGGCGGGTATCGAGGTGGTTCTGATCGAGAAGAGTCGGGCCGGGGGCTGTAACACCGAGATCGCAAGCGGTTCGATTCCTGCTGCGGGCACACGCTTCCAGCATGCAGCCGGCATTGTTGGCACACCCGAGCAGATGGCGATGGACATCCTGCGCAAGAACGGTGGGCGGGCCGACGAGAAAATGGTCCGCGAGCTCTGCCGGCGCTCGAGTCAAATCATCGACATTCTGGTCGACCAGGTGGGCTTGCCGATGTTTTTGAACACGGACGCGGGTCGGGCCGGGTTTTCGTTTCTGCGCCTTCACAACCCACCGGGTCGAACCGGAGGCCCCCTGATTCAGGCGTTGTACGACGCTTTCACACGCTTGCCGAACGCCACCTTTGCCGATGAGACACCCGGACGGGGTCTCATGACCGACGGATCCGGTGCTGTCGTTGGTGCGGTGGCCGGGCCGCAAGGTGATCTTCGGATCGGCGCGCGGAAGGTACTCCTCGCCTGTGACGGATTCGGTGCGCACCGAGAAATGGTGGGGCGCTATCTGCCCGAGGCTGCAGGAATGGAGTACATCGGCACGAGCAACAACACGGGCGACGGCCTCCGATGGGCCGTCGATCTCGGAGCGGCGACCCGCCATATGACGAGCTATCAGGGGCATGGCTACGTATGCGCCGGCTACGGAACGCGCCTGTCGCCCGAAATTCCGCAGCTTGGGGGATTCTTCGTCAATCTTCAGGCTGAGCGTTTTACCCGGGATGACATGGGGTACTCGGAGTTCGCCCGCGAGGTGGCCGCACAGCCCGAAGGCGTTGCATTTGGCATCTTCGACCAAGGTATTTACGAGGTGGTCGAGCATACGAATCACTTCAAGGATACGATTGCCTCCGGCGCTCTCAGGCAGGGTCGGACGATTGAGGCGCTTGCGCTCGAGTTGCGTCTTGACCCTGCGCGGTTGGGCAAGACTTTGATGGAATACAACCAGGCCGTGCGATCGGGCCAGGACCCGTTTGGTCGAACCGTGCTTCCGAGGCTGCTCGAGGGGCCATTTTTCGGCGCCAGGGTCGTCGGAGCGCTCGCCCATACGCAAGGTGGGCTCCGTGTGGATCTTCACGCGCGGGTGCTGCGTGAGGACGGTGAGGTCATTCCCAACCTCTATGCAGGAGGGGGCACCGCCGCAGGCATTTCCGGGGATGGTTGTGACGGATACATGTCCGGGAACGGCTTGCTCAGTGCCCTGGGTCTGGGGGTGATTGCAGCCGAACATGCGGTCTCGTCGATCCGCAGCTGAAATTGCTGCTCGATTTGGCCCGTCGTTAGGGGTTTGCGTGGAACGGTGCAGAGCATGACTGACCGATATCTCTCCTGGGTCAACTCGCGATGGGGTGCTCCCGTCGCAGGTGC
Organism: Burkholderiaceae bacterium; assembly: GCA_044356835.1. GTDB lineage: Bacteria > Pseudomonadota > Gammaproteobacteria > Burkholderiales > Burkholderiaceae_E > SYIM01. The sequence goes on from JBIKVK010000129.1 coordinate 7,786, forward strand.
GCTGGGCTTGCCCCGGCCCGCCCCTCTAGACCGGTTCACGGCGCATCGACCGGTGATCTCCGGCGAGGTGCTGGTTGCTGCAGCCGCTCCCGATGGACTGGTGCCGTCGCTTGCCGAAGCCTGCCGGGCGCTGGGGGTCAACACACTGGCGCATCCCTGTCTGCCGTCTTGGACGGCACGCGCTAACGCTCTGGGCATGATGACGGGCCCTTGGCGAGTCGGTGCGGGGCAGGGGGCCCGATTGAAGGGGCTCATCTTCGACGCGAGCCGAGCCTGCCGGATCGAACACACGGCGGACTTGCATCGTGTCTTTCAAGAAGCACTGCCCTCGTTGCAGGCCTGCGCTCGGGTCATCGTATTGGGCCTCGCGCCTGAGGCCTGCCAGGACCCTGAACACGCCACGACCCAGCGCGCCCTCGATGGGTTCATTCGATCTTTGGCCAAGGAATTGAGGCGAGGTGCGACTGCGCAGCTGATCCTGGTCAGCCGATTCGAAGGCGTTGACCTGCGAGGCAGCCTCGGGTTTCTCTTGTCCCCCAGAAGCGCGTATGTGTCCGGACAGTCACTTCGGATGGATGCCCCCGCGGGACGGCCGCTCATCCCTGATGTCGCCCGGCCGCTTTTGGGTCGCACGGTCCTCGTCACGGGGGCTGCCCGGGGGATCGGCCGAGCGATTGCGGACACCCTGGCTCGAGACGGTGCGAGAGTGCTCGCTCTCGACATGCCCGCTCAGCAGGCTCCTCTCCAAGCCTGGGTCGAAGGCGTGGATGGGCGGGCGATCATCCTGGATATCACCTCGCCCGATGCGGCCTCATCGATCGCTTCGGTCGTTCGCGATGAGGGCGGGCTCGACGGCATCGTTCACAATGCCGGCATCACCCGCGACCGGACCATTGCAAGGATGCCCCTCGAGCGATGGCAGTCGGTGCTGTCGGTCAACCTGAAGGCGCCGTTCGCCATTCAGCAGACCTTGTTGTCGGAAGATCTTCTCAAGGGCGGAGCCCGGATCGTTGCGGTGTCATCCATCGCAGGTATCGCGGGCAATCGAGGGCAGACCCACTATGCCTATTCGAAGGCAGGGCTCATCGGGATGGTGCAGGCCCTGGCTCCCGGGCTTGCGGCTCGCGGTGTTGCGATCAATGCCGTGGCGCCAGGCTTTATCGAGACCGAGATGACCGCGTCCATGCCTTGGTTCATTCGGGAGCTCGGGCGTCGATTGAACTCGCTCGGCCAAGGGGGGCAGCCCGAGGACGTG
>JBIKVK010000130.1:0-8905 GCA_044356835.1 Burkholderiaceae bacterium
GGTACCGGTGACAATCGCCCCCTCGCGCAGGGTCTCGAGAAGCTTTGCGCGCTCCTCGCCCTGGGTGAGTTCGAGAATCGCACGGCGCGACAACACGACGTTGTTGCGCTTGCGATCAAGCTTGATCACCTTGAAATCGAGAGTTTTGCCTTCGAAGGGAGAGGTATCCTTGACCGGCCGGGTATCGATCAGCGAACCGGGCAGGAACGCGCGGATCCCGTTGGTCATGACGGTCAGGCCACCCTTGACCTTGCCCGTGATCGTGCCGGTGACCGGATCGCCGGACTCGAGCGCTTTTTCAAGGTTGATCCAGGCGGCCAGACGCTTGGCACGGTCACGCGAGAGCCGGGTTTCACCGTAACCATCCTCGAGCGAGTCGATGGCGACAGAGACGAAATCGCCCTCGCCCACATCCACTTCGCCGCGGTCGTTGTGAAACTCTTCAATCGGAATGAAGCTCTCGGATTTAAGGCCAGCATTGACCACCACGTAGTTGTGGTCGATACGGACGACCTCGGCGGTGATCACCTCGCCCTGGCGCATTTCCTGGCGCTTGAGCGATTCTTCGAACAGGGAGGCAAAACTTTCGGTTGCAGTAGTCAAGTGGAATTCCAGTTGTCAAAAAGCACGCCGGAATGTCGACAGTCCGGCCCGTCTTTTCTAAAAAGAGACAGAGCCCCGAAGGTCGCCCCAGGCGCCTTCAACGAACGCGACACACCAGCGGAGTTGCACAATGGTCTGGACCGCTGAGGCAGTCCGACCCCCGCATCGCGATCGAGCCTCCCCGAGACCGGGTCAGCGCGAACCGCTCCTGCGCCAAGCCTCCAAAACCGACTCGACCGTCTGGTCGATGTCAAGGGTCGTGGAATCGATGCGCAGGGCCCCTTGCGCAATCGAAAGCGGCGCATGCGCGCGGGTGGAATCCCGCAGGTCGCGCTGCTCGAGATCATGCAAAAGGGTCGTGAGACTAGCAGAAATACCTTTTCCTATCAACTGTTTATAGCGCCGCTCGGCGCGAGCCTGAACGCTCGCCGTCAGAAAGATGCGCAGACTTGCGTCCGGAAACACCACCGAAGCCATGTCGCGACCGTCCGCGACCAGCCCCGGCGGCCGCCGGAACGCCCTTTGTCGCGACAACAGCGCCTGCCGGACGGCAGGCAGCACGGCCACACGAGAGGCCGCCTCGCCGATCGCCTCCGCCCGAATCGAATCGGTGACGTCGCGCCCACGCAGCCAAATGGTGCGATCGGGGAACTCGACTTCGAGCGCGGCCGCCACCGCTGAGAGCCCCGATTCGTCGCCCAGATCGATGCCGTCGATCGCGGCAGCGAGCGCGGTCAGCCGGTACAGCGCACCCGAATCGAGATAGTGCCAGCCCAGCGCCTGGGCCACCCGCTGCGCGACCGTGCCCTTGCCCGAGGCGGTGGGACCGTCAATCGCGATGACCGGCGCCGGAGATTCGCCAGCCGGGACGGCGGGGGTAGCGTTCGCAGCAGTCACGCTGTTCATGCCCAAACTCATCGACGGCTGAGCCTGCGCCAATCACCGGGCGGCGATGTCGAGCCCTGCGGCCCGGGACAGTTCAACAAAGCCCGGGAACGAGGTGGCCACGTTGACGGTGTCATCGATCACGATCGTTCCGCCCGAGCGCAGGGCTGCGATCGCAAAGGACATCGCGATCCGATGGTCGCCGTGCGACGCAATGCGGCCACTGCGAAACACCGGCCGCAGCTCGGTCTCGTTCGAGCTCCCCGCACCGGCGATGACCATGCCGTCTTCGGTCGGGCGGGCGTCCACACCCAGCGCCTGGAGTCCGTCCGCCATGACAGCGATGCGATCGGATTCCTTGACCCGCAATTCCTCCGCGCCCGTCACACGGGTGCGGCCTTGGGCACAGGCGGCTGCAACAAAGAGCGCCGGGAACTCGTCGATCGCAAGCGGCACCCATTCCGGCGGCACGTCGATGCCGCGCAGCCGGGCATGACGAACACGCAAATCTGCGACAGGTTCACCGCCCACAGTGCGTTCGTTCATGGCCTGAATGTCCGCCCCCATCAGACGAAGAATTGAGAGAATCCCGGTACGGGTCGGATTGACACCGACATGTTCCAGGAGCAGATCGGACCCCGGCGCAATCGACGCTCCGACCATAAAAAAAGCCGCCGAAGAAATATCGGCGGGCACATCGATTGCGGTAGCTCGCAGCCGCTGTCCACCCCGCAGCCGGACGCTGGGTCCGGAGCGCACGACCTCGACCCCGAAACCCTCGAGCATACGTTCGGTGTGGTCGCGCGTGGGCGCGGGCTCGATGACTTCGGTCTCACCCGCGGCATAGAGACCCGCAAGCAGCAGTGCCGATTTGACCTGAGCGCTCGCCATGGGCATTTCGTAACGAATGCCCTTCAGTCCTCCGGCGGGTTCGATCCGCACCGGCGGGCGCCCCTCCTGGGTCTGGATCCGCGCACCCATCCGGGTCAGAGGGTCGGCAACGCGGCGCATCGGGCGCTTGCTGAGGCTCTCGTCTCCGATCAGGGTGGCGCCAAAGTGCTGTCCGCTCAGCAGACCGATCAGGAGCCGCATCGCCGTACCGGCATTGCCGCAATCAAGCGGGTGCTGGGCCGGCCTCAACCCATGCAGTCCGACCCCCTCGACAGTGACCCGCCCCGCCACGGGGCCGTCGATACGAACGCCCAGTGCACGAAAGACGTTCATCGTGGAGATCGCATCCGCGCCCTCGAGAAAGCCGGTCACTTCGGTGCGCCCCTCGGCGATCGCACCCAGCATCATCGAGCGGTGCGAGATCGACTTGTCGCCAGGTACGCGAAGCCGACCCGTCAGGCGACCACCGGCCCCCACTTCAAAACGCGCTGTCATCCTGTCGTTCTCCGAAAAACTTAATCGACGATGCGCCGCCGCCAGCGGCTCGAGAGGTCCAGCACTTCGATGAGGGCTTTGCGATCGCGCCTCTCGAGCGCACCGATCAGCCGATCGAGTTCGCTCCTGAAGCGCTCGGCCGACTCGAGTACTGGTTCGACATTGTCCAGGAGAATGCCCGCCCAGAGCTCAGCCGGCGAAGCCGCAATGCGACTGGTATCGCGCAAGCCCGCGCCGGCAAACCGCACAGCCTCATCGGCCAGCTCACCGCGCCCGATGGCAGCCCCCAGCGCAAAGGCGACCGCGTGGGGCCAGTGGGACACCTCGGCGAAGACTCGATCGTGCAGTTGCGCCTCGATCTCGGAAAAGTGCGCGCCGGTGGTCCAGAGCAGCGACTGCCAGGGCCCGCACCAACGGGCCTGGCGCTCATTGACCGGACAAAACAGCCAGCGCTTGCCGCGAAACAGTTCGGCCCGGGCAGCATCCGGGCCGTTGCGCTCGGAGCCAGCGATCGGATGCCCCGGCAAAAAGCGTTCGAACGCTGCGCCCAACTCGCGCTCGGCCGCCGCAATCACTGACAGTTTGCTGCTCGCGCAATCGGTGATCAGGGCATGCTCGGGCAGCACCGGCCGCAGCTCGCGCAGCACCCCCGGGATGGCCGGGATCGGCGCCGCGATGACGACCCGGTCGGCCGCCTCGACCGCCTCGGCCGTGCTTGTGGCGAGCCGGTCGATGAGGCCCAGTTCGAGCGCGCGGGGGCCGTCAGGGGTGGGGCTGAATCCGACCAGCTCGGAGCATGCACCTCCAGCGCGCAAGGCAGCGGCCACTGAACCGCCCACCATGCCCACGCCGATGACGGCCACGCGGGGACCCGCCCCGGCCAGGCTCACCGCGAGCGCTGCCCGAGCAGACCGCCCAGCGCGGCCAGAAGCCTCTGGTTCTCATCGGGCAGACCGACCGAGATGCGCAACCACTGCGGCAAACCATAACCGGTCACCGGACGGACAATCACCCCGGCACGCAGCAGGCCCTCGTAGACCGACGCCGAATCGCCGACTTTGACCAATACAAAATTGCCGAATGAAGGGATGTACTCCAGGCCCAGGGCCGCAAAACCCGATTGCAGCTGATCGAGTCCGGCCCGATTGAGCGCGTAGCTCCGGGCGATAAAGGCTTCGTCGCCCAGGGCTGCTACAGCGGCCGCCTGGGCGATCGAGTTCACGTTGAAGGGCTGGCGGATGCGATTGAGCAGATCGGTCAGCTCGGGCTGCGCGAGACCGAAACCCACGCGCAAGCCCGCAAGCCCATAGGCCTTGGAAAGGGTTCGCGAAATCAGCAGATTGGGGTGCTCGCGCAGCCACTGAGTCGAATCGAATCGAAGCGCCGGATCAAGGTATTCGTTGTACGCCTCATCGAGGACGACCACGATTCGATCCGGCACCGCCGCAATGAATCGTCCGATCTGCGCAGCCGGAGCGAAGGTACCGGTCGGGTTGTTGGGATTGGCGATGAAGACCAGCCGGGTGTCGGACCGGATGGCGCCGAGCATGGCATCGAGATCGTGACCGTAGTCGCGTGCCGGCACGACGATCGCCTGCGCGCCCACGGCCTGGGTGGCCAGCGCATAGACGGCAAAGGAGTACTGCGCGTAAATCGCCGAGTCCCCCGGCTGCAGGAGGGCATGCGCCGCAAGTTCGAGGATGTCGTTCGAACCATTACCGAGGGTGATCCAGTCCGCCGGAACCCTGAACCGCGCCGCGATCGCAGCCTTGAGCTCAAACCCGTTGGCATCAGGGTAACGACCCAGATCGGCCGCCGCGGCCATCATGGCGGCGCGCGCCGAATCGGGCATGCCCAGCGGATTCTCGTTGGACGCGAGCTTCACAATCGTCGCCTCGTCCAGACCGTACTCGCGGGCCAGCTCGGAGATGGGCTTGCCAGCCTGATACGGTGCCATTCGACGCACGTATTCCGGGGACTGAAATTTCATCGACATCGCTCTCTTGAAAAACGTTTTGCCGGATCCCTCGGCCGGTCAAGCCGCGCGCGGGTAGGAGCCGACGAGTTTGAAGAACGCGGCCTGTTCGCGCAATTCGGCGAGGGCCGCTGCAAGCGGCGGATCGTCGGCATGACCGATCAGATCAATATAAAAATAGTATTCCCACTGGCCCTGACGGGCCGGCCGCGATTCGAAGCGCTTCATCGAGACACGATGACGCGCAAGCGGCTCGATCAGGGAATGAACGGCGCCGGCCCGATCGGGCACCGAAAGAATCAGAGAGGTCTGATCCTGTCCCGAAGGTCCGCACCGGTAGTCACCGATCACCGCAAAACGGGTACGGTTCTGCGGATCGTCCTGGATCCCAGCGGCAGCAATCGCGAGTTGGTAACGCTCGGCTGCGCTGGTCGCAGCGATGCCCGCAACCGCCGGATCCAGCGCGGCGAGCCTCGCGCCCTCGGCGTTGCTGGATACCGGCGCGCGCTCGACCCCGGGAAGATTGCGATCAAGCCACCCCGAGCACTGGGCAAGCGCCTGCGGATGCGCACAGACCTTACGGATCGACGCAAGCTCGCCCGACTGGTTCATCAGGTTGTGATGGATCGGGAGGGACACCTCGCCGATGATGCGAAGGGGGGTGAGCAGCATCAGGTCCAGCGTGCGGTTGACGGCCCCTTCGGTCGAGTTTTCAACCGGGACGATGCCGAAGTCGGTCGCCCGCGCCTCGGTGCTGCGGAAGACTTCGTCGATGCTCGCGCAGGCCACCGCCTCGACACGCGACCCGAAATGGGCAAAGAGCGCCATCTCTGAAAAGGTGCCGGCGGGGCCAAGATAGGCCACACGCAAACGACGCTCGAGCTCGCGGCTGGCTGCAATGATCTCGCGCCAGATCGACTGCAGGGCCTGATCCGAAAACGGGCCGGGGTTGCGCTGCGCGAGCGCACGGTAGATCTGCGCTTCGCGCTCGGGCCGGTAGACCGGCGCACCCTCGCGGTGTTTGAGCTCACCCACCTGCTGGACGATGCCCGCCCGCTCGCAGAGCAGTTGCAGCAGACCGCGATCGACCTCGTCGATACGCGCCCGAAGTTCGGCGAGACTGAGACTGGCTCGAGACGATGAGTCCCCGCTCATTCGGGGGTCTCCTTGGGCTCGTCGGTCGCGTCGGCTGAGGCGTCGGCTGAGGCGTCGGACTCGACCACCCGCTGCACCCCCGACAGGGTATTGCCGTCATCGACCGCGATGAGGGTCACGCCCTGCGTGGCCCGGCCCATCGCACGGATTTCGGCCACACGGGTCCGAACGAGCACGCCACCGGTGGTGATCAGCATGATCTCGTCCTGCTCATCGACCAGGACCGCCCCGACCATCTTGCCATTGCGATCGCTTGACTGAATGGCAATCATGCCCTTGGTGCCGCGACCATGCCGGGTGTATTCGACAATGGGCGTTCTCTTGCCAAAACCGTTCTCGGTAGCAGTCAGCACGAACTGCGTCTCGCTGCCTGCGACCAGCATGGCGATGACCTGCTGGCTGTCCTCGAGCATCATGCCGCGTACACCGCGGGCCGCGCGTCCCATCGGGCGGACGTCGTTCTCGTCGAAACGAACTGCCTTGCCTGCGTCGGAAAAGAGCATCACGTCGTGTGCACCATCGGTCACCGCCGCGCCGATGAGGTAATCGCCCTCATCGAGGTCGACCGCGATGATGCCGGCCTTGCGCGGGTTGGAGAAATCGGTGAGCGGCGTCTTCTTGACCGTGCCCAGGCTGGTGGCCATGAACACGTAATGCGACTCGTCGAACGATTTGACCGGCAGCACGACGGTGATCTTCTCACCCTCGGCGAGCGGGAACAGGTTGACGATCGGACGGCCCCTCGAATTGCGCGTGCCCTGAGGCACCTCCCACACCTTAATCCAGTACACCCGGCCGCGGTTGGAGAAACACAAGATGAACTGATGCGTGTTGGCGATGAACAGCTGGTCGATCCAGTCCTCTTCCTTGGTCGCCGTGGCCTGCTTGCCGCGGCCACCCCGACGCTGGGCACGATACTCGGTGATCGGTTGGCTCTTGATGTAGCCCGCATGCGACAAGGTGACGACCATATCCTGCGGGGTAATCAGATCCTCGGTATCCAGCTCGGTCGCATTCAGCTCGATCACCGAGCGCCGCGGGTTGTTGTATTCGGAGCGGATCGCCGCGAGTTCGTCGGCGATGATCGCCGTGATCCGTTCAGGACGAGCCAGAATGTCCAGAAGGTCGACGATCTGGTCGATCACCTCGCGGTATTCCTGAACGATCTTGTCCTGCTCGAGACCCGTCAGCCGCTGCAGGCGCATCTGCAGGATCTCCTGGGCCTGGGTATCGGACAGCCGATACTGATCCCCCTCGAGTCCGCAGCCGGGGGGCAGCCCCTCAGGCTGAAACGCGGCGATGTCCGAACCCGCCCGCGCAAGCATCTCGCGGGCGATGCCCGCCTTCCAGGTGCGCGACATCAAACGCTCGCGAGCGACCGGCGGCGTGGGCGAGGCCTTGATGACCTCGATCATTTCGTCGACGTTGGCCATCGCAACCGCCAGACCCTCAAGCAGGTGCCCGCGTTCGCGCGCCTTGCGCAGATCAAACACCGTGCGCCGGGTGACGACCTCGCGGCGGTGCGCCAGGAAGGCCTCAAGCATCTGGCGGATGTTCAGCAGGCGGGGCTGACCATCGACCAGGGCGACCATGTTGATACCGAATGAATCCTGAAGCTGTGTCTGCTTGTACAGATTGTTCAGTACGACTTCAGGCAGCTCGCCGCGCTTGAGCTCGATCACCACCCGCATGCCAGACTTGTCGGACTCGTCGCGAATGTCCGAAATGCCCTCGAGCTTGCGCTCGTTGACCAACTCGGCGATGCGCTCCAGAAGCAGCCGCTTGTTGACCTGATAGGGCAGCTCGTCGACGATGATCGCCGAGCGGTGGCCGCGATCGATCTCCTCGAAGTGGGTTCGGGCACGGATCACCACGCGGCCACGCCCGCTCCGATAACCCTCCCGCACCCCGGACACGCCGTAGATCGTTGCGCCCGTCGGAAAATCCGGAGCGGGTACCAGCTCGATGATTTCGTCGATGCTCGCCTCGGGTCGGCGCAAGAGCAGCTGGCAGGCGTCGACGATCTCGCCCAGGTTGTGCGGAGGAATGTTGGTCGCCATACCCACCGCGATGCCCGCGGAACCATTGATCAGCAGGTTCGGCACCCGTGCGGGCAATACGGTCGGTTCCCGTTCCTTGCCGTCGTAGTTGGGCTGGAAGTCGACCGTTTCACGATCGATGTCGGCGAGCATCTCGCCCGCCAGTTTCTCGAGCCGGCACTCCGTGTACCGCATCGCGGCCGCGTTGTCGCCATCGACCGAACCGAAGTTGCCCTGACCGTCGACCAGTGGATAGCGCAGGGAGAAATCCTGCGCCATTCGAACCAGGGTGTCGTAGATGGCGCTATCGCCGTGCGGGTGAAACTTACCCATCACATCGCCCACCACGCGTGCACATTTGACGTAGGGGCGATTCCAGACGTTGTTGACCTCGTGCATCGCAAAAAGGACACGGCGATGGACCGGCTTCAGGCCGTCGCGCACGTCTGGCAATGCGCGCCCCACGATCACGCTCATCGCGTAGTCCAGGTAGGAGCGACGCATCTCCTCTTCAAGGCTGACGGGCAGGGTCTCTTTGGCGAACTGGTCCATTCGGCGGGCAGCTTTCGGGCGGTAGGGTTCCAGGAGCCGCCTTGAAGAAAAAAGCAGAGCGGCTAAACCTTTGAATTTTAACACCCTTGGACCGGATGACCGTCGGGGAGACCCGGCTGTGCCGGCCGGCCCGAGAGGGCCGGGCGCCGGCTTCGAAGGCGGTGCCTTGTGGTCTAATGCGACGCTGTGACAACGATCACCCTGATTCTTCCTCAGTGGATCGCGCCCGTAGCCCCCTCAGATCAAGTGCTCGAGGGGCACGCGGTCGCTCTCCAGGGCCGCCGGATCCTGGCAGTCTTGCCGCGCGATC
>JBIKVK010000131.1:0-8893 GCA_044356835.1 Burkholderiaceae bacterium
GCTCTTCATGAGAGACGTGGTGGGCCGACTGTTCCATGAGTTTGCGGTGACGATGGCTGTGGCCATCCTGATCTCGGCTGCAGTCTCGCTGACCTTGACCCCGATGCTGTGTGCCCGATGGCTGGGGCGCGAATCGCTGCATTCGACCGGTCGGCTGGGGCGGTGGATCGAGCGTTCGCTCGAGCGGCTCATCGAAGCGTATGGGCGGGGGCTGCGCCACGTGATGGATCACGGCACAGCGACACTGATCCTTTTCGCGGCGACCCTGGCCGCGACCGCGGGGCTTTACGTCCTGGTCCCGAAGGGATTCTTCCCGGTGCAAGACACCGGGGTCATTCAGGTCGTCACCGAGGCCACACAGTCCAGCTCTTTCCAGGCCATGGCCGAACGACAACAGCAGCTGGCTGAGCGCCTGCTCGAAGATCGCGCCGTAGATCGACTCACTTCTTTCATCGGCGTCGATGGCAGTAACGCCACGCTCAATACGGGCCGGATGCTCATCACTCTGAAGCCCAGGGAGTTGCGCTCGGGCGAAACCATCACCGAGATCACTCGTCGGCTGACCGACAACGCCGCGCGCATCCCGGGTATCACGCTCTACCTGCAACCTGTCCAGGAATTGACGATCGAGGAGCGGGCGACAAGGACCCCCTATCAGCTGCTGCTCTCTTCGCCCGACCAGCAGACCCTGTCGGACACGGCCCAAATGCTGGTCACCCGCATGAACGATCTGCCTCAACTGAGCGATGTCGCCTCGGATTTGCTCGACCGGGGACTGCGCGCCCATATCGAAATCGATCGTGCCGCCGCGGCCCGACTCGGGGTCACCGTCGCCGCAGTCAGCAACACCCTGTACAACGCCTTCGGCCAGCGTCTGGTGTCGACCTTGTTCACGCAATCCAATCAGTACCGGGTCGTGCTCGAGATCGCTCCCCAGTTCCGTCAGGGTCTGGACGCACTCGGCACCCTGTTTGTCCCGAGCAGCTCGGGGGCGCAAATTCCATTGAGCGCACTCGCACGGGTGACCGAACGTCCGGGCATGCTGGCCATCCAGCATGTCGGGCAGTTTCCCGCCGTGTCGATCTCCTTCAACACGGCCCCGGGAGTCTCACTGGGCGCTGCGGTCAAGGCGATTGAAACGATGCGCGCCGAGCTTGACTGGCCCATCGCCGTCGACGCCCGGTTCCAGGGCGCAGCACTCGCCTTCCAGGGCTCGCTTCGTGACACCTTGCTCCTGATCCTCGCTGCAGTGGTTGCGATGTATATCGTGCTCGGGATCCTGTACGAAAGTTTCATCCATCCGATCACGATTCTTTCCACGCTGCCGTCCGCCGCGCTGGGGGCGCTGCTGGCCCTCCTCGCCTGGCCGGCCGACCTCGATCTGATCGCGGTGATCGGCATCATCCTCCTGATCGGGATCGTCAAGAAAAACGGCATCATGATGGTCGACTTCGCGCTCGCAGCCCAGCGCGAGCGGGGCCTGACTGCGAAAGAGGCGATCCACCAAGCGGCCGTTCTCCGGTTTCGACCCATTCTCATGACCACGCTTGCGGCGGTCGTCGGCGCTCTACCGCTGATGCTCGGAAGCGGATGGGGCAGCGAGTTGCGCCAACCTCTCGGCGTGACCCTGGTGGGCGGACTCGTGGTCAGCCAGTTGCTTACGCTCTATACAACGCCGGTCATCTACCTGCGCTTCGCACGCCTCGCCCGAATCGGACCAGCGAGCGAGGCAGCTCGAGCATGATCCGCGCGAGTCTTCAAACGGGCTCCCCATGAGCAAGCCGCTCTCCTGGAACCGCAATCCGCTTGCGCTGTTCATCCTGCGACCGGTCGCGACAACGCTCTTGACCTGTGCAATCGCATTGGCCGGTGCAATCGCTTACCTGCTGCTGCCGGTCGCACCCTTGCCGCAAGTCGAGTTTCCAACCCTTTCGGTGTCGGCTTCGCTCCCCGGGGCCAGTCCAGAGACGATGGCCAAAAGCGTCGCAACGCCCCTGGAGCGCACCTTGGGAGCGATCGCCGGGGTCACCGAGATCACCTCGTCGTCCTCGCAAGGCAGCACCCGGGTCGTCGTGCAGTTCGCTCTGGACCGCAACATCAATGCGGCCGCCCGCGAAGTCCAGGCTGCGATCAACGCGGCGCGAACGCTCCTGCCCTCGGACATGCCCAGCAATCCGACGTATCGCAAGGTGAACCCGGCTGATGCGCCGATCATGATCCTCGCCCTGACCTCGGAAGTCCTCTCGCGAGGTCAGATGTACGACGCAGCCTCGACCGTGCTCGCGCAGAGCCTCTCCCAGGTCGAAGGTATCGGCAATGTCGTGATTGGCGGCGGGGCGCTACCCGCCGTTCGGGTCCAGGTGGACCCTCACCGCCTGGCGGCCAGCGGCATTTCGCTCGAGGATGTCCGGCTCGCCATTGTCACAAGTCATGGCAATCGCCCCAAGGGCGACCTAAACGATGGTCGTCAGCACTGGCAGATCAGCGCCAACGATCAGGCATTCACCGCCGCGGAGTACGAATCGCTCATCATCCGGTACAGCAGCGGCAACGCGCTCAAGCTCTCCGACGTGGCCCGGGTCTTCGATTCGGTGCAGGACGTCAGAAACCACGGGGTCGCAAATGGCCGTCCGGCAATCCTATTAATGCTGTTCAAGCAACCGGGCGCCAATATCATCGAGGCGGTCGACCGGGTGAAGGCTCTGCTGCCCCAGCTGCAGGCCGCGATTCCCGCTGCGATCGACCTTCAAGTGATGTCCGACCGAACGCCCACCATTCGGGCGTCGCTGCGCGAGATCCAACGCGCACTTGCGCTCTCGGTCGGATTGGTCGTGATGGTGGTGTTCATGTTCCTGCGCAATGTCAGGGCGGCCCTGATCCCCAGCGTCGCCGTCCCCGTATCGCTCGCCGGCACCTTCGGGGTGATGTACCTGGCCGGCTTCAGTCTCGACAACCTGTCCCTGATGGCGCTCACCGTCGCCACGGGCTTTGTCGTCGATGACGCCATCGTGGTGCTGGAAAACATCTCGCGGCACATGGAACGGGGCAAGACGGCTCTTCAAGCAGCACTCGAGGGTACTCGAGAGATCGGGTTCACCGTCGTCTCCATCAGTCTGTCGCTGATCGCGGTGTTTATCCCGATCCTGCTCATGGGAGGCATCGTCGGGCGATTGTTCCGAGAGTTTGCCATCGTGTTGTCAGTGGCCATCCTGATCTCGATGTTGATCTCCCTGACCACGACGCCAATGATGTGCGCTGCGCTGCTCCGTGCGCCGAACCCCGCCCGTGCGCGTGGTTGGGTAGAACGCGTCCTCGCATCGATCCAGCGGGGGCTTCTCGTCGGCTACCGGCGCTCGCTGGGCTGGGCGCTTCGCTGGCAGCCCATCGTGCTCCTGGCACTGATCGGAGTGATCGCACTCAACATCGAGCTGTATCGCACGATCCCCAAGGGCTTTTTCCCCCAGCAGGACACCGGCAGGGTGGTCGGGTTCATCCGTGCGGACCAGGCCACTTCGTTTCAGGCGATGCAACAACGCCTGGAACGATTTCTCGAGATTGTCCGCGCCGACCCGGCAGTCGAATCGGTCACCGGTTTCACAGGCGGCGGCGCGCGCAACTCGGCGCAGATGTTCATGGCGCTCAAGCCCCTCGAGGACCGCAAAGAACCGGCGACGCGGGTTGTAGCACGACTGCGGATGAAACTGGCCCGAGAACCGGGGGCCACCCTGTTCATGGTCCCGGTCCAGGACATCCGCGTCGGCGGGCGACAGGCAAGCTCCCAATTTCAGTACACACTGCAAAGCGACGAACTGGAAGAGCTTCGCGCCTGGTCGGGTCCCATTCGCCGGGCGATGGCAGCCCTTCCGGAGATCGTTGACGTTGACACCGATGTCCAGGACCGGGGACGTCAGACGACCCTGGTGCTGGACCGTGAAGCGATCGCTCGGTTGGGCTTGTCGGTGCGGGCCATCGACGCCACCTTGAACAATGCGTTCGCACAGCGACAGATCGGTGTGATTTATAACCCGCTCAATCAATACCGCATCGTGCTCGAACTTTTGCCCGAGTTTTTGGAGAGTCCAGAATCATTGAAGAGTCTTCAATTCGTGTCCTCGACCGGCAAGCGGGTGCCACTCGCGGACTTTGCCCGGATCGAGGAGGCCGCGGCCCCACTTTCAGTGGCACATCAGTCGGGTACGCCGGCCACGACCATCAGCTTCAACCTTGCCGAGGGCATCTCACTGTCGCAAGCCAGCGAAGCGATACGGACGGCGATTGAGCGCATCGGTGCGCCGGTGTCGATTCGGGGAACTTTCCAGGGGACCGCGGGAGCCTTCGCGCGTTCGATGGAGACTCAGCCCCTGCTGATCCTGGCGGCCCTGGTCACCATCTATCTGGTTCTGGGGATCCTGTATGAAAGCCTGTTTCATCCGATCACGATTCTGTCCACCCTGCCCTCGGCCGGGGTCGGAGCACTCATCGCTCTGAAGTGGTTCAATACCGAGTTTTCGGTCATTGCCATGATCGCCGTAATTCTGCTCATCGGGATCGTCAAGAAGAACGCCATCATGATGATCGACTTTGCGATTGAGCGGCAACGTCGCTCCAGCATCAGCGCGGCCGCAGCCATCTATGCCGCAGCCCGGATCCGACTGCGGCCGATCCTGATGACCACCGTCGCAGCCATTCTGGGCGCCATACCACTGGCGCTCGGCACCGGCGATGGCGCCGAACTGCGGCAGCCGCTCGGCATTGCGGTCGTGGGGGGGCTGCTGCTCAGCCAGTTGATGACGCTCTACACGACTCCGGTCGTGTATGTCTGGGTCGACAAGCTGCGCTCAGCCAGTCAATCGCTTTGGCAAAGAGGGGGAAGCGCATCCTCAGACACGCCGGCGCCCAGTGCGCATGGCCAGCGTATCGCACTGTGTATTTTGGCAGGGCTCGCGGTACTGTCCGTGTCGGGCTGCAGCACCCCTCCTCCCTATCAGGTGCCGCCTGTCGACCTCCCTGAGCGCTTTCGTGAGAGTTCACTTTTTTCGCCGGCGCAGCCCGGCCAATCGGTGCCCGCGCGTTGGTGGCAGGTCTTCAACGATCGCGAGCTTGACGCGTTGCAGTCACAGCTGGAGGCCGGCAATCAGAATCTCGTGGCCGCCCAGGCCCAGTTCCGGATCGCTCGAGCTGCACTGGATGCGAGCCGGGCGGGTCTGAGTCTTCCAGTCGCGGCCAGTTTCTCGGCAACGCAGAGCCGAGCCGTCAACGCGTCGACTTCCTCGACCACACTCGGCCCTGAACTCAGCACGCAATGGGAGATCGATCTGTGGGGTCGGATCGGACAGACAGTCAGTGCGGCGCAGGCGCAAAGCGAGGCGAGCGCATTCGACGTCGCTGCGGTGCGGTTGTCTCTTCAGGCGACGCTCGCTCAGACCTATTTTTCGATGCGTTCGGCCGAACTCCAGGCCGGCCTGCTCGACAATGCAGTGAAAGCGTACGAGCGGCTGCTGCAACTGACCGAAGACCGCTATCGCGCCGGCGTGGTGTCGGCCGCCGACGTCGCGCAGGCGCAGACTCAGCTGAAGTCTTCGCAGGCGCAACTCGAGGAGGTGCGTTCGGCCCGACGGGTCCTTGAACATGCGCTGGCAACCCTCACTGGGCGAACACCTGACCGCCTGGCGATCTCAGAGCGTGCGCAACTTCCGGACCCTCCCAAAGTGCCCGAGATCATTCCAGCGCGGCTCCTCGAGCGCAGGCCCGACATCGCGGCCGCCGAGCGCCGCGTTGCCGCAGCCAATGCCCGATTGGGCGTGGCCGGAGCGGCCTTCTTTCCGAGCGTTTCTCTTTCAGCGAATGTCAGCCTGCGCTCACGCGATCTCAGCGACCTGATGAGCTCACCCAGCCTGGTTTGGGCGGTAGGTCCGCGTATGGCCCTGGCCTTGCTCGACGGCGGCGCGCGCAAGGCCGGTATGGACAGTGCGATCGCCAGCCTCGACCTGGCCAGCGCGCAGTACAGACAGCTGGTCCTCGCGGCCATTCAAGAGGTCGAGGACAGCCTGGTGCAATGGGCCGCACTCGATCGACAGGTCATACTGCAGTCCGAAAGCCTGGTGGCCGCCCGACGCGCGCTTGATCTCGTACTCGAACAATACCGCGCAGGGACAGTGAGCTTCTTGAACGTGATCAGCGCCCAGACCACAGCACTATCCATCGAGCGCA
The DNA here is from genome assembly GCA_044356835.1 of Burkholderiaceae bacterium. Taxonomy (GTDB): domain Bacteria; phylum Pseudomonadota; class Gammaproteobacteria; order Burkholderiales; family Burkholderiaceae_E; genus SYIM01. The sequence continues at coordinate 6,211 of JBIKVK010000131.1, forward strand.
GCTTGGTCGACGTTCGAAACCGCCAATTGGCGGCAAGCAATCAGCTGCTGAAGCAGCTGGCCGGCGGCTGGGCCGCCATCGATCCCTCACCCGCCATGACACCACCCCGCCGCCCGGGGGTCACGCTGCCGTAACGCTGCGCATACACCTGCGGCAATGGCCGGGCATCCAGAGGCGCAAGCCAGAGCCTCAGTAGATGTCGGCGCCGATCGGGCTCGGGCCAGTCTTCAAAGGCCATCCGATCATGAAAAGTGCTGTGGTTGTGCACCAGCTGGATATCCCCCGGTTCAAGGGTCATCAGGAAGTGCAGGCGCGGATCATTGGCCAGTCGGTCCAGGAGGTCCAGCGCCTCGATCTGACGATCGGACAGACGCGGCGCCGTCTCGAATCGCTGTGCCGAATCGATGTAGGGACGGTGATAGATGGCCGACATTCGTCCGGCAAACCAGTTGAACACCGGAATCATGAAGAAAGGCTCTTCCCCGGGCGCAATCTCGCCGCGCCGATCGGTCGCAAGCGGCTCAAGCAGCGCCGCGGCGAGATCAGGCCGCTGCCGACGCACCTCGTTCCACAGTGTGTGGGACGAGACCAGAGCGGATTCACCGCCCCGGCGCGCCTGCTGCAGGCAGAGGAGCCCCACGAGGTCGCATGAATCGGTATGAAATGACTGCCTCTCCGCAGTCTGGTAGATGCGCACCTTGGGATCACTGGACTTGAGCCCGAGGTCACGGACCTCGCCCAGCAACTGCCCCTGCGCGTTCTGGGGACGGGACGGACCGAGATAGGTCCCGATTCCGTAGAACGCCACGGCGCACAGAACGCGCCCCCAACGCTGGACCGGCAGGCCTCGCCACAGCACGAAACCGCGACCGTCGAGCAGCTGCTGGCGAGCACGCTCGATGCGCCGGCTCACCTGCGGCAACGCAAAGAGCTCGGGCCGCAACTCGCGCAAATCGCGATCGCCCCAGGCCCGGGCGGCGCGCTCGATTTCATCAATCTCATCGGGGCTCAATCGCTCGAGCCAATCCGACGCGTCAGCGCAGTCGCTGCCGTACCAGCAGGCCGGACCCGAAAGCTCGGGCGGTAAGGCCGGGTCCGAGGCGGGTGGAGTCGAGCGGGTCTGGGGAGCGGCGCTCATCAGATTTTCCTAACGGGGAACGGTTTTCGGATCATAGCGCTTCGATGATGCAGAGGAATTCGGATTCAGCCTGAAGGTGCATCGGCCTGCGCCTGCATGAGGGACAACTCGCCGGCGGTGCGACCGAGCAGCCCAAAACGCGCATAGGCCCAGCGCATCACGGGAGACACCTCGGACCACGGGGCGCATTGCCCCATCTGGAGCCAGAGGCGATACAGCAAGCGCCCGCGTTCGGGGTCTGGATCGTCTTCGAACGCGGTTCGACCGTGAAGCACCGCGAGGTTGTCCAGCCACTGGACATCGCCCGGCTCAAAAGCCATCTGGAAGGCCATCCCAGGACGGGTTGCAATCTGGTCAAAGGCATCAAGCGCCGCGCGTTCGGCCTCGGAAAGCGTTCGACCCATCCGGCCCGCGGCTCCAATGATGTATGAGCGCGCATACCGGCAGTACAGCCGGCCGCGGGATGGACTGAACACCGGAATCGGCTCCGTGACCTCCGCTTCTCCGACCCCCTGCTCACCTTTTCGATCGTAAGGGAAACCAGCCTCCAGAGTTGCGAGATGCTCGGGACACTCGTCGAGCATCACATTCCAGACCGCCGCCGCGCTGACGATCGAGCTGAGGCCCCCGGACCTTGCCTTGCGGATGCAGAGCAGGCCCACCACATCCGTGGGGTCACTGTGGTGGTTCAACTGGGCCTGACTGCGGTAGCCGCGACCTTGCGAGGCCTGGGCGCTGTCGTATCCGAACCGAACGCCTTCATTGAAAACGGGGGAAAGAAACTCGCAACGGCTGTTCTGCGAGAGGGCATCACCCATGGTGTCGCCCAGGGCGCGATAAAGGCGCGCGGATCGGACCGCTCCCAGCTCCTCAACGGGAAACCCTCGAATCCAGGCGAGTCCAGACCGGGCGATTGAACCGATGATATCTTCCAGCCAGGCCTCCAGCCAGGTCGGCGCGGCCCAGTCCATCGGGTCCCTCTCGAGGGTCGGGTCACCGGAATCGGCGAACGAACTGCTCGCAGCCCTGACCAGATCGCGCCGCATCGACGGGGAGATCTCGAATCGCCAGTCGACTCGGCGGTCCAGGTCGGAGGCACGCCAGCATTCCAGGCCCGCCACCCGCCTGCGTGCACCCGAGATCTGCGCGAGCACCGGAGCCGAATGCGCCTGCAGATCCACGGGTCAAGCTCGCGAGGCTTCAGCGGCAATGGCTGCGCCCGCAGCCCGGGCCGCGGCGACCGAGCCTGGCGGTTTGACCGAGGGCTGGCCTGCTGCAAATGAATCGAACCACTCTCGCGGGCTGACGCCGATCGAGCCGCGACGCAGCGAGGACTTGATCAAGGAAACAGTTTTGGGGTCGCACTGGGACAATTCAGTCGCGATCGTCCGACAGCGCTCGAGTACCTGTATGTCGGGCTGAATTTCGGTCACCACACCCAGCCGGTGCAGCTCGGAGGCGCCGACCTTGTCACCGCGCAGTGCCAGGCGCGCCGCCACAGACTCCGGGTGCCGCATCAGCAGCCAGGCGAGATTGTTGGGAGCA